>JALXBP010000102.1:46609-47056 GCA_026991395.1 Anaerolineae bacterium | reverse complement strand
ATCCGCAAGTCAGGCCTTGCTCGCTCCGCTCGCGGCGGCCTAACTTGCGGATGGCGGAAGCCAGACGCCGCCCTGTTAAGCCGAGCGCGAGCGCAGCGAAGCGGTCGGCTTAACGGGAGCGTTAGCCGCCCGCCGACTTTGCAATTTCAACACAATTTTAGCATAGCCCAGATTTACAAAAATCGCGCCGACTCTCTCCCGCTAAAGGCGGGTCGGCTGCACGCATGGTTGGGCATTACTTTATTTATATTCCACATATACAGATGCGTTGCTGCTTCCATCATAGTAGTACACATCAATACAATGCTGCCCCGCAGAAGCGTAGTAATCCACATTGTCAGAACCACCGTAATATATCTTTATCACTTCGCTCCCATCGACAGATATAAGTAGGTAGTCGCTAGTAGATGCCGAAAATGTGTAATATCGTTCTTCCAATGTTACACA
>JALXBP010000102.1:0-46509 GCA_026991395.1 Anaerolineae bacterium | reverse complement strand
GGGGCCGGGTTGGCTGTTCCCCAATCAAAGGAAATTAAAGAATCTTCCCGCTCAAATACAGCTGGTTCCTTAAAATCAGTATTGTCGTAAAACTTCGCATGCCATAAGTTTGTACCACTCGAAGGAGTAGGGGCCAATCCCGGTTTATATTCCACATATACAGATGCGTTACCGCTTCCATCATAGTAGTACACATCAATACAATGCTGCCCCGCAGAAACGTAGTAATCCACATTGTCAGAACCACCGTAATATATCTTTATCACTTCGCTCCCATCGACAGATATAAGTAGGTAGTCGCTAGTAGATGCCGAAAATGTGTAATATCGTTCTTCCAATGTTACACATTTTGACCAATGTATACTAAAATTATCTTTGGGAACGTTGGGGGCCGGGTTGGCTGTTCCCCAATCAAAGGAAATTAAAGAATCTTCCCGCTCAAATACAGCTGGTTCCTTAAAATCAGTATTGTCGTAAAACTTCGCATGCCATAAGTTTGTACCACTCGAAGGAGAAACTGGCGACGCAATAATATCGGGAGTGGGTGGCACCGTGGGAGACAAATTATTTCCTGCAATCATCGACGGTAAGGGCGTAAGTTGAGTGGGTGACACTTGCACTGACGGGGGAGAGGCTGTGAGCATCAATGCGGCTTGCGTTCCCGACACCGCCGTTGCAATGTTTGGCATAGGCGTTGGAGTAAACAACACTTGTGTTATCCATGGTGCACTGAGAACAGCGGCCACTATAGTGCTTATGCACCCTATAGTAGCAACCGATATCGTAACAATTGCCCAAAGTTTTGGCGATTTGCTTTCCATATTACCTCAAAACTCCTTGTCTCGTCCTTGATTGCCCAACAGGGCGGCGGATGAGCGGCTTGGCCGGGCGTCGAGCGAAGCGGTCGGCTTAACATTGGTGTAATGCCTGTATCTTTTCACCTTCCTCGATAAATCTCTCGGCGGTGACCGATCGCGTGAATCACTATAGTCTCTTCATCCCAGAGAACTTCATAAATGACACGATAATCACCTACGCGAAGCTTGTAAAATCCTGTAAAGTCACCGGTCAATGCCTCAAGACGAATCGCCTCCAGGTTCGTAGCCAGCCAGTTGATGCGCTGAACGATACGACGTCCTACAGGCTTGTCCAATCGCGCCAAGTCTTGAGATGCTGCCTCCAAGATGCGGACGCGATACTCAGCCATCACTCCAATCCAAGACGCCGAATCACATCTTCAAACGGTTCACCGCGTTCACCGTTTGCCACTGCTTGCCTTTGGCGCAAGAGCCTATCGCGAACTGCTTTTCGAATAGGCAGACCCTCATCAGGGTCGCCAAGCAATTCTATCAGCTTTTGTTCAACCGCAGTTTCGATCATCTCTCGCAGCTCTTCTTTTGTCATCTGAGCTACTGTAGCCATCATTCCCTCCGTAAACTCACAACCTTGCCAGTCTGCTAAGCCGCCCTCTAATCCCCCCGATTTCGCTGCGTGCGAAACGTTCCGGCTGCACGTCCGCCGCATACGCTCCCTGACAGGGGAAATTCCCACTCCTTCACACCCCAAGTAAATAATATCCCACCTTCAGGGGGCTGTCAAGCATTACGCGCACAGGGTGCATTCCCACCCAAGCTGCTCCTTTACCGCTCCCCTTGCCCCACCTGCCTTCTGTGGTACACTACCCCCGTCAAGATGTTCGCGCATTCTGACGAATTCGGCAGTCGAAAATCTCAAAAAGGAGAACGGCAGTGCTAAGCAAGGAAGAAAAGGCAAAGATCATCAAGGCGTTTGCCCGCACGCCGGACGACACCGGTTCGCCGGAAGTTCAGGTTGCTCTCCTCACCTACCGCATCAACCACCTGACGGAGCACCTGAAGACCCACAAGCACGATGAGCATTCCCGCCGCGGGCTGCTCAAGATGGTGGGTCAACGCCGGCGACAGCTCGCTTATCTGAAGAAGGTAAGCCCGGAGCGCTATCGGGAGTTGATCCGTCGGCTGGGTCTGCGCAAGTAGGCATCTTTCGGTGGTCGCCACAGACGAGTAGGTGTGGGGAAATCCACATCTACTCGTTTGTTGTAGGCAAATCCCGCCCGCCACGCCGTGAACGCGAGGTAGGAATTGGGGATTGGGATGCAGAGCCTGCACCGCATTCCCCAGTTTCTGACCTCCGTTCACCGCCGAAGCAGGGCGGCTCAATTCAAGGAGGTTTTCCGTATGTTAGAAGAAAAGTCATTCACCGCCCAACTGGGCAAGGACCAGGTCATCCTGTCGTCGGGCAAGCTGGCCCGATTGGCCGGGGGCGCGGTCGTCGCCCGCCAGGGCGAGACGGTCGTCCTCGCCACGGCGACGATGTCGCGCAAGCCGCGCGAGGGGATCGACTTCTTCCCCCTCACCGTCGATTTCCAGGAGCGGCTCTACGCCGCCGGACGCATCCCCGGCTCCTTCTTCCGCCGCGAGGGACGCCCCTCGGAAAAGGCGATCCTCACCAGCCGCCTCATCGATCGCCCCATCCGTCCGCTCTTCCCCAAGGGGATGCGCAACGAGGTGCAGATCATCGTGACCGTCCTCTCGCAGGGCGATGAGTACCAGCCCGATATGCTGAGCATCATCGCCTCCTCCGCCGCGCTCACCATCTCCGATGTCCCCTTCGAGGGGCCGATCGGGGCGGTGCGCATCGGCTACGTGGACGGCGAGTTGATCGTCAACCCGACGATCGAGCAACTGGAGAAGAGCGACCTCGACCTGCGCGTCGCCGGTAGCGAAGAGGCGATCATCATGGTCGAGGCGGGGGCCAACGAGGTCTCCGAGTCGGTGATGGTGGACGCGCTGGAGTTGGCCCACCAATCCATCCAGGATGTCATCCGCGTGCAGAAGGAGATGCGCGAGGCCATCGGCAAGCCGAAGCGCGACTACATCGTCTCCGAGATGCCGGAGGGACTGGCGGAGCGCGTCCGCGAGCTGGCCGAGGGCAAGCTGGAGCAACTCCTGGCGACGACGCTCCTCAAGGGCGAGCGCATCGAGGCACTCGACGCGCTGGAGGAGGAGGTTACGGCGGCGCTCAAGGAGGAGATGGAGGCCAACGACTGGACGGAGAAGCAGGTCGGCGAGGCCTTCCACGAGGTGCTGAAGGCGGTCGTCCGCCGCCGCATCCTCGACGAGGGCATCCGCCCCGACGGACGCGACCCCGTGACCATCCGCCCGCTGGAGGCGGAGGTCAATCTGGTGCCGCGCCCGCACGGCTCCGGCCTCTTCACCCGCGGGGAGACGCAGGTGCTCAGCCTGGCAACCTTGGGCATGCCCAACGAGGAGCAGATGCTCGATGACCTCTTCCCGGAGGAGACGAAGCGCTACATCCACCACTACAACTTCCCGCCCTTCTCCACCGGCGAGGTCTGGCCCATCCGCAGCCCCAAGCGGCGCGAGATCGGCCACGGCGCGCTGGCCGAGCGGGCGCTCATCCCCGTCTTGCCGAAGGAGGAGGACTTCCCCTACACCATCCGCGTCGTCAGCGAGGTGATGTCCTCCAACGGCAGCACCTCGATGGCCTCCGTCTGCGGCAGTTCCCTGGCGCTGATGGATGCCGGTGTGCCGATCAGCGCTCCTGTCGGCGGCATTGCGATGGGGCTGGTAACCGACGGCGAGCGCTACCGCGTCCTCACCGACATCCAGGGGATGGAGGATCACTTGGGCGATATGGACTTCAAGGTCGCCGGAACGCGCAAGGGGATCACCGCCCTGCAGATGGATATCAAGATCAAGGGCGTAACGCGGCAGATTCTCGCCGAGGCGCTGGAGCAAGCCCGTGTGGCGCGGATGCAGATCATCGACGTCATCACCGCCGCCATCCCCGCCCCGCGCGAGCACCTCTCCCGCTACGCGCCGAAGATGCTCATCACCCACATCGACCCGGAGAAGATCGGGCTGCTCATCGGCCCCGGCGGGAAGCACATCCGCGCCCTGCAGGCCGAATACGGCGTGAAGATCGACATCGAGGAGGACGGCACCGTCTACATCGCCGCGCCGGAGGGCGACGGGGCGGAGCGGGCGATGGCCTATATCGAATCGATGATGGAAGTCCCCGTCGAGGGGAAGATCTACCGCGGGCGCGTCGTCCGTCTCACCGACTTCGGGGCCTTCGTCGAAATCCTGCCGGGCACCGACGGAATGGTGCACATCTCCCAGCTTTCCGACAAGCGCATCGACAAGGTCAGCGACGTGGTCAACGTCGGCGACGAAATCCTGGTGATGGTAACCGATATGGGCGAAGACGGACGCATCCGCCTCTCCCGCCGCGCCGTCCTGGAGGGGTGGGACCTGGCCGAGGCGAAGAGCAACGATCGCCCCACCGGCGGGCGCTCCGGCGGACGGCGCAGCAATGATCGCCGCAGCCACGACCGGCGCGGCGGCGACCGCCGCTCCCGCCGACGCTGAGGAGGCCAAGATGGAAGAAGAAGCCATCCTCGAAACGCTGGCCGAAAGCGAGCGCTTCGCCGTCCTCAAGGCGGAAAGTCCCGGCGGGGAGACGACCTATCACATCGAGATGGAGCAGGTTACGATCCACCTGCTCCCCGATGAGTGGGCGGAGTTCGTCGCCACCCTGAAGGAAGCCGCAGCGCAGGGCTGACCCGCTCCACACCAAAGCGGAGGCCGCACAGGGCCTCCGCTTTGCCGTTCTTCACGCCTCCACATCGAAGGCGACGCGGAAGCCGATGCTGTACGCCCGCACCTCCGGATGGCCGCGCTCGCGGACGCAGGTGCGGGCACTGTCCAGGGGCATATTCCACGCCCCGCCGCGGATCACCTTGGTCGTCAGGTCGTAGGCCGTCGCCGTCCATTCCCAGACGTTGCCCGCCATATCGAAAAGACCGTAGGGACTGCACCCTTCGAGGAAGACGCCGACCGGGGAGGTCGCCCCGACGCCGGTCTCGCGCACATTCGCCCGTCGGGGATCGGGCACCTCGCCCCAGGGGAAGGTGCGACCATCGTCGCCGCGTGCCGCCCGCTCCCACTCTTCCTCCGTCGGCAGCCGCCCGCCAACCCAGGCGCAGTAATCGCGGGCCTCTTCCCACGTTACCAGCACGACGGGATGATTGGCCTTGCCCTCCGGGAAGGTGCGCCGTTCGCGGTCCCAATTGTACGGCTCGGCCCACTCGGCCTCGACGTAGGGCACCTCGTAGCCGGGATGCTCCCGGAGGAAACGGGCATACTCGGCATTGGTCACGAGGTGGTAGCGGATGCGGTAGGCCGCCGTCATGCGCAGTTCCCCTTCCTCGCCAAAATGGAACTCGCCGCCGGGAATCTCCACCGTGCGGTCGTCGAACCAGTCCGGGGTCAGGTAGGCCAGCGCCGAGGCCGCCGAAAGCCGCTGCTGCCAGCTCGAGGGGCGTTCGCCCTGCAGGTAGAGCCGCAGGGCACGGGCGAAGGCGGCCTCCTCGCCCCGCCGCTTGACCGTGCCGATGGCCGCCCGCATACGGGTGCGGTCCCCGCTGAGCAGGTCCTCCAGCAGCTTCTGGGGAAGTGCCGTCTCCCCGCCGCTCCGTTCATCGGCGGGCAGGGCCAGGTGGATGTAGGCTTTGATCTGCGCCTCGTTCAGCGTCTCGAAGGAGGCCCCGACCTGGAGCATGCGCATCAGGGGACGGCGCTCGGCGTAGCGCTCGACCATCGGCGGGGGCGCGTTCTCGTCGCCGGGAAGGGAGGGGAGGAGCACCTCGCGCCCCGTCGCCCGCCGCTCCAGCTCGCGGAGCAGGTCGGGATAGGCCAGCAGATCGCGGTAGAGATCGCGGTAGCGGTTCTGGATGACCACGACCTTCGCCAGCCGTTCGGGATCGACCTCGCTCATCAGGCCGCGGGCTTCGCGCCGTCGGGCGAGGGCGTAGAGGAGGTGGTAGATATTCAGCGTGCGCTTGATCATCCGCGGATTGGGGGCCAAGCCGCGGGTGAGGATCGTCCGCACGGCCTCCGACAGATCGGGAGCGGTGCGGGCGAGGAAGGTCTCCACCTGCTCCTCGTCCAGCGGGGGCAGGTAGAAGGGAAGCTGCACCAGTTTCTCCAGATAGCTCTGCCCCAGCCCCGGCTCCTGCCGCCCAAAGCGGCGCGCGACGACCGATTCGATGCGGTGGTGGTCGGCGGCGAGGATGAAGGCCGTCCCCGGCACATCGAGGAAGAGCTTGATCGTCTCCATCACCTCCAGCGCGCGATCGGGCAGGCAACGGTCGAGATCGTCCACGCAGACCAGGAGCAGATGGTCGCGCCCGACGATCCCCTCCGCGACGATGCGCTCGAAGCCGCGGCGGAACTCCTCCAGCAGGAGGAGTTGTCGGCGGTGGATTTCGCGCTCCTCGCGGGCGAAGGCGGCGGCCAGCGCCTCGAAGCCCTTCTCGTTATCGTCGATGGCCTTCAGCAGCTCGAGCAGTCCGGCGGGCGTCGGCAGGAGCGAAAGGCCCAGGTGCAAGGCGGCCTTCCCCGCCTTCCCCCAGTCCACCTGCACCGATCCCCGCTCCATGCGCTTCACGTCGGCATAGAGCCGCGTCGCCCAGTCCTCGAGTTGCTGCCGCTGCGCAGCCGAGAGATCGCCCTCCGCCTGCAGCGCCTCGATGACGGCGAGGAGGAAGGCCCGCCAGATCGCCTGTTCGCTCCGCTCGTACCGCCAAGCGTTGAACCAGACGACGTGCAGCCTCTCCCCCATCGTCTGCCGCAACTGCCGGATGATGAGGTGCAGCAAGCTCGTCTTGCCCGATCCCCAGGGGCCGAAGAGGCCGAGCGTAAGCGGCTTCTCGCTCCTGCGGATCAGTTCGGCCAGCGCCTCGGCGTAGTCGCCGAAGTGGAGGAAATCGCCGCGCCGCCCCTCGAGAGGACGATCGCTCCACGAGGTCAAAGGCAGCGAACCTTCAAGCATCGCGCAGCTTGCGGAAGTGGGGCAGCAGGCGCTCGTAGGTCTGGACGAGCGTCTCCGGCATGACGCGGGTCTCGGCGATCGTCGTCATATAGTTGGCGTCCCCGCTCCAGCGCGGCACGACGTGCAAGTGGAGATGCTCGGCGACCCCGGCACCGGCGGCACGGCCCTGATTGATGCCCATATTGAAGCCCTGGGGGTGGTAGACCGCCTCCAGCACGCGCAAGGCGGCCTGGGTGAGCAGGACGAGTTCCGCCGCCGAGACTTCATCGAGGGCGTCCAGCCGATCGACATGGCGGTAGGGGACGATGAGGAGGTGGCCGGTGTTGTACGGGTAGCGGTTGAGCGTGATGTAGCAATGCTCGCCACGGTAGAGAATCTGTTCCGCCGCGTCATCCGCCTGGATCTTGTGGCAGAAGAGGCAGCCTCCTCCCTCGGCCTCCTTGTCGCTCTGCAAATAGGCCATGCGCCACGGTGCCCAGAGTTGTCGCATCCTTCCGCCTCCCGAGGACTTTTCGCCGATTATACCGAAGAAGCCGGAAGTTGGCGAATATTCGTCGGCAACCTGAGGGCCTCGCGTGCGTAATGAAGACAGACGTATCAGCCGGAGAAGCCGGTTGCTAAATCCATACCTTCCCCCTATAATGGAAGTGCAACCGCTCTAAGCCAAGAAAGGAGGCTTTCACATGTCGTTGTTGGATCAGATCAAGGGAGAAATGTCCTCGCTGGAGGAGAAGCTGACGGAGACCGTCCCCGGCTACAAGGGGTACAAGCAGAAGGAACTCCGCCGCGAGGCCGACAAGCTCCTGCGCGACACCCTGGTGAGTCGTCTGCGCCCCATCAAGCGGGAACTCGATGCACTGCAGCAAGACCTCATCTCCGTCGGCAAGTTCGAGTTGCTCGATGAGGTCGGCAGCACCATCACCCAATTGCAGACCTTCATCGATCGCGTGCGAACCGCCTCCTACGGCTATGGAGGGCTGTTCGACGCCGTGCGCGTCAAGGAGGACGATCTCGACCGCCTCTACCAATTCGACTCGGCGCTCCTCGACTACGCCCGCCGCCTGGAAGAGGCCGTCGGACGGGCGCGGGAGACGGTAGAAGGCGACGTCAAAGCGACCGTTCTGCTCATTCGCGACATCGCCCGCGAAGCGAACAACACCTTCGACGAACGGGAAGAGGTCATCAAGGGCACCGCGGAGATCGGTGCCTGAAGGCAGCCAAGAGGAGGTAAAGGACCATGGCACGCATTTTCGACATTATCGAGTATGTGGACGAGGGGCGTAACGAGATCGTCCATCGCATCCCCGAACGCGGCTCCGGCGATTTCCGCCTCGGCAGCCAGCTCATCGTCCGCGAGGGGCAGGCCGCCGTCTTCTTCCGCGACGGCAAGGCGCTGGACACCTTCGGGCCGGGGCGGCACACCATCTCGACGGCCAACGTCCCCCTGCTGACCGAGTTGCTGGGCAAGGCCTTCTCCGGTCGGACGCCCTTCAAAGCGGAGGTCTACTTCGTCACCACGCGCGAACTGACCGATATGAAGTGGGGGACGCCGCAGCCGATCCCCCTCACCGACCCTATCCTGGGCATGGCCCGCGTAACCGCCTACGGCCAGTACGCCATCCAGGTGATGGACCCCCATCTCTTCGTCGCCAAGATGGTCGGCACGCAGGGGCTGTATTCCACCCGCGACATCGAGAGCTTCTTCCGCAGCGTCATCATCAACAAGCTGATGGACCTCATCGGCGAGATGAACCAGTCGGTCCTCAAGCTGCCGGCCCTTTCCGAAGAGATCGCGATGGGCGTGCGGGCCAAGGCCAACGAGGAGTTCGAATCGCGCGGCGTCTCCCTGACTGCCTTCCTCATCGCCTCCCTCACGCCGACGGAAGAGACGGCCAAGGCCATCGATGCCCGCGGCGCGATGGGCGCGATCGGCGATATGAACGCCTACATGCAGTATCAGGCCGCCCAGGCGATGCGGGATGCGGCGCAGAACCCCTCTGGCGGGGCCTCGACCGGCGTCGGCTTGGGCGCAGGCATCGGGATGGGCGCGACCATGGCGCAGATGCTCGGCCAGTCTATGCAGCAGCAGCCGCAGCAGGCCGCGCAGCAGCCCGCTTCCGGCGGCGGGGGCGGCGTACCGGCCAACCCCTCCACGCCGGAGGAGATCCAAGCCTTCCTCGACAACCTCGACGCCCGCCTCGTGTCCGGCGAGATCAGCGAGAAGATCTACGAGCGGCTCTACAACAAGTGGGAAAAGCGGCTCAACGAACTGAAGAAGTAGCGGTACCTTTCCCAGAGCGACAACGTGCCGGTCTCCCCAGGGGACCGGCACGTTGCACAACGGACAGGCGGGGCGTTCAGGCCACCAGCAGACGCCCGCAGCTATCGCAATAAGCCTCCTCCCCGGCGCGGACGGCCTGCCGGGTGCGCGGGGGCACCAGCGTGCCGCAGATACTGCAGCTTTCGCCCTGCAGATGCGCGACGGCGATGCCGTTCTTGCGCCGCAGCAAGTGCCGATAGCTGGCGAGGACGCTCGGCGGCAGTTTGGCGCTCAGCGCCGCCGCCCGCTCCTCCAGAACCGGAATATGGCCCCTTAGCTCGACGGCCTCCACCTCCAGGCGGTCGTGCTCGGCCTCCCACGCCGCCTGCACCTCGGCGAGATGCGCCTCCGCCTCGGCCAAACGGGCTTCCACCTCCTCCCGCTCGACCATCGCCTCCAGCAGGTCGTCCTCCAGCTTCTCCTTGCGTCGCTTCAGCGAGGCTACCTTGGCCTGCAGATCGGCAAGCTCGCGCGGGTTCTTCACCGCACCGCCGTAGAGCTTGGTCTCCGCCCGACGGCGCTTCTCCTCCACCCGCCCCAACTCGAACTCCAGGCTCTCCTGCTTCTGCCGCGCCGCCTTCGCCGCCCGGCGGCCTTCCTCCACCGCGCGCTGCGGGGCCTCGAGCACGCTCCGATCGGCCAGCGCCGCCTCGACCTCGGCCAGCCGCCGACGGGCTGCTGCCAACTCCGTATCCACCTCCTGCAACTGCACCAGCGCCGCCGTCCACGACATTGCATCACCTCCTCGTGCCCCGGCCTCACGCCGGGGGTGAAGCAGAGCGTCTCCCCAAGTGCCGCACAACGAGGAGCACCAGCGAGACGCTGCCGAGCACCAGCGCGATCACCTGGGCCGTCGCCAGCGCTCCCATCCGCCAGGCATCGGGGCGGAGCATCTCGGTGAAGAAGCGGATGACGGCGTAGCCCAGCAGGTAACCGAGCACCAGGTCCCCCTCCTTCAGCCGCTCGTAGTGCTTCGCGCCCAGGGTGAAGAGGATGAAGAAGAGCACCAGTGCCCCCAACGATTCGTAGAGGAAGGTCGGATGGAAGCGCACCTCCGGCGGATAGCGCGTCATATCGTTGTAGGGCGCGATGCGGTAGGGCGCGGGGATGTTCAGCCCCCAGGGGAGCGTGGTCGGCGGACCGTACAGTTCACGGTTCATGTAGTTTCCCCAGCGCCCGATAGCCTGGCCAAGGGCCACACCGGGCACGGCGTAGTCCATCCAGCGGAGCGGCGAAAGCCCCTCGTGGCGGCAGTAGAGGTAAAGGCCGATAGCGCCGCCCAGGACCGCCCCGTAGATGCCCAGGCCGCCTTCCCAGATGAAGAGGATTTCGACGGGATTCTGCTTGTAGTAACTCCAGCCGCGCAGACCACCGGCAGGCTGGGAAAAGACGTGATAGAGACGGGCGCCGATCACACCGGCGATGACGACCACGAGCAGCATATCCCAGACGCGCTCGCCGTCGTCGCCGTTCACCTTGGCCAAGTAAGCGGTCGTGATGGCGGCCATGATGATGCCCGTTACGATCAACAGGCCGTACCAATGGACGGCGAACGGCCCCCAGGAGACGATGATGGGCGGAACAGGTGGTTGCATAGAGACCTCCTCACTCGATCTTCAGACGGAGCGCCAGCATCTTCCGCACATCGGCGAAAAAGTCCTCCAGCAGCGGATAGGTGAGCCACACGGCCGTGAAGCCGAAGAGCGCCCCCGTCAGGGTGCGCAGCAACGGCGTCGTTTCGTGCGGAAGCGCCGACGAAAGATGATACCACCAGCGAAAGTAGGTGAACCATTGGTAGCCGCCGTCCACGCCCATCGGCACGATGCCGAAGAGGATGAAGGCCCACCACGGCAGCGGCTTGATGTGCACGCGATCGCGCAGGAGCGCGAAGAGCAGCCCGCCGACGAGGATCGCGCCGTAGATGGCCACATCGCGCTGGCAAAAGGCTACCTTGTACCCCATCTGCGCATTGCCGATGAAATCACGCGACCGCTCCAGCGCCTCCAGGGAGAGCGGCTCGGTCAGGGGATAGGCCGCCCGCTCCCCGAAGAGGAACCAGGAGCGAAAGGGAAGCTGGTGGCAGACGAAGCGATAGGCGCGGTAGATGGTCATCGCCGCCCGCTCCCGCCCGAAGTGCATCAGCACGGGGGCAAGGAAGGCAATCCCCAGGTAAAGCCCGTCGAGGGTGTTGAGCAGCGCCAGCCAGTGGCGGGCCAGCCACATCACCGCCCGCTCGCCGGAAGTCGGGGGACGGCGGCGCGTCGCCACACGCCGCCGGGCCTCGGCGACGATGGCCTCCGTCGAAAGCGGCGGCTTCACAAGCCCAGGTCCCATCCCAGCCCCAGCTTCTGCATCAGATCGCCGATGAGCGAGAAACTGTTCGTGAAGACGATGATCCCCAAGATGACGAGCAGCACCCCCGTCGCCTTCTGGATCATCGGCAGGTAGCGGTTGACCTTCTGCAGCCAGCCGCTCAGGTAATCGACGAGCAGCGCGGAGAGGATGAAGGGCACGCCGACACCGGCGGAGTAAGCGGCCAGGAGGAGCGCCCCCTGCATCGCCGTCGTCTGATTCGCGCTCAGCATCAGGATCGAAGCCAGCGCCGGCCCGACGCACGGCGTCCATCCCGCGGCAAAGACCATCCCGATGAGCAAGGAGGAGAGATACCCCCACTCCTTCTTCCGCTCCACCTCCAGCTTTGCCTCCTGGTAGAGGAAGGGGATGTAGAGCACCTCCATCAGCGTCAGGCCGAAGATGATGATGATCAGCCCGCCGAGGTAGTGCACCCAGGCACCGCGCAGGAAACGCCCCAGCGACCCGGCGGCCACCCCCATCGCCACGAAGACGACGGTGAAGCCGATGACGAAGAAGACGGCGTGGAGCACCAGGTAGAGCCGCTCCCGCCGCGTGCGCACCTCGCCGTGCGCGACCGCGTAGCCGCTCAGGTAGCCCAGATAGACGGGCACCATCGGCAGCACGCAGGGTGCCAGGAACGAAGCCAGTCCGGCAAGAAAGGCCACGCCGATATTGACATCGATGGTGAACATAGCCGCCTCCTTACTCGATCTCGAAATGCCACGTTATGCCACGCCATTATAGCCAAATTTGCGCAGCAGGCTCATGCCCCCTCCTCGCCGCCGGAGACCGGCCCGCGGCCATCGCGGGCCTCCGTCTCCATCTCGGCAATGATGCGGGCCAGGTTGCGGATGGCGATGCGCTGCTTGCGGTAGAAATCCGACTCGCTCATCGCCAGGCGCATCGCCACCTCGCGCACCTTCTGCCCCCGCAGGAACTTCATCTCCAGGATGTTGTAGAGCAGCCATTCGGGAGCCGTCAGCTTGCGCTCCCCGCCCGGACGCAGGCGCTCGATCGCCTCGCTGAGGACGAGCCGCAGCCCGTTGACCGGATTCTCGCCGTGCGCGGCAGCCACCTGGCGCACGATCTTCAGGCGCAGGAGCGGGTTCTCCGTCAGACGCGGCCCGCCCCAGTAGTGCGCCAGCGCATCGTGTACCCACTGCGGCAGCTCCTCCGATTCGATGAGCGAGAACTCGCCGACCTCATCCGCCCCGTAACGCAGCATGCCGCTACGCCGCTGAATCTCCGCCAACTCCGGCAGGATGGGGGAGAAGGCGGCCAAGACGATCTGCTGCAGGCGGCGGTCGTCGAGCGCGGCACCGGCCTGGAGGAGCAGTTGCTCCAGCGTCCGCTCCTGCGCCTCCGGCAGCGGGCTTTCCACCTGCGGACGGAGGATGCCGACCAGGCCCAGCATCACCGCGCCCCCCTTGTCGTAGATCGGCGCCAGCCAGTAGCCGTCCGTGCGGAAGAAAAGCCCCTCCCGCTCCCGCATACGGTCGGGGACCGAGAGCGTCGAGATCGCCTCCGCATCGACGGGATGGCCGCACCATATCTCCTGCTGCGGCTGTCCGTCCTCCAGAACGGCGATGAACCCCGCCTCACCGCGCAGCACCTCGCAGAAGGCGGCCAGCACATTTTCGAGGAACTGCCGCAGGTCGGCAGCGGTCAGCATCCGCTCGCCGATCGTCTGAATCCGCTCCACTTCGCGCCGCCCCTGACGGTAGAGCGCCAGATCGAGCAACGGCTTGCCCAGTTCGATCGCCAACTGCGCCCCGATGAAGGTGATGGCCATCAGCACGAGCGCCAGCGTCTCCTCCCCCAGCCCCCACCGCCTTTCCAGGTAGTGCCCCAGGTGGAAGGCGACGAGCGCCAGCAGCGCCGCCGTCGGGCCGCGCAGCAGGAAGCGCACCAGCCGGTGCTTGACCACGCGATCCGGCGTCAGAGCGCCGATGAAGGCGACGCCGTAGGCGACCATCGCGATCATCGTCCCCACGGCGAGATTGCCGACGACGAGCATCCCCCAGAGCAGCCAGGCATGGGGAACCGCCCTCCAGCCGATGATGAGCAAGTAGGGGAAGACCCCCATCGCGGGCGCGAGGAAGCCGATGGAAAGATAGGCCATCCGACGGCGTGCAGCGCGGGTGTGGCAGCGCCGCCGCGCCGCATTGGTCTGGTAGAGCCCCCACAGCGTCGCCCCGGCGTAGACGAAGGCGAAGGGGTAGAAGAGCGGGCCGGGACGCAGATGCGGCGTCGGGCCGGAAAGCGCCCCATCGCGGACCACGAGATCGGTGAAGAGCGCGAGGAGGGCGACCAGCGCACTGACCGCAAAGCCCAAGGCACGCAGCCAGGGCGGCGGGAAGTCATCGTGGCGGAGGGAATGGCGGATCGCGCGGGTGAAGTCGAGATAGAGCACCGGCGTGAAGGCGATGCCCATCCACTGCAGGCGGAGCAGGAAAGCGATCCGCCGCGGATCGTCCGTCCCGCCGAGGAGAATGTCGGCGAGATAGACGACGACGACACAGCCGAGCAGGGCGGCGAAGGTGCGGGCAACGGCGCTGGTCCGATTGTAGAAGAGCAGATACAGCCCCAAACCCAGCGCCGTCATGCCGACCGCGGCGGTCAGCATGCCGTTGAGCACGATCAGCAGCCCCGTTATCTCCATCGCCCGGCGCGTACCCTAACGACGCAGGCGCTTGCGGAAGAGGAATGCCGCCTCCTGTTGCGGCCAGTAGCCGTCCTGATAGCCCGCCGGTCCGAATCCGCGCCGCCGCAGGAAAGCGATCGCCGGTTCGGCCTTCAGCGGACATGCGGCCGTTATCTGCCGCAGCCCCTGCCGCAAAGCCCACGCCTCCGCCTGTTCGAGCAGGGCCGAGCCGACCCCCTCTCGTCGATGGGCCGCATCGACCGCCATCTCGGTGATGCGCGCCACGAAGCGTTCCGCCTCCACGACGATGCCCAGGTAGCCGAGAACCTGCCGCGTACCGACCGCCGCGACCCAGAAGGCATCCCGTCCCTCCCACAGCCGCCGCTGCACCTCGTCGGGAAAGCGCGGAAGCTGCACCCTCTGAGGGCGCGGCAGGCGGGCGGGGCGCAGGATCGCGCCCCAGCGCTCCTCGCCGGTGATCTCCTCCACCTGCCAGGCCGTGCGCGTCTCGAAGTTCGTATCGACCTTCAGCGCCGCTTCCCAGTCCCCCCTGCGGGCCAAACGAATGTGCACCATAGCTCTCCTCGATTCCCTGCCTCAGTGCGAGATGTAAACCGGCACGACACAGTTGGTCGTGTTGCCGTAGATGTCCACCGCGACCAGACGGAAGCGGTACGGGCCGCCGTCGGGATAGGCACCCGCATCGGAAACGTCCCAGTAGCCGAGCAAACCGTTTTCGACCGGCGTATCGAAGCGGGCGATGAAGTTCGGCTCCTCCCCGTCGGGGAAGACTACCTCGAACTTGTAGTAGGCGAAGGCATTGATGGCTACCGTCCCGCGCACCTCCACCTTGCCGCTGACGATGCTTCCCGCCGTCGGCAGGATGATCTGCACCTCCGGCGAAGGGCAATCGGGCGGCGGAGGCGGCGGCAGTGTCGGCGTAGCCGTCGGCGGAGCGGGCGTGGGCGAGGGGGTCGGCGTAACACCTTCCGTCGCCGAGGGTGTCGTTGTCGCCGCGGCGGTAGGGGTCGGCGAAGCGGTCGACGTGGCCGTCGGCAGCGGCGTGATACCCACCGCTGCCTCCGTCGGCGTCGGCTGCACCGGGCCGACATCGCTCGCCAGGAAGTGGCTGACGGCGAAGATGAGCAGCCCCAGCACGACGAACATCACCGCCACGAAGAGGGCACGCCGCTCGCGCCGCCGCAGCCGCTCCCGTTCCAGCGAGAACTGCGCCTCCTCGATCTGACGATGGGCGGCGAGGGCGCTGAGCAGATAGCCGCCCGCCCCCACCAGGCTCACCAGGTAGAGCACGACGGCGTGGCGGGTCAGCCAGACGATGACCAGTTTCATAGGCGGCGCAGCACAGCGCGGATGATCGTCTCCAGCCGCGGCACGAGAATCTTCCCCGCCTCCAGCACCTCCTCGTGATTGGGCGGCGGGGCCCCTTCCTCACCGATGAGCTTGTTGCTGATGCCGGAAAGCCCCAGCACCCGCATCCCGCCATGGCGGGCGACCAGCACCTCCGGCACCGTGGACATTCCCACCGCATCCGCACCGATGAGCCGCAGGAAGCGCACGTCGGCGGGCGATTCGAAGCTCGGCCCGGCCAGGCAGATGTACACCCCCTCGTGGTGGGGAATGCCGGCCTGCAACGCTGCCTCACGGGCGATCGCCCGCAACGCCGGATCGTATGCGCCGTTCATACTGGGGAAACGAGGCCCCAGCGCGTCGATATTCGGTCCGTAGAGCGGGTTCTGCCCAGCCATCCCCAGCAGGTTGATGTGATCGCCAATGATCATCACATCGCCGGGGCGGTAGCTCAGATTCAGCCCGCCGGCGGCGTTGGTGACGATCAGCGTCTCCAGGCCGAGAACCTGCATCACCCGCACGGGAAAGCCGACCTGGGCCATCGTGTACCCCTCGTAAAAATGGGCGCGTCCCTGCATCACCAGCACCTCTTGCCCTTCCAGCGTGCCGATGACCAGGCGTCCGACGTGCCCCTCCACGGTGGAGACGGGATAGTTGGGGATTTCGGCGTAGGGAATGATGTCGGCCTGCTCGACCGCCTCGGCCAGGCCGTTCAGGCCCGAGCCCAAGATCATCCCCACTTTGGGGCGGTGTGCCGTGCGCTTGCGGATGAAATCGGCGGCGATCTGAAAGTCCTCCATCGTGAAGAAATGGCTCATAGCTCAGGCTCCTTTCTCGATAGGTGGATCGTGCACGGCCATCCCCTCATCGGGGAGGCCGTCGTACTCGAAGGCAGCGCTGGCCCGCGGATGGGCGCGGTCGTAGACCTCGCGCTTCCGCCGGTCGGAGACGGCGACGTAGAGCTGCGTCGTCGTGATGCTGCTGTGGCCGAGCAGGTGCTGGACGTCCCGCAGGTCGGCCCCACCCTCCAGCAGGTGGGTGGCGAAGGTATGACGCAGTGTGTGCGGCGTAACCCGTCCCTCCAGACCAGCGGCGCGGACGTACTGCCGCACGATGTACCACAGTCCCTGACGGGTCAGCGGCTTCCCCATACGGCTGAGGAAGAGATGGCGCTCCTCGCGATCGCGCAAGAGGAGCGGGCGGCCTTCGAAGATGTAGCGCCTCACGCTCTCCACCACCTGCGGGTACAGCGGAATCAATCGCTCCTTGCCGCCCTTGCCCAGGCAGCGCACCGTCTCCTCCTCGATGTCGAGATCGTCCATCTGCAGCGCTACCAGTTCGGAAGCCCGCATCCCCGTCGCGTAGAGCAGTTCGAGGATCGCCCTGTCGCGCAGGGCGACGGGTGTATCGCCGGAGACAGCGGCGAAGAGACGCTCCAACTCCTCCGCCGTCAGCGTGCGCGGCAGTCGTCGCCCCACCTTGGGCTGGTGCAGCCAATCCGCCAGGCTTTCGGGGATGATGCCCTCGCGGAAGAGGAAATGCAGGAAGGAGCGCACCGCCGAAATCTTGCGGGCGACGGTCGTCACGCGGTAGTCATGCTCGTGCAGCCGGGCCACGTAGGCATCGAGCAGCGCCGGGGTGAGCCGCTCCCATCCCGTCAGGCCCTGCGCTTCGCCAAGCTCCAGCAACTGCCGCAGGTCGCGGCGGTAGGCGATCAGCGTATTCACGCTGTAGCCGCGTTCGACCTCCAGGTAACGGAGAAAGGCATCGAGCCGCCGGGCAAGCGCCGCCCCGCCCATCACGCCACCTCCACCTGCAACAGGGCCTCGGCGGCCAGGCGGCAGAGATCGGCCCGCAGCGAACGCTGGAGATGCCAATCACGGCGGTCCCACGCCTCCCCGCTGACATCGTCGCCCGCGTAGAGGAGCGAGGCCAGCTTGACCCCTCGGAAGCGGGCTACGGCGAAGAGGGCCGCCGCCTCCATCTCGACGGTGAGGCACCCCTCCTCGCGGCGGCGGGCAACCTTGCTCGGCGTTTCGCGGAAGAAGGCATCGGTCGTCCACGTCTTGCCGACCACATAGGCCCGCCGGTGCGCCTCCAGCGTCCGCTCCAGCGCCTGCACGACCTCCGCCGATGGATGCACCCAGCGGGTCGGCGGCATGTAGTGGTAGGAAACGCCCTCCTCGCGCAAGGCGGCCAGCGGGATGACCGGCGTCCCCAAGGCCAGGGAATCGGACAGCGCCCCGGCCCCGCCGCACACGACGACGGCCCGCGCTCCCACCGCCAGACTCTCCTCCAGCAGGCCCGCAGCCAGGGGGGCACCCACGCCCGGATGCAGCAGCGCGACCTCCCCCTGCGGAAGCCGCCAGCGGTAGAGGGGATGTCGTCCCATCTCCGAGCGGAAGCTGTGGATCGCCTCGGCCTCCCCTGCCTCCACCAGCGCCGCGATCACCTCGCGGAAGAAGCAGAGGAGCAGTCGGGGCGGCATCCCCGGCAGGGGCGCGAGTTCCTCCGTCGGCTCGATGACGGCGCGGGGATCGGGGTCGAATTCGAGAATGGGGGCCTGTTTCACCGCTTGCCCCCGCCGGTCAGAATCTCCACGCCGTCCTCGGTCACGAGGAGCGTGTGCTCCCACTGGGCGGAAAGCGAACCGTCCACGGTAACCGCCGTCCAGCCGTCGCCGAGGATGCGCACCTCGTACCCTCCGGCGTTGATCATCGGCTCGATGGTAAAGACCATATTCGGCTGCAGTACCAGCCCCGTCCCTGGATGCCCGTAGTGATAGACGTCGGGCGGTTCGTGGAAGCGGACGCCGACGCCGTGCCCCACGAAGGCCCGCACGACGGAGTAGCCGTGCGCCTCCGCGTGGCTCTGGATGGCGTGGCCGATGTCGCCGAGCCGTGCGCCGGGGCGCACGACGGCGATCGCCCGCTCCAGGCATTGTTTCGTCACCTCGACCAGCTTCCTCGCCTCCTCGGAGACCTCGCCGATGAGGAACATCCGGCTCGCATCGCCGTAGTACCCGTCCACGATGGAGGTTACATCGACGTTGAGGATGTCGCCTTTCCGAAGGATACGCTCATCATCGGGGATGCCGTGACAGACCACCTCGTTGATCGAGGTGCAGACGCTCTTGGGAAAGCCCCGATAGTGCAAGGGGGCCGGACGTCCGCCGTGCGCGATGGTGTACTCGTACACCCAGCGATCGATCTGGCCTGTGGAGATGCCCGGCCCGATGCGCCCCTCCAGCATATCGAGGATGTCGCGCGTCAGCCGGGAGGCCCTGCGGATACCGGCGACTTGCTCGGCGGTCTTGATGATGACGCCGTTGGGCAGGACGCCGACTTCGCGCGGATGCCCCAGCGTCTCCAGATCCTTGCTCAAGTGGCAATGTTTGTACTTGCGACCGCTGCCGCACCAGCATGGCTCATTTCGAGAAAGTCGCCTCGCCATCGCTTCCCCTTTCCGTCGTCAGTTATGTTGACCAGAAAAGTATAGACGGCGAAAGGGAAGCGTCAAGGCGGCGCAGGGGCCTCGCACGAGGGTGCGCCGCGCGGTTCCCCTCTCCCCTCCTCTGGGTATAATGGCAGCGATGACGACGAAAGCAAAGGTACCGTGGATCGAGGACGACCTGCTCGCCCTCACGGCGATGGGCGCCGGGTTCTGGGCGGGCGGGAAGGAGATGGCGGGCGCTCCGCTCTGGCTGGCGGCGGCCCTGATCCTGGCGGGCTGGGTACCGCTCTGGGAGGCGCTGACGACGACCGACTGGGCCTCGGCCCTCGCCTCCTGGCGCAGATGGCGCACCGTGCCTCCCGCGCCCCGTCTGCCCTACCTGCGCCGCGGTGCGCCCGGCAACAGGCTGACGGGGGCCGCAGCCGCCGCCTCCGCCTGGTGGCGGGAGCAGGGCGGCGAACAGGTCGGCGCGGCCCTGCGGCAGAGCTTCCTGGCCGTGCTCGTCGGCCTGGTGATCGCCGCCGCGACGGGACAGGGGGTCTTGCTGCTGACGCTGCTCTTCTGGGCCGTGGCCGAGTTCGCCACGCTCTGGCACGACGGGAAGGGCGTCGATAGCGCCTTCTGGTCGGCCCTGGGCACGGTCGGCCTGCCGTGGCTGCTGGGGATGAGCCTCGGGCCGGTATCGGGCGCAGCGGCGGCAGGGGCGGCGCTGGCCGTAACGCTGATCGCCACCGCCTTCTTCAGCCCGCACCCGGCGGCCCTCGCCGCCCTCCTCCCCGGCAGCGCCTACCTCCTCTGGCAGGGGCATCCCCTGCTGACAGCGTGGGTTCTGCTCGCCGCCTACCCTCCCCTGCGCTACGCCGCCATCCCCCTCCCGCCCGCCCGCCATCGGGAGCTTGCCTTCCCCTGGCTGCTGCTCGTCCTCCTGCTCCTCGCCGGAGCGTAGCGATGGAGGGATGGATCGCGGCGGCGGTCGCCGCTCTCCTCGCCCTCCTCTACTGGCAGTTGATCATCGCGGAAGGGGCATACCTGGGCAGGCGCGTCGTCGCTTGGCTCTACGACCTTTCCGCCCATCTCTACGACCGCATCAAGGGCTACGAGGATGCATACGAAGCCTGGTTCCTCGGTCGGCCGCTGGCGCGGGAACTGGCGCTCCTCCCCGACCCGCTCGTCCTCGACGTGGCGACGGGGACGGGACGCCTGCCCCTCACGCTCTTCCGCGACGGCCACTATCGCGGGCGGCTCATCGGCCTGGATTACGCCTGCCGAATGGTGCGCCTGGCGGCGCGGAAGCTCGCGCCGTGGCAGGAGCGCATCACTTGGCTCTGCCGCGACGCGAGCGCGCTCCCCTTCCCCGATGCGACCTTCGACGCGGTAACCTGCTTAGAGGCGCTGGAGTTCTTCCCGCGGCCACGGCGGGCCTTGCGCGAGATGGTGCGCGTGCTCCGTCCGGGCGGCATCCTCCTCGTGAGCAACCGCATCGGCAAGGAGGCCCGCTGGCTGCCGGGCCGTACCTTCACCGCGGAGGCTTTCGAGGCGCACCTCCGCGCCCTCGGCCTGGAGATGGTGCAGACCAAGCCGTGGCAGGAAGCCTACGATCTCGTGTGGGCACGCAAGGGCGGGCGGCCTGTGCCCGGCGGCCTGCGCCCGTGGCGGGCCGTTCTCCGCTGTCCCCGCTGCGGCGCTCCGCTGCAGCCCGGCGAGGCGGCGTGGATCTGCAGCGAGGGCCACCGCTTCCCCCTCCGGCCCGGCGGCATCCTCGACCTGCGCTGAACGCCACTCGGTGCTATACTTAAGCTATCATCCTTGCACGAAAAGGAGGTCAGCTATGCCCAAGCGCGTTATCCGTGCCCCGCGGGGCACCCAATTGCACTGCAAGAACTGGCTGTTGGAGGCCCCCTTCCGGATGATCCAGAACAACCTCGATCCGGAGGTGGCCGGTGATCCCGACAACCTCATCGTCTACGGCGGGCGGGGGAAGGCAGCCCGCAACTGGGAATCCTTCGACGCCATCTTGGAGACGCTGCAGAAGATGGACGTGGACGAGACGCTCCTCGTCCAGTCGGGCAAGCCGGTGGCCGTCTTCAAGACCCATCCCGATGCGCCGCGCGTCCTCATCGCCAACACGAACATCGTCCCGGCGTGGGCGACGCAGGAGAACTTCGACAAGTGGGAGAAGATGGGGCTGATGATGTACGGTCAGATGACCGCCGGTTCGTGGATTTACATCGGCACGCAGGGCATCCTGCAGGGGACCTACGAGACGTTAGGAGCGCTGGCCCGCAAGCACTTCGGCGCGAATGCCTCGCTGAAGGGCAAGTTCGTCCTCACCGCCGGGCTGGGCGAGATGGGCGGGGCGCAGCCGCTGGCGATCACGATGAACGAGGGCGTCGGCCTCATCGTGGAGGTCGATCCCAAGCGGGCGGAGCGCCGTCTGCGCCACCGCTACGTGGACGAGATCGTGGACGACCTGGACGAGGCGCTGCGGCGGGTGGAAAAGTATGTCGCGGCGGGCGAAGGGCGCTCCATCGGGCTGATCGGCAACGCCGCCGACATCTACCCGGAGTTGCTGCGGCGCAACGTCATCCCCGACGTGGTTACCGACCAGACACCGGCGCACGATCCGCTCCTCTACGTCCCCAACGGGATGAGCCTGGAGGAGGCGGTGGCGCTGCGCGAATCCGACCCCAAGCGTTACGAGGCGGAGGCGATGCGGGCGATGGCGGAGCACTGCGCGGCGATGGTCGAGATGCAGAAGCGCGGCGCGGTCGTCTTCGACTACGGCAACAACCTGCGCCAGCGGGCCTACGATGCCGGTGTGGAGGAGGCTTTCTCCTACCCCGGCTTCGTCCCCGCCTACATCCGCCCGCTCTTCTGCGAGGGGAAGGGGCCGTTCCGCTGGGTGGCGCTCTCCGGCGATCCGGAGGACATCTACGAGACCGACCGCATCATCCTCGACCTCTTCCCGGAGGACGAGCACCTGCGCCGCTGGATCGAGATGGCGGAGGAGCGCGTCGCCTGGCAGGGGCTTCCGGCCCGCATCTGCTGGCTGGGCTACGGCGAGCGGGTCAAGGCGGGCCTGGCCTTCAATCAGGCGGTCGCCGAGGGGCGCATCAAGGCCCCGATCGTCATCGGACGCGACCATCTGGACGCGGGATCGGTCGCCAGCCCCAACCGCGAGACGGAGGCGATGAAGGACGGCTCCGACGCCATCTCCGACTGGCCGATCCTCAACGCGCTGCTCAACGCCGTTGGCGGGGCGACTTGGGTTAGCTTCCACCACGGCGGCGGTGTGGGGATCGGCTACTCGCAGCACGCCGGGCAGGTCATCGTCGCCGACGGGACGCCGGAGGCGGCGGCGCGGCTGGAGCGCGTGCTGACGACCGATCCGGGGCTGGGCGTCGTCCGCCACGCCGACGCGGGCTACGAGGAAGCGATCGAGTTCGGCAAGAAGCACGGCATCTGGATGCCGATGGTCAAGTGAGGGTCGGATGAGACGCCTGCTGCCCATTCTCATCGCGCTGGGGCTTGCCGTGGCGCTCGTCGGCGGGACGATGGTGATGCTCAACCGCGCCCGCCCGGCCCCTACCCCCACCCCGGAGGACGACGCCGTCGTCCGCGTCAACGGGGAACCGATCTCCGCCCGGCAGTGGGTCGAAGCGTATGCGCTCGACCTGTTGATGAGCCGACAGGTGGGGCAACCCGCGCCCACGCCCGACGAGACGCTGGATCGGTTGATCAACGATGCGCTCCTTCTCCAGGGCTACCCGCAGCCCGTGCCGGACGATCTCCAGGTCGCCAAGCGGCTGGCCGACCTCGAGGCGGCCACCGGCATCACCACGGGGATGCTCACGCTCCAGTTGGAGGCATGGGGGCTGCCCTCCGAGGCGCTGACGGAGACGATCCGCCACCTGATGCGCGTCGAGGCGGCCAACGCCACGCTCCAGGCAGAGGGGAAGTCGGCGGCGGCGTGGATCGCCGAGGCGCGCAGCAAGGCGACGCTGGAGACGAACACGGAGATCAAGGCGGCGGTGCTGAAACAGCTCGGCCCGTAGCCCGGCGGCGGGGGAGGGAAGTGCGCCGCTCCTTTACGGCCGCGCCGGAACCATTCCCTCCCCCTGCCTCTGCTGAACGATACCCGACGAGGTGAAAGATGCCCTATCTCAGCGTCAAGGCGATGCCGGATGAGGAGCGACCGCGCGAGCGCCTGCTCAAGCAGGGGGCGACGGCGCTGGCCGACCGCGAACTGCTGGCCATCATCCTGCGCACCGGCACGGCGGAGGAGAACGCGCTCGACCTGGCGCGGCGGCTGCTGAGCAGCTACGGCGGGCTGGAGGGACTGGCCCGCGTCGAGGCGGCGCAGTTGCTCGCCGAGCCGGGGATCGGCCCGGCCAAAGCGGCGCAGGTGCTGGCGGCGCTGGAGCTTGGACGGCGGGTCGCCACACTCACGCCGGAGGCGCGTCCGCAGGTTACCTCCCCCGCCGACGCCGCCCGCCTGCTGGTGCCGATGCTCGCCTACCAGAGCCAGGAACATTTCGTCATCCTCTACCTGGATACGCGCCACCGCCTCCTCGATCAGGAGACGCTCTACCGGGGCAGCCTCAACAGCGCACCGGCCCGCACCGCCGAGGTCTTCCGTGGCGCGGTACGCCGCAACTGTGCCGCCATCCTCGTCGCCCATAACCATCCCTCCGGCGACCCCGAACCCTCGCTTGAGGATATCCGCTTCACCGAACGGCTCATCGAGGCGGGGCAACTGCTGGAGATCGAGGTGCTCGATCATCTGATCATCGGCGCCAATCGCTACATCAGCCTGCGCGAGCGGGGGCACTTTCCGGCCACGTGGGCTTCGCGCCGATTCAAGCAAGGAGGAGATGTATGACGATCCCGCCTTTTGCCGAATGGTCCCCGCTCCTCCAGGCTCTCGTCGGGACGCTCTTCACCTGGAGCATCACGGCGTTGGGCGCGGCGACGGTCTTCCTCACCAGGGAGTTCAATCAGCGCATCCTGGATGTGATGCTGGGCTTCGCGGGTGGGGTGATGATCGCCGCCAGCTACTGGTCGCTGCTCGCCCCGGCCATCGAGATGGCGGAGGGCGGGCCGGTGCCCGCCTGGGTCCCGGCGGCGACCGGCTTCCTCTTGGGCGGCGTCTTCCTCCGCCTGGTCGATCGTTTTATGCCCCACATCCACCCCTTCACCGAGGTGAAGGAGGGAATGGAGACGACGTGGCGGCGGACGACGCTGCTCGTCCTGGCGATTACGCTGCACAACTTCCCGGAAGGGCTGGCGGTCGGCGTGGCTTTCGGTGCCGTCGCCTACGGCCTGCCGACAGCAACGCTCAGCGGCGCGATCGCCCTGGCCTTGGGCATCGGCATCCAGGACTTCCCGGAGGGCGTGGCGGTCGCGCTCCCTCTCCGCCGCGAGGGGCTTTCGCGCTGGCAGAGCTTCTGGTACGGCCAGCTTTCCGGCGCGGTGGAGATCGTCGCCGGTCTGATCGGGGCGTGGGCGGTGATCGCCGTGCAGACCATCCTCCCCTACGCCCTGGCCTTCGCCGCCGGGGCGATGATCTTCGTCGTGACCGAGGACCTCATCCCTGAAGCACAGCAGGGCGGCCACGCCGATCAGGCGACGATCGGGCTTCTGCTCGGCTTCACGCTGATGATGGTGCTC
Source organism: Anaerolineae bacterium (assembly GCA_026991395.1). Taxonomy (GTDB): domain Bacteria; phylum Chloroflexota; class Anaerolineae; order B4-G1; family SLSP01; genus JALXBP01. The sequence continues at coordinate 21,802 of JALXBP010000102.1, read as the reverse complement.
GACGTCGCCTTAGGGTGAGCGGCGACGGCTTGTAGCCCTTCCGACACCAAGCCGTTATCATCTCATTCTTGACATCGGTCTAAATCCCAGCAGAATGGAAAATGGATACCGTTCCTTTCGATCATCATCGGGACATCCCTCCGTCGATCGAGAAAGGAGGTACGTTGCGCAATTAAAGCGGGTTGATCGTATCCACTGCTCTTAACAAGAAAGGGGGAAGTATGTCCAGATTACGCTATCTGCTTATCACGCTCCTGCTGGTTTTCGCCCTGGCCTGTTCTTTCGGGAAAGAGGTTACGCCCGCCGGCCCGACCGCCGAGGCGACCGCGACCGCAGCAGGAGGCGAGGTCGCCCAAAGCAACCCGACGATGACCCCCGTTCCACCTCAGGAGAGCGGGACGGGCTGTTCGCTCAATGCGGCCTTCGTAGCCGATGTAACCATTCCCGATAACACGGTCATGCAGCCGGGAGCCTCTTTCACCAAGGTGTGGCGCGTGCGCAACAGCGGCACCTGCGATTGGGAGCCGGGCACCCAGCTTGTCTTCGTCTCCGGGGAACCGATGACGGCCATCGGTGCGGTCCCCGTCCCCGCCGTCGCCGCCGGTTCGATGACCGACATCGCCGTGGATATGACCGCGCCGACGACACCGGGAACCTACAAGTCAACCTGGCAACTGCAGTCGCCGGAGGGCGTGCGCTTTGGCAACAAAATCTACGCCCAGATCGTCGTCCCCGCGCCCCCGACGGCTACGCCTCTCCCGCCCACCGAGGCCCCACCGACCGACACCCCAACGCCGACCAACACGCCCTGGGCAGTCCTCGGCACGATCCCGCCCATCGTCACCATTGCACCGCCACCGTCTGTCGATCTGGCCACCTCCAGCCGCGGGCAGGTTTACAGCACAGGGGATGTCCACCCCGGCATATCCAACAGCGGCGATGACTCGCACAATAACGGTCTGCAAGCCTTCGTCACTTACGACCTGAGCAGCATCCCGTCCGGCGCGACGATCGTAGCCGCTTACCTCCACTGGCCGTCCTACGACACGCTCGGCGATCCCTTCGGCAGCCTGGGATGCCTGCGCGTCTATCCGCACAACTACGGCACGCTCGATGCACACGACTACACCCCGCCGCCGGTTTTGGGTGCTATCGGGCGCTACTGCTCGACGGCGGAGATCGACAATGCCGCCTCCACTCCTCTCAATGACAGCGTCAAGAACATCATCCACGACCGCGCGGGCAGCGGCGTTCTCCAACTCCGCCTCCAGTTCAACCAACGGGAGACCGACGGCGACGGGGTCGCCGACGTCCTCCGCGGCGAGCCGCACCTGCTCGTCTTCTACGAGCAGCCCTGATGGCCGCACAACGAGACGCCCCCTCAGCAGAGGGGGCGTCTTTCGTCGTTAATCGGCCTTTGATCAGCGGTTGAGCGTCCTTTGATCGGCCGCTTTTAAGATGGGGGTGCCTTTGACCGGGGTTTCAGGCCCCGGTACACTCATTGGGGAGGAAGACTATGGACTTGAATCGTTATACCGAAAAAGCGCAAGAAGCGATCCTGCGATCGCAGGGTCTGGCGATGGAGTACGGCCATCCGCAGATCGAACCGGAGCATCTCCTGGCCGCCTTGCTCGAACAGGCGGACGGTGTCGTGCCGCAGATCGTACTGCGGCTTGGCGGTGATCCGCAGCGCATGCGCGGCGACCTGGAGCAGGTGCTCAGCCGCCGCCCTCGCGTGCAGGGGGCGACCGGACAGCCGGGGCTGGCTCCGGCGACGGTACGCATCCTCCAGGCGGCGGAGCGCGAGGCGAAATCCCTGCGCGACGAGTACGTCAGCACGGAGCACATCCTGCTGGCGATGGCCGACACGAGCGCGGGGGAGATCGCCCGCTTCCTGGCGGCCTACGGCATCAACCGCGATGCGGTCCTTCGGGCGCTGCACACCATCCGCGGCGGGCAGCGCGTAACCACGCAGACGCCGGAGAGCACCTACGCCGCGCTGGAGAAGTACGGGCGCGACCTGACGCAGCTGGCGCAGCAGGGGAAGCTCGATCCGGTCATCGGTCGGGACGAGGAGATTCGCCGCGTGATGCAGATTCTTTCGCGGCGGACGAAGAACAACCCCGTCCTCGTCGGCGAGGCGGGCGTCGGCAAGACGGCCATCGTCGAGGGGCTGGCCCAGCGCATCGTGCGCGGCGACGTACCGGAGGGGCTGAAGAACAAGCGCATCTTCCAGTTGGATATGGGTGCCCTCGTCGCCGGGGCGAAGTATCGCGGCGAGTTCGAGGAGCGGCTGAAGGCGGTGCTCAACGAGATCGCCCGCTCCGAGGGGCAGATCATCCTCTTCATCGACGAGATCCATACCGTCGTCGGTGCAGGCAAGGCCGAGGGCGCGATGGATGCGGGCAACATCCTCAAGCCGATGCTCGCCCGCGGTGAACTGCACACCATCGGCGCGACGACGCTGGACGAGTACCGCAAGTACATCGAAAAGGACGCGGCCTTGGAGCGGCGCTTCCAGCCGGTCTACGTCGATGAGCCGAGCGTCGAGGATACGATCAGCATCCTGCGCGGCCTGAAGGAGCGCTACGAGGCGCACCATGGCGTGCGCATCCAGGACGCGGCGATCATCGCGGCGGCGACGCTGAGCCACCGCTACATCCCGGACCGCCACCTGCCCGACAAGGCGATCGACCTCATCGACGAGGCGGCGGCGCGGCTGCGGCTGGAGATCGACTCCAAGCCCGCCGAACTGGACGAGATCGACCGGCGCATCATGCAGCTCGAAATCGAGCGCGAGGCGCTGAAGAAGGAGAAGGACCGCGCCAGCAAGGAGCGGCTGAAGAAGATCGAGCAGGAACTGGCCGATCTGCGCGAGAAGAGCAACGCGCTCCGCGCCCGCTGGGAGCAGGAAAAGAGCATCATCGAGGAGATTCAGCACCTCCAGCAAGCGATGGAGGACCTGAAGGTGAAGATCGAGCAGGCCGAGCGCCAGGGCGACCTGGAGACGGCGGCGCGGCTGCGCTACGGCGAGACGCTGGAACTGCAGCGCAAGCTGGAGGAGGCGCAGGCGCGGCTGAAGCAGGTGCAGGGCGATGATCCGCTCCTGCGACTGGAGGTCGGGCCGGAGGAGATCGCCAAGGTCGTCTCCGAGTGGACGGGCATCCCCGTCTCCCGCCTGATGGAGAGCGAGCGCGAGAAGCTCCTGCGGATGGAGGAGGAGTTGCACAAGCGCGTCGTCGGCCAGGACGAGGCGGTGCGGGCCGTCGCCAACGCCGTGCGTCGGGCGCGGGCCGGCTTGCAGGACCCGAATCGGCCCATCGGCTCCTTCCTCTTCCTCGGCCCGACGGGCGTGGGGAAGACGGAACTGGCGCGGGCACTGGCGGAGTTCCTCTTCGACACCGAGGAGGCGATGATCCGCATCGATATGAGCGAGTACCAGGAGAAGCATACCGTCTCGCGGCTCATCGGCGCGCCGCCCGGCTACGTCGGCTACGAGGAGGGCGGCCAGCTTACCGAGGCGGTTCGCCGCCGACCCTACAGCGTCGTCCTTCTCGACGAGATCGAGAAGGCGCATCCGGAGGTCTTCAACGTCCTGCTGCAGTTGCTCGACGACGGTCGGCTGACCGACGGGCACGGTCGCACGGTCGATTTCACCAACACGATCGTCATTATGACGAGCAACGTCGGCAGCCGCTGGATCAAGGAACTGGGTGCGGAAGCCGCCCGTCCGCGTGTGATGGAGGAACTGGATCGCGCCTTCCGGCCCGAGTTCCTCAACCGCATCGACGAGATCATCATCTTCCGCAGCCTGACGAAGGAAGACCTGGTGAAGATCGTGGATATCCAGGTCGAGCGTCTGCGCAAGCTGCTGCGCGAGCGCGGGATGGAGATCGTGCTCACCGAGGCGGCCAAGCAGTACCTGGCCGAGATCGGCTACGACCCGGTCTACGGCGCACGCCCGCTCAAGCGGGCCATCCAGCGCGAACTCCAGGACCCGCTGGCGATGGCCATCCTGGAGGGGCGCTTCGGCGAGGGCGACACCGTCCGCGTGGACTACCGCGACGGGCAGATGGTCTTCGAGAAGGCGTAAACGGCCAACGGCAAAGCGCCGACGAGGTCTCTCGTCGGCGCTTTGTGCTTCTCTTCAAGGGAGGATCACGCCTCACCGGCGACGATGATGTCCGCCTTGCTGCGGCGCACGGCCCAGACGAAGAGCACGAAGAGGATGATCGCCGAAAGGCCCATCGCCACCTTGTTCTCGGCATACTGGACGAGGATGGGGGCCGCCAGCAGGCTGATGAGGTTGACGACCTTGATCATCGGATTGAGCGCCGGACCGGCGGTATCCTTCAGCGGATCGCCGACCGTGTCGCCGACGACGCCCGCCTTGTGAGCCTCCGACCCCTTGCCGCCGAGGTAGCCGTCCTCGATGAACTTCTTCGCGTTGTCTAACGCACCACCGGCGATCGCCATAAAGACGGCGAGCAACTGCCCGGCGATGATCACGCCCGCGAGGAAGGCACCCAGCGCCTCCACTTGGAAGACGATGCCCACGAGCAAGGGGATGGTGATGGAGATCGTCACCAACGTCAGCAACTCCTTCTGCGCCGCCGCCGTGGTGATGCTCACCACACGCCCGTAGTCGGGCTTCTTCGTCCCCTCCAGGACACCGGGGATTTTGAACTGGCGGCGCACCTCATGCACGACGAGGCTCGCGCCACGGCTCACCGCGCGGAGCGCGTAGGCGGCGAAGAGGAAGGGCATCGCGCCGCCGAGGAGCAGGCCCAACGTTCCCTTCAACTCGGAAACGCGGATGCCCGTCTGCAGCAACTGCTCCATCTCCGGAATGCCGAGCCGCCCCTGCACCATCGAAACGTCGGTCACGAAGGAGAAGAAGAGGCTCGTCGCCGCGACGACGGCGGAGGCGATGGCGACCTGCTTGGTGATCGCCTTCGTCGTGTTGCCGACGGCGTCCAGTTCGGCCATGATCTTCATCGCGTCCTCGTCCACGCCGCTCATCTCGGCGATGCCGTTGGCATTGTCGGCGATGGGGCCGTAGGAATCCATCGCCACGTTGTTGCCGGTGTGCGAGAGCATGCCGATGCCGACCATCGCCACGCCGTAGAGCACCTTCAGCGGCTCGTCGTAGACGAAGAGCGCCATCCCCAGGGCAACGACGATGGCGACCGTGCTCCAGACGCTCGTCTCCATCCCGACGGCGATGCCGGAAAGAACCGTCGTGGCCGCGCCCGTGCGCGTCGATTCGACGATCTCCCGCACCGGCTTCTTGCTCAACGCGGTGAAGTACGAGGTCAACGGGTTGAAGGCGACCGCCAGGCCAACGCCCACCGCGTTCAGGAAAGCGAGCCGCCAGTCGCCGATGTACCACTGGGCGAAGAGGTAAGCCAGGATGACGGTGTTGAGGCTGGAGATTTCGTAGGAGTGGAACATCGCCTCCTCGGCGTTGTGCGCCCGCAGGAACTTGATGGGGAACTTCTCCCAGATGGGCACGGTGAAGGTCCCGATGATGGAGGAGAGGACGCCGATGGCACGGACGACGAGCGGATAGACGATCCAGTGGATGTTGCCCGTCTGGTGGTAGAGGGCGATACCGAGGATCAGCGTGGAGACGATGGTAACCTCGTAGGATTCGAAGATGTCCGCCGCCATCCCGGCGCAGTCGCCGACGTTATCCCCAACCAGGTCGGCGATGGCCGCGGCGTTGCGCGGATCGTCCTCCGGCAGCCCCTCCTCGACCTTGCCGACGAGGTCGGCGCCCACATCGGCGGCCTTCGTGTAGATGCCGCCGCCGATGCGCATGAAGAGCGCGACCAGCGTCCCGCCGAAGCCGAAGCCGAGGAGGGCGTCCGGCGCGGCGCGCCCGAAGATCATGAAGATCGCCGTGCCTCCCAAAAGCCCCAGCCCGTCGGTGAGCATGCCGGTGAAGGTGCCCGCCCGATAGGCGACGGTCAACGCGCCGTTGTAGTTGTGCCGCACCGCCTCGGCGGTAACGCGCACGTTCCCCTCAACGGCAACGCGCATCCCCAACTGGCCAACCGTCAAAGAGAAAAGTGCACCGAGGACGAAGGCTCCGGCACGCCCGATGGCCACGATCAGCTTGGCATTGTCGCCGAAGAGGGCCTTCGCCTCTAAGGAAGGCTCGACGACATAAACGCTGAGGAAGAGCAGGACAATGAGCAGGATCAGGATGGGCAGCACCGTCTTGAGCTGACGCCTGAGGTAAGCATCGGCCCCCTCACGGATGCTCTCCCATACGCTCTGCATCTCCTTGCTGCCCTTGTCGCGGGCCATGGTATCCTTCCACAGCCAGTAGGCGTAGGCCAGGCCAAGGAAGGCCACGACGATAACACTCCATAGCAACCCATGTTCAAGCGCACTCAATTCACTCACGATCTCAGTACCTCCGTTTCGAAATTTTCGTAGCCCGCAGCGGGAGCGCGCCGCGGGCTTGTGGCCTATCATCGCACACCGGCACACCACGCGCCGGATTCGCTTCAGAAAACAGAAAGGGACGCAGATGAAGAGAGGACGTATCGCCCTGATTCATCCGCGCCCTGTCAAGCCTTGATCGTTATCACTCCTCCGTTCCGTACATTCGGGTTGCTATGTCGTCCTCGTCGGAGAGAGGCGCTTCATTGTACGAAAATCTCCGGTAGTGTCAAATGACATCCGCTATGATAGACAAAGATCACCCGACCGTCAAATGCCGCCTTCGGTCGCCTGCTTGCCACCCCCAACGGCCATGCTATCATCGGAGCGCATACGCTTCGAGACGAAACACAACAGCTCTCTCGAACCGACGGAGGCAAAGATGCACAAACTCATTCTCCTGCGCCACGGTGAAAGCCTGTGGAACAAAGCCAACCTCTTCACCGGCTGGACGGATGTCGATCTCTCCGACAAGGGCATCGAGGAAGCCCACGAAGCGGGCAAGCGGCTCCTCGAAGAAGGCTACACCTTCGATATCGCTTTCACCTCGGTGCTCAAACGGGCCATCCGCACCCTGTGGATCGTGATGGACGAGATGGATCTGATGTGGGTGCCGGTTCGCCGCTCCTGGCGGCTCAATGAGCGCCATTACGGCGCTCTGCAAGGGCTGAACAAGGCGGAGACAGCGAAGAAATACGGGGAAAAACAGGTGCTCATCTGGCGGCGCAGCTACGACGTGCGCCCTCCCGCGCTGACGAAGGACGATCCGCGGTGGCCCGGCCACGACCCTCGCTACAAGGAGGTGCCGGAGGACGAACTGCCCCTGGCGGAATGCCTGAAGGATACGGTCGCCCGCTTCCTCCCCTACTGGCACGAGGTCATCGCGCCGACCATCCAGGCGGGGAAGATGGTGATGATCGCCGCACACGGCAACAGCCTGCGTGCCCTCGTCAAATATCTCGACGATGTGCCCGAAGACGAGATCGTCCACCTCAACATCCCCACCGGCATCCCGCTCATCTACGAACTGAACGAATCGCTGCGCCCCATTCGCCACTACTACCTGGCCGATCAGGAGGAACTGCAGAAGGCCGTGCAGGCCGTTGCCAACCAGGGCAAAGCCAAACCGTAGTTTCGTCAGAAACGGCTTCGTCCGTTTTGCACAGCATCGTCGTCGGGAAAGGGAAGGACGACGACAGAAAGGGGGCAGCTATGGAATGGCGAGAGCCGCAACCGCAGTCACCACCCCGCGCGCTGTTGGAAGCCGCAGGCGACCCACTCGTCGCCTTGGCTTTGATGCGGCGCGGCGTGCAGACGGCGGAAAAGGCACGCGCCTTCCTCGACCCCGCCCTCTACACCCCTTCCGACCCCTTCGACTTCCCCGATATGGGCTTCGCCGTCCGACGGCTGGAAGCAGCCCTGCGCCGCGGCGAGCGCATCGGTATCTGGGGCGATTTCGATGTGGACGGACAAACCTCGACGGCCCTCCTCGTCGAGGCCCTGCAGCAACTGGGCGCTGACGTCATCCACCACATCCCCGTGCGGCTCACCGAATCCCACGGCGTGAAGATTCCGGCACTGCAAGCCTTCCTCGAACAGGGCGTGCAACTGATGCTCACCTGCGACACGGGCATCGCTGCCCACGAGGCACTCGATTTCGCCGCCGCGGCAGGCGTCGATGTCATCGTAACCGACCACCACGAACTGCCGGACGAACTCCCCAAAGCCACCGCCCTCATCAATCCCCACCGCCTGCCTGCCGACCACCCCGCCGCCACTCTTTCCGGGGTCGGCGTCGCCTACAAACTGATGCAGGCTTTCTACGCCCACGTCGGGTACAACGGCGCGATCGAAGAGACGCTGGACCTGGTGGCGCTCGGCCTCGTCGCCGATGTCGCCGTGCTGCGCGGCGACGCCCGCTACTTCGTCCAGCGCGGCCTGCAGCGGCTACGCGAGAACCGCCGCGCCGGACTTCGGGCCTTGCTCCGCACACTCGGCGTGCGCACAGAGGCCCTCAACGAGGAACAGATCGGCTTCATCATCGCCCCTCACCTCAACGCCGTAGGACGACTGGGCGACGCCAACGGCATGGTGGACTTCCTCACCACCACCGATGAAGCTGCAGCCCGCCGCTGGGCAAGCCGGTTGACGCGGCTCAACTTCCAACGCAAACAGTTGATGCAGAACATTCTCACCCAGGCCCGCACCCAGATCGCCCAGCATCCGGAGTGGCTGCAAGATGAAGGGCTGGTCCTCGTCGGCAAGGACTGGCATCCCGGCATCATCGGCATCGTCGCCGGACGGCTGGCCGAGCACTACGGCAAGCCGGTCATCATCATCACCACACAGGGCGGCACAGGGCGAGGTTCGGCACGCTCGGTTGCTGGCTACAACATCACCGCCGCCATCGCGACGCAGGCATCGCGGCTCCTCGGCTACGGCGGACACGAACTGGCCGCCGGTCTGAGCCTCGCAGTGGACGAGATCCCCGCCTTCCGACGCGGCGTGCTGCAGGCCCTTCGCCGCCAGCGCGAAAGCTCGCAGGCACCGCCCGGGCCGGTGCTGGAGGTGGACGCCTACCTGCCGTGGGAAGCTCTGACGCTCGACCTGGTCGATCGGCTGGAGCGCCTCGCACCTTTCGGCGCGGGAAATCCGCCTCCCGTCCTGGCCACGCGCGGGCTCGTCCTGAGCGACCATGCGCGGCTGGGACGCACGGGCGAGCACCTCCAATTGTGGGTCGAAGCCTCCGGCGGGGAGCGCCGCCGGGTCATCTGGTGGCACTGGGACGAGGCCCCGCTGCCGGAGGGCCCCTTCGACTTGGCCTACACCGTCCGCGCCAACACCTACCGCGGCACACGGCGGATGCAGATCGAATGGATCGAGGCCCGTCCGAGCCGCACGCCGACGATCCACATCCCCACGCCGATCCTGCCCAAGGTGATCGACCTGCGCGACGATGCCAATCCCGCCGCGCAGATCGAGGCGCTTCGGCTGAGCGGCGGCGACCTCCTCCTGTGGAACGAAAACGGGAACGGGCCGGCCGGGGTGCGCCGTCAGGCGCTGCAGCCTGCCGCGACCTTCGTCGTTTGGAGCGCCCCGCCCTCAGCGCAACTCTGGCGCACGGCCATGCTCACCGTCAAGCCGACCCTCGTCGTGCTCGTCGGGGAGCGCCCATCGTGGGAAGAGGCAAGCGCCTTCCTCCGCAGGCTGGCCGGGCTGGCCCGCTACGCGCTGGCCCACTACAACGGCGAGGTCCACCTCACCTCCCTGGCTGCAGCGACGGCTCAGCGCGAAGCCACCGTCGCGGCAGGGCTGCGCCATCTGGAAGCACGCGGCTTCTTTATGCTGGAGGAGGTGGAGAGCGGCTTCATCCTCCATCGGGGCAACATCCGCAACGACGAAGCGGCCCGCTGGTGGTACGATCGGCTGCGCACCCAACTCGAGGAAAGCCGCGCCTACCGCAATCACTTCCTCCGCGCCCCCGCCGAGCAACTCCTCCTCGCCGCCCTGCAGAAAGCGGACAGAGCGCGATGACGGGGCGAGCGAAGAAGAGCGAGGAGCATCACACGCTCCAACTCCCGTGGCTCCAGGGAGTGGACGACCCCGCCCTGCGCAAACGCCGCATCGAAGGCATCTACGACGGCCTCATCGCCGCCTTCATGCTCGGGTGGGCACCCATCTTGGGGAAGTTCGCCTACCGCGTCGGCGTCCAGCCGATGACGGTGGCCGCACTGCGTACCGTCGTCGCCGTGCTCTTCCTCTTCGGCATCTATCTCGTCTTCTGGCCCGCCCTGCTGCGCATCCCGCCGATGGGCCTGGTCAACTGTTTCCTCGTCGGGAGCATCAACGGCGTCGGGGCACTGTTGTACTACGTCGCCCTGGCCCGCCTGGATGCGGCCAGCGCCTCCCTGCTCAGCACGCTCTACGCCGTCTGGGTGATCATCTTCCTGGCTGCCGCCGGTCAGCCCGTCAGCCGTCTCACGCTGGTGCGCCTGAGTGCGGCACTCATCGGCGCGGTGCTCGTCACGCAGCCATGGCTGCTCACCGACCCTTCCGACTACCTCGGCGCGATGCTGATGGCCGCCTCGGCGGCGGTGAACGGCTGGTACATCGTGATGGGGCAGTGGGTGCTGGCCGATGTGCCTTCCCGCACAGCGACGATCTACATCCTCACCGGTATGGGGCTGACCGTCTCCGCCGTCCGCTTCCTCTTCGGCGGCCCGCTGGAAAGTTTCAGTTCGTCGAGCGGATGGTGGATCATCTTCGCCTTGGGGATCACCACCGCTTTCTCCCGCCTGGCGATGTTCGCCAGCATCGAGCGGCTCGGCGGGGCACAGACGGCCATCATCACGCTGATGGAGATGGCGGTCAGCCTGGCGCTGGCCTTCCTCCTCCTCGGCGACCGCCTCACCCTCTGGCAATGGGTCGGCGCGTTGCTCCTCGTGGTGGGCGGCGTCCTCGCCCGCCGCGATGTGGAGCGGGGCGGCGCGCCGCCTCCCGCCTTCAACCCGATGGAGCATTGAGCGAAGGTTAGAGGAGAGTTGACCTGCGCCTTTTCGATGGTAAACTTGTTGCACTACGCGCGCCGCAGCACAAGGAGGTACCTATGACCGGTCCTAAGTGGGAGAAATTCAAGAACTTTGCCATCATCTTCTCCTTCGTGGTCAACGTGATCCTGGTCCTCGTGCTCCTCATCGCCCCCTTCCCCACCCTCATCCTGACGCACAAACTTGGCGAGCCGCTGCTCAACGACCTCGACCGGGCCTTCGAGGACTTGGGCAAGACCGTCATCAAGACCACGGTCTCCATCGACGACACCCTGCCGGTACGCTTCACGCTGCCCCTGCAGCAGGCGACCGCCGTTACCCTCACCGAGAGCGTGCCCCTCCAGGCCCAGGCGACCTTCTACCTGCCCGGCGGCGGCGGGGCCATCAACGGCACCGTCTCCCTCGACCTCCCCGCGGGGCTTGCCCTGCCCGTCAAGCTCGACCTGCAGGTGCCGGTCAGCACAACCGTGCCCGTCGTGATGCAGGTACCCGTCGAAATCCCGCTCGACGAGGCCGGCATGGGGCCGGCCATCGAGGAACTGAGGGACGTCTTCCGTCCGCTCAACGATTGCATCGCGAATCTGCCCCTCGCGCCGAAGGAGCAGCACAACCCCCAATGAGCGAACGTCCCGTCTGCAACTACGAAGGCTCGCGCTACAACACCGAATTCTGGACGGCGGAACGCTCTTACGAGGATGCGGCGGAACGCATCGCGCTGAAGGCACTGCTCCCCCCTCGGGGGCGACGGCTGGTGGAGATCGGGGCCGGTTTCGGGCGGCTGGCCGACCTCTACGAGGGCTATGAGGAGATCATCCTCTTCGATTACGCCCGCACGCAACTGGAAAAGGCGGTCGAACGGCTCGGCCACGACGGCCGCTACCTCTTCGTCCAGGGCAACTTCTACCACCTGCCCTTCTCAGCGGCCACCTTCGACACGGTAACGATGATCCGCACGCTGCACCACGCCGCCGACGCGGGAGCCGTCATCCGGAACGTGGCGGAGATCCTCGCTTCGGAGGGCGTCTTCGTCCTGGAGTTCGCCAGCAAGCACAACCTGAAGGCCCTGGGACGCTATCTCCTGCGCCGCCAAGCCTGGTCCCCCTTCGACGAAGCGCCGGTCGAGTTCGTCGAACTCAACTTCGACTTCCATCCGCGGTGGATTTGGCGGCAGGTCGAAGCAGCCGGTCTGCGACGCGAGGCCGTGCGCACCGTCTCCCACTTCCGCATCCCCTGGCTCAAGCGGCTCCTCCCCGCACGCCTCCTCGCCCGCCTCGATGCGCTGGCCCAGCCCACGGGCCGCTGGTGGCAGTGGAGCCCCAGCGTCTTCGTCCGCCTGCGGGCACCGGCGAAGGCAAGCCCGCCTCGACCGCTCTTCCGGTGCCCCGACTGCGGCACGCCGCTGGGCGATCCGCCTCGGGAACGCTTCGCCTGTCCGACCTGCGGCAAGGTGTGGGCCAGGCAAGAGGGCATCTACAACTTCCGCGACCCGCTCAATCGTTGAGCCAGCGGCACAGCCGCGACTCCAGCGCATCCACGGCGAAGTACAGCCCCAGCCCCAGCAGGCTCATCGCCACGATGCCCGCGTACATCGCCGGGTAATCGAAGAGCGTGCTCCCCTGCAGGTAGATGTAGTACCCCAGGCCGCGCTGCGTGGCGAAAAGCTCGGCGATGTAGAGCACGGCGATCGCCGTGCCGATCGACTGCCGGACGGCGGTGAGGATGGCGGGCAGGCTCGCGGGGAGATAGACGAAGCGGAAGAGCGCCCGCCGTCCCGCGCCGAGGCTGCGCACGCTGAGGATCAACTCCGGGCGGATAGCCGCGGCGCTATCGCGCACGAGGACGAGTACCTGGAAGAAGAGAATGGCGTAGATGACGGCGATCTTCGCCGCATCCCCCACCCCGAGGAAGAGGAGGACGATGGGGACGAAGACCACCTTCGGGACGGGGTAGAGGAGATAGACGAAGGGCGAAAAGAGCCGGTCGAGGCGTCGGCTCTGGCCGAGGACGAGGCCCAGCGGCGAGGCCGTCAGCACGGCCAGCGCGATACTCGCGACCACCCGGTAGAGGCTGGCGAGCACATGGCCCCCGAGCGAGCGGGGCAGTTCCCGCACGAGCACCTGCAGGACGAGGTGCGGCGGCGGGAGCAGCGGCAAGCGCAGGAGCAGCGCGGCCCCCTCCCAGAGCGCGAGCAGCACCAGCGCCGCCCGCCCCATCGCCCGCGGCTCACGCCGCACGACGCTCCTCCAGGGCCGACCGCAGCCTCACGACCATCCGCTGGTAGTCGGGGTGGCGGCGGTAAGCCGCGACGGGCGGATGGGGATTGTCCACGATCTGCGCCTCGCGGTTGGGCGGCTCTCCCAAGAGCAGGATGCGCTGGCCGACGAAGGCCGCCTCCTCGATGGTGTGCGTCACGAGCACGACCGTAACCCCGCGCTCGGCGCACAGGTCCAGCGTCAGCGTCTGCAGGGCTTCGCGCGTCGGCGCATCGAGCGCGGAAAAAGGCTCGTCCATCAGCAGCAGGTCGGGATCGAGCACGAAGGTGCGGGCAATCGCCGCACGCTGCCGCTGCCCGCCGGAAAGGTGCGCCGGATAGGCGTCGGCCAGGTGGGCGATCTCCAGCCGCTCCAGCCAGTAGGCCACGCGGCGCTCGATGTCGGCGGGGCGGGGGCGGTCGCGGGGCGCGTGCCGCCCGTCGGGGCCGTAGAAGCGGCGTATCCGCAGCCCCAACGCGACGTTCTCCGCCACCGTCGCCCAAGGAAGCAGGCCGTACTCCTGCAAGATCAACCCCGTGCGCGGACGCGGATGCGTCCAGCGGCGGCCATCGATCCACACCGCGCCGCGCTGTGGCCGGAGCAGTGCGGCGGCGAGGAGGAGCAGGGTGCTCTTGCCGCAGCCGGAGGGGCCGAGGATGGCCCACACCTCGCCGCGGCGCACCTCCCAGGAGAAGCGTTCGAAGACCGGGCGATTCCCGTAGGCAAAGGAGAGAGCCTCGCAGCGGATCATCAGGCTCAGAGCGCCGCCTCCGGATCGAAGTCGGGGTGCGGGGCCGCCTCGCCGTAGCGGATGACGTAGAGCATCGCCTCGTGGATCGCGGCATTGCTGGCGACGACACTCTCGCCGGAGAGGGGGTTGGGGCGACCGGCGTAGTCGCTCACCTTGCCGCCCGCCTCCTCGACGAGGAGAATCCCCGCCGCCACGTCCCACGGCTTCAGACGCGGTTCCCAGTAGCCGTCGAAACGGCCGCAGGCGACGTAAGCCAGATCGAGTGTCGCCGCCCCCGCACGCCGCACGCCCTGCGAGCGGCGCAGGAAGTGATCGAGGAGGCGGGTGTTGTTGTCCGCAGCCGTGCGGCGGTCGTAGGGGAAACCGGTCGCGAGGAAGGCGTCGCGCAGCCTGCCGACGCGCGAAACGTGCATCCGCTCGCCGTTGAACCAGGCCCCGCCACCCCGCCAGGCGCTGAAGCACTCATCGCGCAGGGGGTCGTAGATGACGCCGACGACAGGGCGGCCATCCACCACCAGCGCGATGGAAAGGGCGATGTGCGGAAAGTTGTGGGCGAAGTTGTTCGTCCCGTCCAGCGGGTCGATGATCCACAGAGGGCCGGGACTGTTCCACGGCGCGCCCCCCGTCTCCTCGGCGAGGAGGCGGTGCGCGGGGAAAGCCTCCCGCAGGCGGCGGACGATCCACCGCTCCGAGGTCTCATCGGCCTCCGTCAGCGGATCGACCACGCCCTTGAAGCGCACCCGGTGCGGGGCACCGAAACGCTCGCGCACGAGGGCACCGGCCTCGCGGGCGATCTCCTCGACGAGCGTGGCGATCTGCGCATAGCCGAGCATCAGCGGCCTCCGAAGAGCCCAGACCACCAGCGCTGCCAGAAGGGCGGCGTTGGAGTCGGCGTCGGCGTGGGCGTCGGCGTGGGGGAAGGGGGCGTCGGGCTACTCTCGACGGGGATGACGAGCACCTCGCCGGGTTCGACCATCCCGGCGTGCACGCGGGCCCACTCCTCGACGTAGGCATCGCTGGCCACGTAGGTCAGCCGCGCGACCAGCGTCGCCTCCTCCGCCTGCTGCCCGGCCAGCAAGGGGGAGAGGGTCGCCAGACGCTGCTGCAGATCGCGGTGCAGGCTCCACGCCCGCCAGAAAGCCGAAAAGATCAACACGACAAAGCACAGCAGGCTGCCCACGAGCACCCGCCGCCACCGATCTCCGCTTTTTCCCACTGCACCCTTTCCCATAGGCACCTCGCGCGAGGAGTATAGCACGCTTCGCAAGCGCTTCAACATCTCCCACGGCCCCCGCCCGGCTTGACCTTACCGCCACCGATGTTAGGATTGCCTACCGGCATTTTCGTCCGGTGGAGGCTCTATGCAACGCATCGCATTGGTTACCGATAGCACCGCCTACCTGACGCCCTCCCTGAGGGAGCGGTACGGCGTTCACGTCATTCCGCTCTACGTCCACTTCGGCACGAAGACTTATCGGGACGGGGTCGATCTGGACACCTCGCTCTTCTACTCCCTCCTGCGACGCAGCGAGACGTTGCCGACGACCTCCCAGCCCTCTCTGGGCGATTTCCTCGCCCTCTACCGCGAGTTGGGCCGCGAGGCCGAGGCGATCATCTCCATCCACCTCTCCACGGGCATCAGCGGGACGGTGGCCGTCGCCCAGATGGCGCGGGATGCCTTGCAGGAGGAGATGGTTTCGCCGCCGGATATCCGCATCATCGACTCCCGCACCACCTCCGGCGGGATGGCGCTCCTCGTCACCGCCGCAGCGCGGGCTATCGCCGAAGGGCACGATGTCGATACGGTCGTCACGATGGTAGAGAAGCTCATCGGGCGGATGCACACCGTCTTCGTCGTGGATACGCTCACCTACCTCCACAAGGGCGGTCGCATCGGAGGGGCGGCGACGCTCATCGGCTCGATGCTCCAGGTGCGCCCGCTGCTCTACTTCAAGGAAGGGAAGATCGACCTCCTGGAAAAGGCCCGCACGACCCGCAAGGCACGCCAGCGAATGCTGGAACTGGCCGCGGAGTGGGCCGATGGACGGCCCGTCCACGCCGCCGTCGTCCACGCCGAGGCCCACGGGGCCGCCGAGATGACCCGCCGCTACGTGGCGGAGCACCTGGAGTGCCGCGAGCTCTTCGTCCTCGAATTCAGTCCGGTCATCGCCACCCACGTCGGGCCGGGCACGGTGGGACTGGCGCTCTACGCCGAGTAGTGCCCCCGGCTACCGCGACCGCAACACGATCGGAAGGTAGAGCCGCGGCTCCACGGCGCGCAGGAGGATGATCCCGTCGTGCGGCGGGAGCGTAACCGCGCCGACCCACTGCCCATCGTTCACCGCCGGGACCTGCGTCCCGCTGATGTGCCGCAGCGGTTCCCCCAGGCTCACCGTCTGCGTGAGCATCGTCGCATTGACCAGCACCACGCCCCCCGTGAAATCGCGCCGCCAGAGATCCGCATTGCCCGCCTGCAAGCGCACATCGTCCAGCCACAGCGTGCCGCTCACCTCCCCGACACCGAAGCCGAAACGGGCCGCCTCATCGCTGCCCACCGACGTTACCGGCAATTCGTAATGCTGCCACACAGGCGTGAGGGGGAAACGCCCGAAGTCGAGGTACCACGCCCACGGCTCTTCGTCCTGCTGCGCCCACGCCTCGAGCGTCCGCTCGCGATCCGCCTTGGCCCAGAAGGAAAGCGTGTAGTCTGTGCCGGAAAGCAGCGCAACCGGCGCGAAGGAGAACTCGATGCGCCAGTCCTCCCCCTGCGTGCGGACGATCTCCAGCCGCGCCGAGGCCCCGCCGGACGCCGAAGCCGTCTCGTCCAGCGCGACCGTCGCCGAGTAACCGGCCTCCTCGTCGGCCCAAAGGTCCCAGTGCGCCAGATCATCCTCGCTCTCGAAATCCGCACCGGCCAGCACATTCGCCCCCAGGCCGCTGCCGACGCGGTAGGCCGGGCCGAGCGGCTGCCCCAGGTAGCCTCGTCCGGCCCCGGCGTTGTCGTACTCGTCGAACCACAGGAGACAGAGCGATCCGTGGCCGTCGGTGTTGATCTCGTAGCTGAAAAAGCCGTCGTTCAGCAGCGCGGTCGTCAGGCCGAAGCGCATCTTGCGGTAGTCGGGGACGAAATCGGGGTCGTCGCAGGGGTTGTCGTAATCGCCGGAGCCGATCGGAGAGGGGCCGCCGTCATCCTCGTAGGTCTCGATCATCGTCAGGTTGGGCCGGCGGGCCTGCGCCATCCACTCGAAGTAACTGCCGCTGCCCGGCAGGGGGCCGAAGACCGTGGCATGCCAACTCGCAGCATAGGAGGTGCCGTCGTCCAGGGGAAAGCCTTCGAAATTGTTGCCGTTGAGCAGGTCGTAGTTGGGCATCCCCCAGTTGACGAAGATGAGCCTGTCGCCGACGGCGGCGCGGACGCTCTCCTCGTAGTGCCGCAGACCGGCGTTCCAGGCCGCATCGAAATCGCCGTAGTCGGTGAGGAGGCGGTTGGAGCGGTCGGGGTCGATGGTGCGGGCCGTCGAACTGCCGACGAGCCAGCTTTCGTTCGCATCGGCGCGATCGATGAGCAATCCGTCCCAGGCCGGATTGGCGAGCAGACCGGCGGCGACGCGGGCGTTGTAGTCAGCCCACCTTTCCGGCCCGACGGTCGCGCTGAGCGTGGCGGTGGGGCACATCGTGCTCAGGTTCATCACCCACGTGTGCGGCCAGAAAGAGATGAGGGCGGCAACGCGGCTTCCGGCGGGATGGGCGGAGGCCGGACGGACGTACCCCCGCCGGACGGTGAGCGTCTTGGTCCCGGCGTCCACGGCCTCGACGAAGACGATCTCCCCCTCGATGAGCGCCGTATCGCTGACCACGAAAAGCTCGTACACCTCCGCGCCATCGGTAACGGTAACGTCGGCGACGCGGAAGGTCGTCGTCACGGCATCCACCGCCTCGACGAGCGTCGTCCCCACCTGCGTGAGGAACCACTCCGGCGGGACGCGCCGCGCCTCGGCATTCTCCTCCGGATCGGCATCGGGATCGTAGCCGATCTCGCAGGCGTTGGTCGAATTGAGCACGAGCAGATCGGGGTTGAGCGCCTTGAGGGGCGTGATGAACTGCGAGGCCCAATTGTCGATGATGACCCAGTCGTAGCGGGCAATGTCGGTGATCGGCTGCTGCCAGGGGTCCGGCCACCACATCCCCAGGCGCGGGAAGTCCAGCGTGAGCGGTTCGCCGAGGGGAACGGTAGGGTCCCAGTAGTTGCCGGTCATCACCAGCATGGAAAGCAGCGTTACCGAATCCTCGTAGTAGTCCTCGTGCCGGGCGTAGACGGCATCGTAGAGGGCGTTGAGGTAAGCCTGGTGCTCCGGCGTCGTCATCAGCGCAACGCCGAAGGGCGCGGCGAAGAAGCTGGTGAAATAGTCCTCGTCGCCCGTCGGCGTGCCATCCAGCGTGTACCCCGCACGGATGGCCGTCGGATCGCCGTGAGTCGCGCTCACGATCCACGAGGCCATCTTCCGCGCCTGCGCCCAGGAGGTGGCATCGCCGTTGAGCAGCGCATCCGTCCCGATGCGCCAGGGATCGCGTCCGGCGTTGTAATCGTAATCGCCGTCGTGCGGGCCTTCGAGGAAGTAGGGGTAAGCCGGCTGGAGCCGGTGATCGCTTTCGGAAAGGGGAACGAGGAAATCGGGGAGGAGCCCCGTCTGTGGACTGTAGGCCGTCTGAATGCGGGCAACGGCACTCTGCGTCGCGCTCACCACCTCCGACCACAGCGCGTGGCCGGTGAACCGCCCGTAAGCGCGGAAATGCGCAGGCATAAAATCGGAGGTACGCACGGTGTATTCGGTGTACTCGTCCTCGTCCTCCGCCTCCACCCAGTCGCCCAGCAGCGGGAGGCGGCTGTGCGGGCCGATGGTGGATTCCTCGATGGCGGTGAGCAGCGCTTGCGCGGCGGCGCGGTAGTCGATCTCGCCGTCGCTGCCCCACTGGGCATCGGCCAGGAGGAGGGCGTAGGCCATATCGGCATCGCCATCGAAGGCACTGTCGGTGCCGCCAGGCGGTTCGGGAATCTCCCACGCCATCAGCCGCGCATCCACGTTGCTCGGATGGGCGCGGGCAAAGCGCCACAGCCCGTCGAAGATGGCACGCGCGTCGGGATCGTAACCGGCCATCAGCGCGACGATGATCATCCCGTAGCCCTGCCCCTCGGAGACGGTGCGGTCGGGATTGACCGAGCCGTAGGAGACACGGTAGAGCCGATGCCCGTCGGCGGTACCCGCCTCCCGCAGATAGTTGGCCTTCCAGCGATCGTAGGCGGCCCGCACATCATCATCCAGTTGGGCCTGCGAGCGGTGATTCGGGCGGATACTGCCCGCGGCATAGACGACGTGCTGGGGGAAGGGACGGCGCACCACCTCCTCCGGCGAGGCCATGTCGCCGGAATGGCGCGCAGCCGCACCGATGCACCCCACCAGGGGCAATGCGAGCACCGCCAGCACGAAAGCCACAGCCCCCACAGATAGAACGAACCGTTTGCTATCCATCGCACCCTCCTTCCTTCGTGCAGGGATGGTAACCACGAACGAGGGGGAGGCAAGCTGCGCTGCGGGAAGCGCTTGTCTCTCCCTTCGCCTTCCCTATAATCCCCGGATGAAAGGAGGTGCAGGATGGACGAGAGTATCCGCATCGGCATCATCGGCGGCTCAGGACTGTACGCGATGGAGACCCTCACCGAGATGCAGGAGCGGCACATCGACACGCCCTTCGGGCCGCCGAGCGATGCCATCATCACCGGACGGATCGCCGACATCCCCGTCGCCTTCCTCCCCCGCCACGGACGCGGCCATCGCCTCACGCCGAGCACCGTGCCCTACCGCGCCAACATCTGGGCGCTGAAGTCGCTGGGCGTGGAGCGCATCATCGGCGTCTCCGCCTGCGGCTCCCTGCGCGAATCGCTGCGCCCCGGCGATGTGGTCATCCCCGATCAACTGGTCGATTTCACCCGCCATCGGCAGAGCACCTTCTTCGGCGAGGGGCTGGTCGGCCACATCTCCGCCGCCGACCCCTTCTGTCCGCAGCTTTCCGCGCTGCTGGCCGATGCGCTGCGCGACGAGGGCGGCACCGTCCACCGCGGCGGGACCTTCATCACCATCGAAGGGCCGCGCTTCAGCACGAAGGGCGAAAGCCGCCTCTTCCGTAGCTGGGGCATGTCGATCATCGGCATGACGACCAGCCCCGAAGCCTTCCTCGCCCGTGAGGCGGGGATGTGCTACGCCGTGATGGCGCACATCACCGACTACGACGTCTGGCACGAGACCGAGTCGCCGGTTACGGTGGAGGTCGTCATCGAGCGGCTGCAGGCCAATCTGGCGCTGGCCCGGCGGGCGATCACCCGCCTGGTGCCCCGCCTGGCCGAGGAACCGCGCACGTGCACCTGCGCCCGCGCCCTCGACGTCGCGATGATCACCGATCCCGCCGTCATACCGCCCGCGCAGGCCGAGCTGCTCCGCTTCCTGCGCACCTCGTCGTGACGACCGAACCTGTCGAGCGGGTGCCGCTTTCGCCCTACCGACGGACGCTCCTCCTGCTGGGCATCGCC
Organism: Anaerolineae bacterium; assembly: GCA_026991395.1. Classification (GTDB taxonomy): domain Bacteria; phylum Chloroflexota; class Anaerolineae; order B4-G1; family SLSP01; genus JALXBP01. Next base: position 1,216 of record JALXBP010000102.1, on the reverse strand, counting down.
GCCCTCTTCCTCCTCACCGGCGTCCTGCGGCTCGCCCTCGTCGCGCCGCAGGGAGTGCATCCGTGGCATCTGGGCCTCCTCGTCGGCGCGTGGAGCCTAGCCTGGGGCGGCGCGGCGATCCTCCTGCACCGCCTCCGCCCGCAGGCTGACCTCGGCTTCCTTCCGCCCGTCGCCCTGCTGACCGGCTGGGGGCTCGTCCTCCTCGTGCGGCTCGCCCCGCCCTTCCTCGTGCGGCAGACGCTCTGGCTCCTCGTCGGCACGGCGGGGATGGTGGGCATGGCGACCTGGCGCGGCGCGAGCCGCCTCCTGCGCCGCTACCGCTACACGCTCCTCACCTTCGGCCTGCTCCTCCTGGCAGCGACGCTCCTCCTCGGCGTCAATCCCTCCGGCTACGGGGCGCGGCTGTGGCTGGGATGCTGCGGCCTCTACTTCCAGCCTTCCGAACTGCTCAAGGCGCTCCTCATCGTCTACCTCGCCTCCTACCTGGCCGATCGGCGCAGCGAACCCAGGGACGGGCGGCTGTGGGCCGCCGTCATCGCCCCCATCCTGCTGATGGTGGGCCTGGCCCTCATCCTCGTCGCCTGGCAGGAGGACCTCGGCGCGGCGCTCCTCTTCTACCTCACCTTCCTGGCGATGCTCTACCTGGCCTGGGGACGCTGGCGCTACGTGGCCGCCGGTCTCGTGCTCTTCGTGCCGCTCTTCGCCGCGGGCGCACGGCTTTCCGACCGCGTGGCGCTGCGCATCGACATCTGGCTCCATCCCTGGGCGGAGGGACAGGCCGACCGCGCCTACCAGTTGCTGCAATCCCTCTACGCGCTGGCCGACGGGCGGCTCTTGGGGCAAGGGCTGGGAGAGGGGCTGCCGCACCTCATCCCCGCCGTCCACACCGACTTCGTGTACGCGGCGCTGGTGGAGGAGTTCGGCCTGGCGGGCGCTGTGGCGCTGATCGCGCTCCTGGCCTACCTCGTCCAGCGCGGCCTGCGACTGGCCCAACGGACGCCCTCGCCCTTCGAGTCGCTGCTGTCTGGGGGGATCGCTGCCCTCATCGCCGTGCAGAGCTTCGTCATCATCGGCGGCGACACGCGGCTCCTGCCGCTGACCGGCGTAACGCTGCCCTTCCTCAGCTACGGCGGCTCCTCGCTGGTCACGACGCTCCTCCTCGTCGGCCTGTGGATCAACATCTCCACCCCGCACCCCCGCCCCCTGAGCATGACGC
>JALXBP010000101.1 GCA_026991395.1 Anaerolineae bacterium | reverse complement strand
TCGTCCAGAAGAGCATGAGGATTTGGGCGGTGGCCATCACGGTGATGCCGCTGATGAAGGCCCGCTTGCGCCCGATGAGGTCGCTGATGTAGCCCGCGAAGAGGGCCACGATGAGCGCAGTCATAGCCGGCAGGCTGATGAGGAGGCCGAGGAAGTCGCGGCGATAGCCCAGGCTGAGGATGTAGAAGTTGAAGAAGAGTTGGAAGATGCCGAAACCGATGCCCTGCAGGACCGAGGCGAAGAGGTAGAGTTTAGCGCCCCGCGAGAAACTGCGCACGCTCATCCAGTAGTTCCGCAATGTCTCCCTCATACTCATACTGTGCTTCTCCCTGCTAATTGTTCGTATGGCTAACTATAATCGAGGTGCCGTGCCTGTCAACGGACGATCTTCGCTGCCGACGCTGCCCCGACACAGGGAGCAAAACGTCGGTACGCGGCCTCTCTCCTTTTCAAGCTCGACCGCAAGCCGAGGAGCACTTTTCTACAACCTTAACCAAATGGTTATCCTCCCGCGGGAAGCACTTCCCGGCTATTGTGGTATAATTTGGTTAGTTTCGCAGCCCTGTCAGGGGGTAGGAGGAGGTTTTCATGGGGGCGAAGATTCTGTACATCGAGGACAATCCGGACAATCGCTTGCTGGTGCGACGCATCCTGATGGTCGAGGACTATACCGTCGTCGAGGCGGAGGATGGTCCGTCCGGCATCGAGGTGGCCCTGCGCGAGCGACCCGATCTCATCCTGATGGATATGAATCTGCCGGAGATGGATGGTTACGAACTGACGCGGCGGCTGCGCGAGCTGCCGGAACTGAACGCAACGCCGATCATTGCGATGACGGCGAATGTGATGCACGGCGATCGTGAAAAGAGCCTGGAGGCGGGATGCGACGGCTACATTCCCAAGCCCATTGATGTCGATGCGCTACCGCAACAGATCGAACGGTTCCTCAAGGCCCGTGGTAGATAGCGATGAGTGGGAAAGTGGTCTCGCCGCAAGAGGCGACCATCCTCGTGGTGGAGGACAACTTTAACAATTTCCTCCTGATGACGCGATTGATGGCCTTTATGGGCGTCAAACGGTGTGAGTGGAAGGCGTCGGGATGGAAGGTGCTGGAATTTGCCGAGACCTTGGGCGAAATCGACCTTATCCTGATGGACCTCATGCTCCCCGATGCCGACGGCTATCAGTCGCTCGATACCCTGCGTGCGCATCCGCGGCTGCAGAATGTCCCGATCGTTGCCGTCACAGCGGATGTTTCCGCCGCTTCGGTGGAAAGGGCGCGCCAGGCCGGTTTCGATGGTTTCATCGGTAAGCCCTTGGACCCTGACCGTTTCCCCGATCAGATTAGGCGCATCCTGGCCGGGGAGGAGGTATGGGAGCCGCAGTAGGGGGCGACAGGCCCCGGCGGGTAACGTCCTCTCCTCTTGCCATCCCCACGACGGGAATGCGCGGCGGGCTGGGGCGGATATTGCTGAGCGCCTTCCTCTTGATGGTTATTCTTCCCCTGAGTTTGATCAGCCTTTACACGCTGAAGAGCACGCGAGAATGGGTCGAAGCCTCCGCAGAACAGCGCCTGGAGGCCGTCGCCATGCTCAAGGCACAGACGATCGATGCCTGGGTCGAGCGCAGCGTGGTGATCCTTCCCAAGACGGAAAACGGCGTTCCCCGGCTGCCCACGGAGGCGGAATGGCAGCGGATTCGTCGTGAGGCCCCCGACTTGCTCGGCCTCCGCGGCGAGGAGGGCTGGGAAAGGGGGCGCTGTGAGGGGGCAACGACCGTTCCGATAAGGCTCGATATCGGTGGACGCGAGACGGCGTTGTGCTACCGCGCGGAGGCGGTACGCCAGCTTCTCGAAGAGGGGCTTTCGCAGGGGGCGGTGGGGGAGACGGGGCGGCTCTTCCTCGTCCAGGAAGGGATGGTCTGGCCCGACGAGACGGGCAAGCGGCGTGCCGAGGTGTCCGCCTTGCAGGCGGGCGTGAATCCGGACCTTTACACCTTTGCCGACGGCACGGAAGTTTTCGCCGCCTATGGTGCACTGGAACGGCAGGGCATCGGCGTGCTCGTCGAGCAGGACTCGCGTGAGGTTATGGCCTCGGTGGAGCGGGTGGCGGCGACGCATATCGCCGTGGCCCTGGGCGTGGCATTGCTGACCGCGGTTGCCGCATCCCTCATCACGCGCAAGCTCATCGGGCCGATTATCCGCCTGACGGAGGCCGCTTTGCAGATCGCCAACGGGGATTTTTCCCGCCGGGTGCCGGTTACGTCGCGGGACGAGATTGGCATTTTGACCTACGTCTTCAACCAGATGGCCGAGGAACTGGAGGCTTTCTACGGCGAACTGGAGCGCAAGGTGGTGGAGCGGACGGCGGAATTGCAGCGGAGCAACTACAAGCTCCAGTTGCAGACACTCCGCTGGCGCACGACGCTGGAGATCGGACAGGCGATCATCTCCTGGCGTGATCCGGATGCTCTGATGTTCCACGTCGCCTCGGTGATCGTCAAGGCTTTTCGCTACGTTTCGGCGGCCTTCTACGTGGTGGAGGAGGATCGCGGTGTGCTGCGTTCGATCTACCCTCAGCCTTTGGAAAGCGAGGGCGATACGAAACGCAAGCCGCATATTCGTCCGTGGCCTGCAGCTTTCGAGAAAGGAGAAGCATCGGTCCTGGCGCGGGCCTGCCTTTCGGCGAGGCCGCAGCGGGAGCGAGAGGATTTGGAGGCCACGCAGGTCTGGAACCGTCGTTCGGTGATGCGGATCGCCTTGCCGTTGAAGCAAGGGGAAAAGGTCATCGGTGTGCTCGGCGTCCTGAGTGCCCCCATCGAGGGGGTCAACGGCGGTGTCGATGAGGAGGAGGTCGAAACGCTGATGCATGTCGCCAATCTGGTCGCGCTGGCTCTGGAGAATGCCCGCGCTTACGAGAGCGAGCGGACATTGGCGCAGCGTCTGCAGGCCGCGGAGCTTTTCAAGAGCCGCTTCTTGGCTAATATGTCGCACGACCTGCGCGAACCGCTGAATACGATCATCGGCTTTTCGCGCTTGCTGATCAAAGGCGTGGACGGTGCGTTGACGCCGGAGCAGTTGGAGGACATCGAGCGTATTCACGACAACAGCCGTCACTTGCTGCAACTGTTCGATGACATTCTGACCATCTCGCAGATTCAGGCCGGGGTGATGGATTTGGAAATGAGGCCGGTAAACATCGCCGCCCTCATCGACAGCATCTGGCCGACGGCAGTTGCGCTCGTGCGCGGGGAGAAGGTGCGCCTGCTGCGGGACGTCCCCGACGATCTGCCGCCGGCGCTGGCCGATGAACAGCGCATCCGGCAGGCACTGCTCCACTTGCTGGGCAATGCGGCCAAGTTCACCGAGGAAGGGTGGATCTTCGTCCGGGCGTGGGCGGAGCCATCGACGATCTACGTCAGCGTCGCGGATACAGGGCCGGGGATACCGCCGAGTGAGCAGGAGCGCATCTTCGACGGCTTCGAGAAGGGGAAGCTGGGCCATCGATACAACGGCATCGGTTTGGGGCTGGTCATCAGCCGCCGCTTCATCGAGATGCACGGAGGACGGCTGTGGTTGCAGAGCGAGGTAGGAAAGGGTTCGACCTTCACCTTTTCGCTGCCGCGCTATCGTCCGAACCGTGAGGAGAGGGAAGGGAAAACGTTATGAGCGATGTAACGATCGACGAGACGACTATCGCGGAGGAGCCTCTCTCCGGACAGGCGATCCTTCATCAGATGCGGGCGGAGGCGGTGCAGCAACTCCTCTACCTCATCTCGGCGCTCGGCTTCCTGTTGCTCATCGGCGGGAGCTACGCCGTCGGGTTGCAGGGCCGGTACAGCTTGATCGTCTTCTACGTCGCTATGTACCTCGTCGTCCTTGTTGCGACCTTCGTGCGGGGCCTCGATTACCGATGGCGGGCCGGGCTGATCGTCGTTGCCCTCTATGCACTTGGCACCTTCGATATGATGACCACCTCGTGGGAAGAGGATATGCGTGCCTTCTATGTGGCCTTTCCCGCCTTGGCGACGCTCTTCTTCGGGCGCAAGTGGGGGTTCCTGGCCGTCTTCATAACAACGGTGACCCTCCTCGTTCCCGGCCACCTTCTGCAAAGCTATCTGGTCCCCGACCTGTGGTCGCCGGAGGTGCGGGCCATCCGTACCGGAGGGCTGATCGTCGTGGTGATGATGGGAGCGATCCTCGTCGTTTCGGAAAGTATCTTCGTGGAGCATATGTCTCGGGCACTGGAGGAAACGGCACGCCGGGCAGCCTCGTTGCACAGGATGCAGAACGAGCTGGACAAGCAGGTGCAGGCTATGCGCGACCTGAATTACACGGCTCAGCGGCGCGTCGCGCACCTGGAAGCGGGCGCGAAGGTCGCCCAGGTCGTCGGCTCCATCTTCGATCCGGAGCAACTCCTCGAGCGGGCGGCCTTTCTCATCTCGCAGTCTTTCGGCTTCTACCACACCGGTATCTTCTTGGTGGATGAGACGGAGGAATGGGCCGTGCTGCGGGCGGCCTCGTCCGAAGGAGGGCGGCAGATGCTGGAGCACGGCCACCGTCTGCGCCGGGGCGAGGGTATGGTCGGCTGGGTCTTGATCCACCGCGAGCCGCGGGTGGCGCTGGATGTGGGTAAGGACGCCGTCCATTTTGCCAACCCCTTCTTGCCCGCGACCCGTTCCGAGGTTGCCCTGCCTCTGATGGTCGGCAACCGGCTGATCGGCGTGCTGGATGTGCAGAGCACGGAGGAGGCGGCCTTCGACCAGGATGATGTGCGGGCGCTGACCTTCCTCGCGGCGCAATTGGCCGTGGCGATCAACAATGCGCTCCGGCTGCGCAGCGAGGCGGCGCAACTGGAGGCGACCAGCGTCTTCTACCAGATGGTGCGGCAGCTTTCCGGGGCGACGACGACACGCGACGTCTACGAGGCTATGATGCGCACGGTGCAGGATTATCATCCTTCGCAGGCCGTGCTCTATCTGCGGGACAGGGAAAGCGGGCACATCTCGGTCGTGGCCCAGGTGCAAGGCGAACATCTCTACTTCCCCGAGGACGAGACGGCGCAGGAGGGTATGGAGCCCTTGCTCCGGCACCTTTTCGAGGTCGATGAGCCGCTCTTCCTGGAGAAAGCCGAGGACGTCGCCGACGATGAGGTCTTCGCGGCGGAGTGGCAGAGGATGGAACTGGAGGATGAGGGCGGCTTGGCGCTGATTCCGATCCACATCGACGAACGGCATGAGGCTATGTTCTACCTGCTCTATCAGCGCCGACATCGTTTCGGTTCGGTCGAGCGGCGTCTCTACGTCGCTATGGCCGATATGGCGGGGACGGCGCTGGCCCGCACCTTCCTCCTCCAGACGGTAGAGGGGGCGGCTCGTCGTGAACGGTGGCTCTACGCCTTCACCGAGGAGCTGATGGGAATCTTCGAACTTTCCCTGCTGGCGGAGAATGCTGCGACGATCCTCCTTCAGTACTCCGGCGCGAAGGGCGTGCGGCTGGACATTATGCCGCACATCTTACCCGAAGAGGAGAGGACGGTATGAACGAGGCGTATGAGGGGGAAACGCAGGCCCGGCTCACCGTGGAGGAGCAGGCGATCTACGAGCTGATGCTCCGTTGGCGCGAGCAGTTGACGACCCGTGTGATGCGGGTCATCGCCGTGCTCGGCGTACCCATGGCCGTGCTGGTCTTTTTCCGCATCCGGCCGCAGCATCCTCTGCTGAGTGTTTTCTATCTCTTCCTCTCTGCTTTCCTTGTTTACGTGGCTTTTTCCCATCGGGTGCCTCACAAGGTGCGTGTAGGCGTCTTGCTGGGCCTCTTCGCCCTTTTGATCTTCCTCAATATGATCTACTCGCCGCTGATTGGAGATGCCCGCCTCCTCACTTTCGCTTTCATCATCTTCGCAGCTATGCTTTTGCGTCCCAGCTATGCGCGTTTCTGGAGCGCCGTGGCTCTCTTTGCTTATGCTGCTTATATGGCGCTTTTTTACCTCAACCCTCAACCTCTCGCCGTTGAGTATATCTCGTCGCCTTTGTACATCGCCGTCCATACGGCCATTCTCGTCATCTTTGCGTTGAGCGTCATGGCTTCCCTGGAATTCCTTTTCGGGCGGCTGGTACACGCGATCGGCATCGCCCGCCGGAATATGGATGCCGTAGTAGTCAGCCGTCGGGAGGCAGAGCGCCTGGCCGAACAGCATCGCTACCTCGCTGAGCAGATGGAGAAGCTGGTCGAGCTTTCCCATGCGATGTATCGCTTCCGGGACGTGGAAAGCTTTATGCGCGAGGTGCCCGCCTTGGTGCGGGATGCTTTCGATCTTTGTCGTGTCGAGTTCTTCGCCGTCAACACTATGCTGGATTCGCTGCGGCTGATCGGTTCTTCGGAGGCGACCGTTGATGTAGCGACGACCTCTTTCGAGCCGATAGCGGCCATCTCCGCCAAGGGCAAGGCCGTCTTGATGGGCAAGGATGTCTGGGAGCATACCGAGGAGACCGATGAGCCCTGCCCTCACCGCTGGGCCATACCGCTCAGCGTGCGCGGTGATGCGATCGGCGTCGTCGTGCTGCATTTCCGCGAGGAGCCGGACGAAGAGGTGCGGCGTGCCCTGCTGCTCTTCGCCGATGAGGTGGCTTACGCCATCGATGCCCTGCGGATGGTCGAGGAGCTGGAGCGCCGAATGACGCAGCTTACCCGCCTCTACGGCAAGACGCTGGTCGGCAATATCGAGGAATCGATGAGGCACCATGTGGAATTGGGGGCTTTGCCGAAAGCCCAGGTCGATCGGATGATCGAGTCGGCGCGGGAGAGACGGACATATCAGTTGGAGCCGTCGGAGACGGGGCAGGGCGAAATCCTCGTCTTCCCGCTCATCTGGCGGGGCATCTACCTTGGGGCGTTGGCCCTCCTCGCCGATCGCTGGACCTCCGACAAGGTAACCGATGTCGGTGAGGCGGTACGGCGTATCGCGATGGTTCTGGAGAATACCTATCTGCTCCTGGACAGCCGACGGCGTGCCCTCGAGGAGGAGGCTTTGCGCACCTTGAACGACCGGGTGTGGGCCAATCTCTCGATGCGCTCGGTGATGGAGGCCAGTGTGCGCGAACTGGGGCGTCTGCTTAGCGCCCAGGAGGTCTCGCTCTACATCGAACCACTGGCGTTGGAGGAGGTCTAAAGTGACGGTCGAGGCTAACCGCTCCGTGGAAGAATATCGGGCCCAGATCGATCATCTGTTGCGCCGCCGTGCCTTGATGGTGAGCATACTGACGGGCGCTGTCGTCCTCGCCGTTCTCCTTGTCTTCGTCGCGACTCTCTTTCGCTCGCTGCACAGCTTGCTGACTCAGCACATCCAGGACGATGCCGTCAGCACGCTGCAGATGGCCGCCAACGGGGTCCCTTCATCACTGCTGACGCAGCCGCTCTACGAGGACGAGGCATTGCTGCGCGAGACGGATGCCTATCTGGAGAAAACCCTGCTCGCCACTCATGCCGATCAACTCTTCCTTGCCCGTCTGCCCGCCGATGGAAACTGCAACATCATTCTTGGGGTTTCTCACACTTCGGGGGACGGGGTGGAGCATTACGAAGGTTTGCCGTGTGAAATCCCCTTCGACCCGGCCACCGTGGGGAAGGAGGATATCTGGATAGGCGGCCTTCGAGCATCGGGAAGGATACGTGTCGGACATCAGTATCTGGCCGCCTACAAACTGTTCTTCGAAGGAGGCAGGCCCGTCGGCTTCCTCGGCGTGTACTATCCTCTCTACGTCCTGGATACCATCGTTGCGAGAATGTGGGTTGTCGTCCTGGTGATGGTGCTCCTGAGCATCTTCCTGGCGATAGCGCTCAGCCGATGGGTAACGCAGAAGACCCTTCTTCCTCTCCATGCTTTCTTCCTGCCGGTCGAAAATGTCCTCGTCGGCGACCTGAGTCGTCGCTATCAGCCGCCCGCAGGGCTGAACGTGGAGACCGCGCTGATCGACATGGCGAACGAGGCCGCGCAGATTTTGGAAGGAAGGGTCAGCACCGTCGAGGAGGAACTGGAGAGGACCCGGCAGGCGACGGAGCGCCGGGCAAGTTACCTGGCGGCGACGGCGCAGATCGGGCGTATTGCCTCGACCATCCTCGATGTCGATACCCTGCTGGACGAGTCGGCGCGGATGGTAGCGCGTTACTTTGGCTTTTACCACGTCGGTCTGTTCCTCATCGACGAATCCCAGACGTGGGTCGTCTTGCGGGCGGCTTCCTCCGAGGGCGGCAAGCGGATGCTGGCCCGCAAGCATCGCCTGCGCATCGGCCAGGGGGTCGTCGGCTACGCGGCGCAGACCGGTCGCCCGCGTGTGGCTTCGGATGTGGATGTCGATGTCGTCTGGGTATCGAACCCCGATCTGCCGGAGACGCGCTCGGAGATGGCGGTGCCGATGAATGCCCGCGGCCACATCGTCGGTGTGCTGGATGTGCAGAGCAAGGAGCCAGCGGCCTTCTCGGCGGAGGACGTGGCGACGCTGCGCGTGCTGGCCAACCAATTGGCCGTCGCCATTGATAATGCCCGCCTCTATCGAGCCAGTCAGGCCGCGTTGGAGGAAGCACGTGCCCTTCGCACGCAGGAGACGGGGGAGGCGTGGCGGCGGTGGCGCTCCCGTCTCTACGGCTATCGCTTTGATTCCATTACCGTTCAGCCGATTCGCGAACCGCTGACCGGTGAGCATGCGCCGAGCAGTGCAGAGGTCTCCACCGAAGCCAACACGCTTTCGGTGCCCCTGGTCTGGGGAGGCTTTGCCATCGGCCGCTTGCGCATCCATCGAGAGCCGTCACGTCCGTGGACGGCTTCGGAGGTGAGGCTGGTGGAGGCTGCCGTCGCCGACATCGCGCAGGCTCTGGAAAACGCCCGTCTGTTGGAAGAGATTCGGGAGCGAGCCTACGTCGAGCAGACGGTGGGACGAGTGCGCAAACAACTCCAGTCGCTCGTGGAACCCGAGACCATTCTGAAGGAGGCTGTGCGCTACCTGGGGAAGCATCTCGACATCGACTATGCGATGATCGAGGTCGTCCCCGAAAGTGAGGAGCCTGCGCCCCCCTCGGCGCAGGAAGGGGCCGGGGAAGGAGGCGGGCAACGATGAAGCTCTTGCGCAAGGTCCTTTTTCCGCTCTTGGGGTTCTTCCTGGCCGCAACCGTGCTCCTCGTACTTTTGCTGATACAGAGACGGGCTGTTACTTACCGGCGCACTATCCATGAAAAGAGTGCCGCTTTGATCAGTGACTGGAATACGCACCTGGGACTTGTCGAGGTTGCTTCCAAGGCCATCGCCGTAGACTGGGCTAATAATCCGGCCTATGCGCGGGCTTTGGCCGAGCGCGATCGCGAGACCTTGCTTCAACTGGTTATGCCCTCTTACGAGGCGCTCAAAGAGGATGTGAGTATCCAGCAGGCTCAGTTCCATCTGCCTCCGGCCACCTCCTTTTTGCGCTTGCATGCACCGGACTCCTGGGGGGATGATCTCTCCTCCATACGTCCGATGATCGTGCGTGTCAACACGGAAAAGCGCCCGCTGGCCGGGCTGGAAGTCGGGCGTGCCGGTTTGGGCATGCGTGCCGTCGTCCCGGTTTTCTACCGGGGGCAGCACGTCGGTTCCGTCGAGGTGGGGATGGGGATCGACGATCGCTATCTCGCTTTGCTCAAGGAGACCTCCTCGGCGGATTGGGTGATATGGCTTCTGCCTCGCTATGCCTCCGTCATCAGTCTGGACGAGTCGCTCGCGACGGAGGCCAACGAGGGCTCGATGATCGCGTGGGCCTCGACGTTGACCGAACCGGTGATGTTGCAGCAGGAGGCCTACCGTCCCGTGCTGGAGGGAGAGCGGAACGCCGTGATAACCCCCAAGGTTGTCGGGACGCGGCACGAGCTTGTCTTTACCTATCCCCTGCGCGATTACAGCGGCACCATCATCGGCATCATCGATGTGTTCTACGATGAGAGCGCGTTCATCACCGGGCAGCAGCAGGACCTGGGCCTCTATCTCTTCCTTTCCGCAGTCATCATCGTCCTGGGAAGCTGGCTCATCCGCTGGCTTCTGGAAAGCCGGCTGGCTCTTGTGGGCGACCTGGATATTGCCGTGCGCCACCTGGCCTCCGGCGATCTCGATCATCCGGTAACCGTCACCAGCGATGACGAGATCGGCGACCTGGCCGAGGGCGTCGAGCAGATGCGTCGGCGTCTGAAGGAACTGATGGAGCAGATGGGTCGGCGCATCGAGGAGCGGACGGCGGAGTTGGATCGTCGTTCTCGCCTGCTCGCTGCGGTGGCCTCCCTTTCCCGTTTGGCCGCATCTATGCGTGAGCCCGACGAGCTTATGCAGGAAATGGCCGAGCGGATGACCGAAGAACTCGGCTTTTACCACGTCGGCATCTTCCTGCGCGATGCTCGCGGAGCCTATATGGTTTTGCAGGCCGCCTCTTCGGAGGGAGGCAGGAAGATGGTGGAGCAAGGGCATCGTCTGCGCATCGGTGAAACGGGCATCGTGGGCTACGTGGCTTCGACGGGGCGTCCGCGCATCGCACAGGCGACGTCGGAGGACGTTGTCTTCTTCGATAACCCCTATCTGCCGCAGACACAGGCCGAGATGGCCCTGCCTTTGCGTGTCGAAGATGAGATCATCGGTGTCCTGGATGTGCAGGCCACCGCGCCGAACGCTTTCGAGGAGGGCGACATCTTCACGATGCAGATGTTGGCCGATCAACTGGCCCTTGCGTTGACCAACATTCGCCTGCTTCGGGAGGCGCGGGAGCGCCTGCAGGAGCTCAACCGTTTGATCGTCGAGCGCAGCCTGAGCCACTGGCGCGAGTTGGTCCAGGCTCGCCGCACGTTGCACTACTTCTTCGACGGCGTTCACGTTCACCCTGCCGACGGTATCGCTTTCCCCGATGTCGGCCACGAAGAGGGAGAGCACGTTACGATGGAGTTCCCCCTGGAGCCGCGTCCTGGTGAGGTCATCGGTCGCCTGCGCCTGAAGTGGCCCTCGCAGCCGCGTCCTGCCGATTTGGAGGTGGTGCAGGCCGCCACAGCGATGATCGCGACGACGCTCGAGGAGGCCCGTCTCTTCACCGAGTCCCAGCAGCTCCTCGTCGAGGCCGAGTTGCTCTACCGCCTGCAGCGCCAGGTTGCCGCGGCGCAGGAGCCGGGAGAGATCGCCGAGGCTTTGGCAGAGGGCCTTTTCCATGGCGAACTGGACCGCTGCATCGTGATGATGGACCAGGGCGACGGGCGCGGTCTCTTCGCCGCCTTCTGGGGTGCGGCGAAGGATGATCCTATGCGGGCGAGCCTTGGCCACGAGTTCACCTTGCCATCCATCACCACCCGGAGCGATACGCCGCTCTTCTTCGATGATCTCTCCGCTGCGCCGATACCGGAGGCGGACAGGCGCATCTTCCTGGAATCCGGTGTGTCCAGTATCGCCATCGTCCCGCTGATCGCGGCAGGCGAGCGCTGGGGCTGGCTCTTCATCGAGTCGGTGGGGCGACTGCACCGCTTCTCGGAGCAGGAAAAGCGGCTCTTGCGGGTGATCGCGGAAGCAGCCGCCGTAGCCTTGCAGAACATCTTCCTCGTGGAGCATGCGCAGCATATGGCCGAGCGCGAGCGGCAAGTGCGCGAGCTTTCCGATCAGATGCAGCGTGCTGCCGACGTGGAACATCTCTTGCAACAGTTGGTGCGCTCCTTGCGCACGACCCTCGGTGCATCGTACGCGGCTATCCGCCTGGGTGAGGCGATGCATGCGTGGATCGAGGACGAGAGCGGGAGGGAGGAGGAACGATGAGTACATCGGTACAGCGATGGCTCGCGAAAGTGATAGCCTTTTTCGAGATCGATCTGGGCGATGACGAGCTGAACCGGAAAGCTTTTACGCTGAATATGGCCGTCCTCTTCGTCTTTGGGGCGACCCTCCTGCAGATGGGAGCGGTGATGCTCTTTTCCGAATATCGCCCCTCCGCTTACGGCCTGCCGGCTTTGCGTGCGATGCCCTTACCGATGCGCGTCCTCGCTCTGTCGATTATGGTGGTCCTCATCGCCGATTTCGTCGCTTACGCACTGACGACGAGCGGGCGCGTTCGCACGGCGGCCTGGCTGCTCGTCGGCGTGCTCACGCTCTACACGGTTGTGGAGTCGGTGATAAGTGGAGGTGCGGGAGGGTGGAGTATCTTCGCGCTGTTGCCTACCCTCTTGGCGATCCTCACGCTGGATTGGCAGGTGAGCGTCCTCCTGGTGCTGCTCTTCACGGTGCTCGATTCGGTACTGCTTTCTCACACCGCTATGGCCGTTGGGCCGTGGAGCGGCGGGGCAATGGTGCCGGTACGGCTCGCGGGGATCGCCATCGTCAATATCCTCATTGCTTTCTATTTCCTGTTCCTGATGGTCTGGGTTACGCTCTTCCTGTTGCGCCGCTCTCTCCGGCAGGCGGAAGAGGCGCAGCAGACGGCGGATGTCCTGCGTGTCGCCCTGGAGCGTCGTCTGAATGAGCAGGAAGCCGTGCAGCGTCTGCTGGAATCCACCGTGCAGCGTTACGCCGACTTCCTGGTCGAGGCGGCCTCGGGCGAGGAGCGGGAACTCCTCCCCGTGGAGGAGATCGTGAACATAGGGGCGCAGGAGGAAGGCGTCGTTTACGCCATCCTGCGGGCACTTCGGAAGCTGGGCACGGTGATCAACGAGACGGTGCAGCGCCTGTGGCTCTTGCTGCAGGAATCGGAGCGGATGCGGGGCGAAGCCGAGCGTGCACGCAAGCGCTATCTGCAGCGGGCCTGGCGGGAATACCTGGCGGAAAAGCGGCAGTTGTACTCGGCGGAGGAGGGAGAGCCGACGGATGAGAGCCTGCTGCGTGAGGCGCTGCGGACGGCATTGGCGCAGCAGGGTCCGGCTCTCCGCAAGGAGGAAGCAACGGATGCCATGGCCGTCCCCATCACGATGGGCGAAGCAATCATCGGACTGCTGGCACTGGAGCAGACGGAGGCGTCGCCGACGGAGCGGTGGACGGAGGAGGAACGCCGCTTCGTTGCCCTCATCGCCGATCGCCTCTCGGTAACTTTGAATACCCTGCGCTTGCTCGATGAGACGCAGCGGCGTGAGGCACGGGAGCGATTCATCGGTCGTTTCACCGCACGGATACGCGCCGCGGCAACGGTGGAGGAGGCGCTGGCCGATGCGATGGCCGCCCTGCGGGAGACCTTCGCCACCGAGGAGGTCGTCGCACGGCTGCAGGTCGAGGCCGCGCCGGAGGAGGTGGCGTGATGCCGGGCGAGGATGAGATGCGTCGCGCGGAACGGCCATCCGGAGGGCGGCTGCCGGCTTCCCTCTATCGTCAGCTTCTGGAACGCTACACCGCCGTCTCTCTGCGGGTTGGCTTCCTTTTCATAGGGCTGTACCTGCTCCTGGTGGTCCATACCGATATCGATGCCTGGTCGCCCCTCTTGCTGACGGTGCTGGCGATGTCGTTGATCGGGGTGGCTTACTGGCTGAACCGGCATGGCCATTCCCGAGTTGCCGCTTATCTCTACTACATCACGATCTTCGCCTCTCTTTTCGGCGTCATGACCATCGTCGGCGGCCCTTTCAGCCTGCTGGATTTGACGCTGTTGATCAACTTGAGCGTTCTCGTCCTGCTGGAGGGGCGTATGGGCGCATTTGTCGGCTCCGTCCTCATCGCGGCAGGGATGGTGCCGTTGATCTATGCGATGCAGAGGGGGCTTATCCATCCTTACATCTTTGACGTGAGGAAGGGATTGCTCGGCAACCTCTTTGCCCTCGTTACGGATATCGGCCTGGAACTCTACATTCTCCTGGAGTTTTCCCGCCTGGTGGAACAGTCGGTGCGCGATGCACGGCTTCGTCAGGAGGCGCTGGAAGCGGCTCGAGCACGGGCCGAGGCCACGGCGCGGGCCGAGCGTGAGCTTCGCGAACGCGAGGCGGCGCACAAGCGGCACCTTCAGGAGATAGCCGATACTTACGTGGCCTTCCTGGAGCGTCTGAGCACCGGTGATTTCAGCGTGCATTTGGAGCTTCCCGACCAGCAGAGCGATGACGATGACCCGCTCCTGCGTCTGGGAGCTTACCTCAACGTCGCGGCGGAAAGCTGGGCATATGCGTTGCGGCGTGCCCGCCAGGCGCGGGATCGCTACCTTGCGACGGCGTGGAGCCGCTTCTTGGAAGAGCAGGGCTGGCAGGATACAACCTTCCGTCTGGGAAAGGAGCATGTCGAGCGGGTGGAAGGTGAGGCGCTGCCGGGTGCCGCGGTGGATGATGTCGTCGTGCAGGGCGGCGATCTGTTGCTGCCGCTCCGGCAAGGCCCGCTTTCTCTGGGGACGCTGCTCTTGCGTCGCGGGGAAGAGCGGCCCTGGCAGCAGGAGGAGATCGAAACGCTGCGGGCCATCCTTGCGCCGCTCGTGCAAACGCTGGATAACCTGCGCTTGATGGAGGAGAGCCGTCGTCAGGCGGCCCGTGAGCAGCTTTCCTCGCATATTGCCGACAAGATGCGGGAGTCGCTCGACCTTGATGTCGTCCTGCGCACGGCGGCACGGGAACTCGGGGAGGCTTTTGGCCTGCAAGAGGTTGTCGTTCAACTGACGCCGCCGAACGAAGGAGGAGGCGCGTAATGGCTGCACCGTTATCCGACAAAGAACGACCCGGACTGTTGCGCAAGCAAGGCCGCTCATTGTGGCGCTGGACGCCGGTGGTGCTCTACGTGCTATCCGTGCTGATATTGATGAGCATGCTTCACGCCCACTATCGTCTCCTCGTTCACCTGCGCGATGGGGTTGGCGAGATGGCGCAGGCAACCGACCTCGCCGTGCAGGCGCAGGATGTGCTGGCAAGTGAACGGGCGATGGTGGGGCAACTCGATTATGCCTTGACGGCCAGGGATGAGCGGATAATGCGTGAGCGGCTCGCACGGTCGCTGCCCAACTTCCGCGCCAGCTATGTGTATTTTGTCTCTCTGGAGGAGCAGCCGACCCCCCAGTCGGACGAAGATGTGCAGGTGCTTCTCGATTATGTAACGGGTGTCCGCGATCTGGCCCTCGACGGCAAATGGCAGGCGGCCGAGATGCTGCGCCAGGAGATGGAACCGACCGTCAAGCGTTTCGAGGCGCGTATGGGGACGCTGAGCCATAGCCAGCGTCAGCATATCGTCGAGTTGCAGCGCCGTTTCCTGCGTTACATCTCATACGGTCTCGTGTATATGCTCATCGCCTTTGTCCTCATCATAGGCCTGGCCGTCCTCAATGTCTTCCTCATGCGGAGGCGGATGCGCGAGGCATCGAGTCGTGTGGTAGCCATAACTGCCGCCTTGCGGCGCGGGGAGTTCCAGGCCCGCTTTTCCCTGCCGTTGTGGCTGGCCGAGGACCCGTGGGTCGGGCGGGCGATGCGGGCCATCAATGAGCTGGCGGCGACGCTGGAAGCGCGTTTCCGCGAGATCGCGGCCCGTCGGCAGGAGGCGGAGAAGGCGCTGCAGGATGTCCTGACGATGATCGAGGGCGGGATGGGGATCACGCATCCCGATGTGGCGGCTGCCGATCCCGCTCGACTGTATGCGCGCCTCGTTTCCGGCGTGGCCGAGCAATTCGATCTCCTGCACGTTGCCATTTACAGTATGGACGAGCAGGGAGAGTACCTCATCCTGCGGGCGGCTTCCTCCGAACGGGGCAAGGAGATGCTCGCTCGTCATTATCGCGTGCGGGTGGGCGAGGGATTGGTCGGCTACGTTGCCCGGCATCGCGAGCCCTATGTCGGCGGCGAGGGACAGGGGATGGTGCGTCTGCGAGATGCCGAGTTCCCGGAAACACGTGCCTACCTGGTCGCGCCGCTGATCGCCCACGGCGACGTAATGGGGGTGCTGGAGGTGCGCTGCTCACGACGGGCGACGTTCCCCCGGCACGTCGCCGTGATTCTGGAGGCGGTCGCCGGACGCATCGCGATGCTCATGGACAACGCCCGTCTTTACGAAGAGGTCGAGCGATTGCGCCGCGAGTTGAGCCGTCTCTACGGTGAACTGGCCGTCGAAACCTGGCGTGCTTTGCTCGGCGGTGTCGGGCGGAGCGGCTATCGCTACCTGGAAGAGGGCGGCGGCGTCGAGCCGGTCCGGGTATGGTCGCCGGAGATGCGGCGTGTCGTCGAGGATGATCGAGTGTTGCGCCGGTGGACGGAGGGGGCGGAGCAGCTCATCGTTCCCCTGCACAGCCGCGGGCTGGTCGTCGGCGTCGTCGCCGCCAGTCGGCGGGAGGGGTGGACGCCACAATGGGAGTCGCTCTTCCGGCAATTGGCCTCGCATCTGGAGATTTCCATGGAAAGCGCTCTTCTGTTCGCCGAAAGTCAGATGCGTGCAGCCCGTGAGCGCGTCCTCAGCGAGCTGGCGGCGCAGTTCTCCCAGGCTTTCGATATGCAGGTGCTGTTGGAGAACGCCGTGCGTGAGCTTGGACAGCGTTTCCAGTTGGAGGATGTGAGCATCTTCATCGGGCCGCCGGAGGGAGGCGAGGGAGCCGTGGAGGAGGCCGAGCATGGCGAAGCGTAAGGCGGATCGGGACGAGGCAATGCAGCCGGAAGAGCGGATCAAGGCACTGGAGGCGGAACTTGCCCGCTATCGTCGCGGCACACCGGCGATGCAGGCCGTGGCCGACATCCTGCACACCTTCCCCTGTCCCATCGCGCTGCTGGATGCGGAGGGGCGTATCCTGCGGGCCAACGAGGGCTTTGCCCGTCTTCTCGGCTGTGCCTCGACGACGGAGATGCGGGGGCGGGCGCTGGATGAGCTGGCCGAGGGGGAGCATTTGGCGCTGCTTGCCCGCGGTGATGAGGTGGTCTGGAAGGAAGGCAAGCGGTTCGCTTACGATGCCGTATGGTCGGCGGAGGATGGCTCACGGCGCTACTTCTCCATCATCAAGGTGCCGCTGGGTGCCGAGCAGCACGGAGCACGCCTCATGCTCCTTCTGCTGCAGGAGGCCACGAGTTGGTGGAAGGGGCGGGAGCACGACGAAAGCTACCTGATGTGGTGGAATACCCTTGCCGATTTCGTCCATCTCATCTTCGCACAGGAAAGCGAAGATGAGATGATGAAGGCAGTGGCCCGCTGGTTCCGGGAGCAGTTGGGATATGGCTGCGTCGCCTTCTACTTCCTCGATGAGCGGAAGAAGCATCTGGTTCGTCATTTCCTCGGTGCCGGTTGTGAGGCGCTCGCGGTAGCGCGGGAGGGTGCCATTGCGCTCGGCGAAGGGCATTGGCTGGAGACAGCTCTGGAGGGTGAGGAGGGGGTGTATCGTCGCCTGCCCGATGGGGAGGTGGTGCCCTTCGCGCCGCTCCCGCCGGGCGAGCCCGTCGCGTTTGCCTTCCCTGTGGGCGGCGAGGAGGGAACAAGGGGTGTCTTCGTGCTCGCCGGCGAGGAACATCGCGGGCTGGATGCCGTCGCCGTCGATGCGATGCGGCTCCTCCTCGTGCAGTTGAGGCGGGCGCTTCACGTGATGCACATCCAGGCGCGGCTGCACGTGAGCCTGCGCATCAGTGAATTGCTGGCCGAGGTTACGCGGCAGATCGAACAGGCCCGCTCTTACGAAGAGCTGCTGCGTGCCTTGCTGCCGATCCTCCACCACCTGAAGCTGGACGGCGTTACGCTGCGGCTGCTTGGACGCCGTGAACGTGATCTCTACCTTGCCGACATCCACACGCTTCGCGAACTTTCCTCCGCTCCCAAGTATGCCGTAACGCGCGAGCTTCCTATGTCGCGGCAGTTCGTTGACAGTCTCTTCTACGAGAGGGAGTACCTCTTCTACCCCGACGTGGCCGATCCGGAACTGGATGTGCCCGACGAGATCCGTGAGCAGATGCGGCAGCGAGGCTTGCGATCGTCCATCACCTTCCCGCTGCGCGTGCGTGGCCGTTTGATCGGGATGCTCGTCCTCTACGGCGCTCTGCCGATGAACGAGGAGGAGATTTCGCAGCTTTTCTACGCGCTCAGAGACATCGTAACGTACTCGGTCGATCGCCTGCGTCTCTTCCGCCAGATGGAGGAGACCATCCGGCAGCGCGAGCTGCTGTACAGCGCCCTCGCCGAACTGAGTGCCTCTTCGACCTACGACGAGCTCCTGGATGCCCTGCGCAAGCACACCTTCCTCGGCGAGGCCGACCGCAACATCAGCCTCAACCTCTTCAACCAACCGTGGGAAGACGAGATGCCGGATTGGAGCATCGTTATCGCCCGCTGGACCAGTTTGCCCGAGGAGGTTCTCAAGCCCCGCTACGCCCTCCATCTCTTCCCCGAGGCCGAGCAGTTGTTGCAGCCGGATATGCCGACGATCATCGAGGACCTGGCTGCGGACACGCGGCTTTCTGCTGTGACGAAACAGCTCTACGCGAAACAGTTCAAGGGCGGAAGCACCATCTTCTTCCCGCTGCTGGCCTCCGGCAAATGGATCGGCTATCTGAACGCCATCTTCGGGGAACCGCGCCACTTCCCGCTGGAGGAGGTGCGGACGGTGATGACGCTGATCAATCAGGCCGCCGTCATCGTGCAGTCGCTGGTGCGTCTGCAGGAGATGGAGCGGCGCACTCAGCGCCTCTTTGCCGCCGCCGAGGTCTCCAAGGCGGCGACGGCGATCACCGATCTGGACCGCCTGCTCACCGAGGCGGTTGAGCTGATCCGCGAGCGCTTTGGGCTGTACTACGCCGGTATCTTCCTCGTGGATGAGCAGCGCAAGTGGGCCGTGCTCCGTGCCGGGACGGGGGAGGCCGGTCGAAAGATGCTGGAAGCCGGACACCGCCTGGAGGTGGGTGGCCGGTCGATGATCGGTGCCTGTGTGGCGACGGGCGAGGCCCGTATCGCCTTGGACGTAGGGCGCGAGGCTGTGCGCTTCAACAACCCCTACCTGCCGGAAACCCGCTCCGAGATGGCGCTCCCCCTGCGCTCCGGCGGCGAGACGATCGGCGCGATGACCATCCAGTCGACGGAGGAAGCCGCCTTCTCCGAAGAGGACATCGTCGTTCTGCAGACGATGGCCGACCAGTTGGCCAACGCTATCCAGGTGAGCCGTCTTCTGCGCACGACCGAGCGGCACCTGGAGCAGCTACGGGCCGCTTACGGCGATTACACCATCGAGGCGTGGCGGCGGCTGGTTCAGCGGAGCGGCTCGTTGGGCTACCGTTACCGGGGCCTCGATGTCGAGATGGTGCAGGAGAAAGGCCCCCTGGCCGAGCGGGCCTGGCGCGAGGGGAAACCCGTCTACGGGCGCGATGAGAAGACAGGGATGGCCGCGGTTGCCGTGCCCATCAAGCTGCGCGAGCGAGTCATCGGCGTGCTGATGATGCGGGCGCGGGAGGGTGAGATCGAAGCCGGTGCCGTGGAGACGGTACAGGCGATTGGCGACCGCCTGGCGATGGCGTTGGAGACGACGCGGCTGCTGGAGGAGACGCGCCGCCGCGTGATGCGGGAGCACCTGGTCACGCAGGTCGGTGCCCGCGTCCGTGAGCAGTTGGAGATCGAGAGTGTGCTGGAGACGGCGCTGCGTGAGCTGGGACGCATCCTCGATGTGAGACGAGGCGTAGCCTATCTCAGCACGCGCAAGACATCGACGCCCGACGTCGAGATGGAGGCGCAATGATGAACGACGAATGGCGTGAAGAGCAGCCATTACAGGAGGGTACCCGAGTCTCTCCCGATATCCTGCAGCAGTGGCGGACCGACCTGGCACGCACCGTCATCTTCAGCATCCTCCTCATTACCGCGCTGACGATGGGGGTGATCGGATGGCGGTGGTATCGTCAAGCGATTACCCGGCGTTCGGCCATCATCCTGCTGGTCAGCCTGGCCCTGTCCATCCCCGTCTATCTCCTGATGCTCGGGCGCTTGCGGCATGGGGCCAGTCGCCGCACGATGGTCGTGATGCTGGCGGCCATCTTCATCGGTCTGGGCCTTTTCATCTTCTTCTGGGGAGGGCGGTATTCGCCCGCGTGGCTCTTCTACATCTGGGCGGTGATGCTCGCCGGCATGCTCCTGGGGCCGAAGTGGACCTTCCGCGCCGCTTTGATCGTGCTGGGCTACTACGCTCTCCTCCGGCTCCTGGAGATGCGCTGGCCTTCCATCTCGACGTTGCCGCAGGATGCGCGGAACTTTTTCCCCATCTTCGTGCCATTGCTCTTCCTGCTCGTGGCGGTAACGACCTATATCGACGTTTCGACGAAAGAGGGTGTCATCGATGAACTGACCCGTCTGAAAGCCTCGCTCGAGGAGAGCCGTATGATGCTCGAGGAGCGGGTGCAGGAGCGAACGGCGATGCTCACGGAGCGTGCCCGGCAGCTCGAGATCATCGCCGACCTCAACCGTTTTATGATGAGCACGACCTCGCTGGACCAGCTTCTGACGACGATCGTCGATCTCCTCTCCTCGCGGCTGGATTTCTACCACGTGGGCATCTTCCTCCTCGATGACACCGGCTCGTGGCTGAGGCTGTATGCGGCCTCCTCCCTGGGAGGCAAGCGGATGATGGCGCGGAGCCATAAGCTGCGTGTGGGCGAGGAGGGGATCGTCGGCCACGTCGGGGCGACGCTGCGCCCGCGCATTGCCGCCGATGTCGGCGAGGATGCCGTCTGGTTCGATAACCCCGATCTGCCGGAGACGCGCTCGGAGATGGCCTTGCCGCTCGTGGCCGCCGATCAGCTCATCGGCGTGCTGGATATCCAGAGCCGCCGTCCCAATGCTTTCACCAGTGAGGATGTGGAGACGCTCTCCATCCTCGCCAATGCCCTCTCGGTCGCCATCTCCAACGTCCGTCTCTTGTCGCGCTACCGCAGCACGCTGGATCGGCTGGAACGTTACCGCACGGAAGATGTCATCTCCGGCTGGCGCAAGGCGCTGCGGCGGCGCAATCAGGTACTGGCGCTGGACTATGACCACGTGGATGTGCGGACCCTCTCCCCCGAGGAAGTGGCCATCGAATTTGCCGATTCCCCTGTGGAAACGGTCGAGGAGATCGTCGTAGCGGAGGAGGACGGCGCGGCGACCTTGACAGTGCCGCTGCGTGCTCGCGACCTGGATCTCGGCTATCTGCGTTTCGAGGCCTCTCGGCGGTGGACGGAGGACGAACTCGAGTTGGTCCGGGCTATCGTCGAGCAGATCTCGTTGGCGCTGGAAAATGCCCGCCTGTTGGAGGATTCCCGCTTCCGCGCCGAGCAGGAGGCCGCGCGGAGCCAGATCGTTGCCAGCATTCGCTCCTCGGTGCAGATCGATGCCATCCTGCGCAGTGCGGCCCAGGAGCTGGGGCGTGCGCTCGATGTGGAGCGCGTGCGTGTGCAATTGCTGCCGCCCGATTTGCGGAACGAGGGGGAGCCGGATGATGCGTAGCCTTCGATCCCTTTTCCTCCTTGCGCTGCTCCTCCTTTCGGCGTGCCGCCCCGCGCCCACGCCGCCGCCGACCCCGACGGCGACCTCGACGGCGACCCCGACAACCGCCGGGCGGACGCTCCGCCTTGCGCTGGTGTACGCACGCTCGGCGGAGGAGGATGCGACGCTCTACCTGCGCGCCGGTCTCTACCACCGGTTGAGGCTGATGGGCTTCTATCGCGGGGACGGGACGCTGCAGGTGGAGGAGTTCGTCCTGTACATCGAGCCGCGCACCTCGGATGAGGAGGTGGATGCGAAGATCCAGAGTGTCCTGGAGGCGCTTGGGCGCGGAAGCTACGATATGGTCATCACGTTGGGAGGGCTGGCGACGGCGCAGATCGCGCCGGTTTACGCCGTGGAACACGTGACGACGCCCGTCCTATATGCCGACGTCCCCTCGAGCCAGGTGGAGGCCCTGCGTCGCTATCCTTCCGTCGTAGGATTGCCGCACGGCCGCTACCCGATCGAAACGATGCGTTTGGCGATGGAGATGAGCCGGACGAAGCCGATCAGCCGCGTCCTGGTGCTGGGCAGCGGTGCGGATGCACTGGAGGCGACCTCGGCTTACGCGCAGTTGCAGGAGGCTTTCCCGACCGTCGATTTCACGCTCTACACGACGGAACGTTTCGTGGTCTGGCAGCAGATTTTGGAAACGGAGGCCAAGGCCGTCGATATGGTCCTCCTCATCTCGTGGGAGGGGCTGCGCGATGACCGGTGGCGCTTCGTCAATGAGCGCCATGTGTTGACCTGGACGATCCTGAATGCGCCGGTGCCGCTCTTTGCGCTGGATGAGCGGGCGGTGCGGCTCGGCGCGGTGGGCGGCCTGGTCGCCTCCGTGTGGCGCGAGGGGGAGATGCTCGCCCGGATGGTCGTCGAGGTGCATCGGGGCACGCATCCCTCGGCCTTGTCTGCGGAAGGGCGTTCCTCGGATTTGCTGGCGGTGAATCTGCGCGGCGTGGCTCGCTGGAATCTTTCGTTGCCCACCCCTGTAACGCTGTTGGCGGTGAAATATAGCGGCTATCCTGCGGGTGGTTCTGCAGCAGGTGCGGCTGGAGGAGAACCATGATGCGTCGTCTTTCTCTGCGTTGGCGGCTGATTATCGTCGGGGTCATCATCCCCCTGGTGATGCTGACAGGCTTGCTCACCTACCTGGGACGGGATTTCGCCCGGGCCTATCGGGAGGCACGCCTGGCCCCCGCCCGACTCATCGCGCGGCAGGTCAGCTATACTATCGAGGAGGTTTCGCCCTACATCACCTCCATCTACGACCTGCAGGGATTGAGCGACTATCTGGGCAGCCTGGCGAGCGGGGAAGAGAATATCACCTTCGTAGCCGTGGTGGACGAGAACGGCAAAGCCATCTATCATTCGCAGCCCCAGATGGCGATGCGTCTCTATCCCGATCTGCGCGGCCTGTGGTCCGGCGAGTTCGAGCGGCACGTCGTTCCCTACGAAGGGGAACTGCACCTCGTCGTGCGTTCCATTCGCTTGCCGGGGAGTCATTCGCAGCGGCTCTACATCGTCGTCGCGATGCCCGCCATGGCCGCCGGATCGCGCTGGTTCATCGTCGTGCCCATCGCCGTGAGCATTGCGGTCTTCCTCATCATCGTTGCCATCTTCTACTTCGCGATCTCCCGATGGGTTACCATGCCGATCTCACGGCTGGCGGAAGGAGCGGCACGGCTGGGGGCGGGCGAGCTTTCCTACCGCCTGCCGGATGCGCCCGGCGAATTGGGTTTCCTGGCGAGGACGCTCAACGGCATGGCCGAGCGGCTCCAGGGGATGATCGCTTCGCTGGAAGATCGCGTCTCCGAGCGCACGGCGGCGCTGATGCGTCGCAGCCAGCAACTGGAGGCGGTGATGATGGTTGCCAGCGAGTCGATCCGCTCCCGCGACGTGGACTCGCTCCTCCAGACCACGGTCAAGGCGATCTCCAACTACTTCGGCTTCTACCATGCCGGTATCTTCCTCCTCGATGACGAGCGCCGCTGGGCTGTGCTCCGTGCCGCTTCCTCCGCGGGAGGAGCGCGGATGCTGGCCCGTGGTCATCGGCTCCGCGTGGGGCAGCAGGGCATCGTGGGGATGGTCGCCGCGACGGGCAAACCGCGCATCGCCCTCGATGTGGGTGAGGACGCCGTCTGGTTCAACAACCCCGACCTCCCGCAGACGCGCTCGGAGATGGCACTGCCGCTCAATGACGAGAAGGGGAGAATCATCGGCGTACTGGACGTGCAGAGCGACAAGCCCAACGCCTTTGGCGACGAGGATGTCTCCGTTTTGCAGCTCCTCGCCGATCAGCTTTCCATCGCCCTGCAGAATGCGGAGTTGATGGAGCAGACGCAGGTCGCTCTGCAGGAGATGGAGCTGCTGCAGCGTGACTACATGCGCACGGGCTGGGCGCGGGTGATGGGCCATCAGCGGGTGATGGCCTTCGAGTACGACCGCGTCGATGTCCGCCCCGTGCTGCCCTTGCCGGTCGATCCGGCTTCGGTGCGCGAGGTCATTCCCTCCCAAGATAGCGTAGAGCACCCCTTTGTCATCGAGCCGATGCGCTACCGCGACGAAACCATCGGCCTCATCGCCCTCTCCGACCCTAACCGCCGCTGGTCGGAAGAGGAGATCGCCCTCGTGCGCGAGATCGGCAATCAGCTTTCCATCGCTCTGGAAAATGCACGCCTCTTCGAGGAAGCTCAGCGGACGGCACGCCAGCAGGCATTGCTCAACGCCGTGCTGCAGGCGGCGGCGACGCGGATCAGCCCGGACGAGGCGCTGCGCGACATTGCCGAAATCCTTGCCCGCGGTTTGGATATGGCCGTCGGCGTCTTCACCTTCCTGGAACCCGGACAGTTGCAGCGTGCTCGCCTGCAGTCCTTCTTCGCGCCGGACGGGGAATCGATCTTGCCCGCCGGTGGGGAATACGAACTGCCCGGACATCTGCAGATCTTCCTCCGCGGGCTGGAGCGCGCCGAAAGCGGCAAGCTGCTGCCGCTGCCGCTGGGGGAGGAGGTCATCGAACGTTACGTAACCTCCCAGGTGCTCTACATCACCATCAAGACGAGCGGCCGGCTTTCCGGCTTCCTCGTCTTCGTGCAGCGCCAGGGGCATACCACCTTGAGTCCGGAAACGCGCGATCTGGCGCAGAATATCGCTTCGCAGGTCGCCGTCATCCTGGAGAACCTCAACCTGCTGGAGGAATCCCAGCGGCGTTCTCACGAACTGCAGTTGCTCTACGATATCTCGCTGCGCTTCGGTCGCGAGCTGGATGCGGAGGCCGTGCGTCGGCTGGTCGTCGAGCAGGCCGCCGCCCTCGTCGATGCCGACGGTGTGGCTTTCGTAACCTTCGATGCGGCGACGCGGAAGGTTCTCTTTGCCTATGCGCGGGGTATCCTTGCCGATATGACGGGGCGGAGCTATCCCGTCGGGGGGACGTTCACCGAGATTTTCCAGGAAGGCCAGGCCGTTCTCATCGAGGATTACAATACCGCCGAATCGCCCTTCGAGCCGTTCAGGGGATGGGTGAGTTCGATGGTCGGCGTGCCCCTCGTCGCGGCGCGGGGAGGGATCGGTGCCCTGGTCGGCGTGCGCCGACGGGGACGCTTCACCTTCTCCGAGGAGCACCTGCGCTTGCTCGAGATGTTGGGGGCGCAGGCGGCCGTCGCCATCGAAAATGCCCGCCTCTACGAGGAAAGCACCCGCCGAGCCGAGGCGTTGCAGCGGCTCTACGAGGCCGGCCTCGAACTCGTCTCCGCGCTCGATGTCCAGCGCATCACCGAGATCGGCGCGGCGTGGGCCCGCCGTCTCCTCGGTGTCGAGATCGCGCTGGCTTACTATCGCGACCTCGTGCGGGATCGTTTCGTCATCGGTCTCGGCATCCCTGAAGGGATGGAGGATATAACCGCCGAGATGAACCTTATGCCCACTCCCGATGGATTCATCTATCAGGTGATGGAGAGCGACCGGCCGCTGATCGTCGGCGATCTCTCCATCGTGCCGGAGGCGGCGGAGATGGCGCAGCACGGCTTCCGCTCGATGGCAGCCGTGCCCCTGCGCCTGGGGACGCAGCCGGTGGGTGTACTCTTCGCGATGAGCCGCAGCGAGGGCTTCTTCGGCGAGGAGCATATGCGTCTGCTGGAGTTCCTGGGCACGCAGATGGCGACGGCGATCCAGAATGCACTCTATCTGCGCAATATGGAGGAGGCGCGAGCGCTCACCGAGCGTCAGGCCCGCTATCAGAGCGGCGTGGCGCGGGCGACAACGCTCCTGGCCGAGCAGGGAAGCGAGGCCCTCGGCGAGGTGCTGGGCATCCTGGCGGAGGCTGTCGGCGTAACCCGTGCTTACTACACGCAGCCGGTTCAAAACGAGGACGGCAGCTACCGCTGGGAGATCGTCCACCGCTGGCCGTTGACCGCCGAAGGCGAGGCGGGCGGTCTTCGGGAATGGCGTCCGGAGACCATCCCCGACTGGGCCAAGGCGTTGCGGGAAGGAGTAGGCATCGTGCGGGCGACGCTGGCGGAGGCTAAGGGGCCGGAACGCGCGATTATGGAGCGCTTCGGCATCAAGGCACTGTTGCTGCTCCGTGTGGAAAATCAAGCCGACCGGCCTCCCGATGTGATCGGCTTCGTCGATCTCCAGCGCGAGCACAGATGGGGCGACGATGTGGTCAATGCGATGCGCACGATGGCCTTGGCCATTTCCGGGACGCTGGCAAGAGAGCATCTGCTCCGTCAGGTGCAGGCGGCGCTGAGCGAGGCGGAGGCGCTCTACCGTGCCGCGCAGGCGCTGAACATCGCCGTAACGTATGACGACATCATCGGCGTTCTGCGGAGCTACACCGTGTTTGGCAAGGGCGCGAACTACGTCGTCCTGCAGCTTTTCGACAGGCCGCTCAGGGAGGGGGCTCCGTTGCCGACGCGCCTGCGCGTCATCGCGGTCTGGTATGCGGAGCAGGCCCCTGCCGCCCTGCAACGCTCCTATCCGCTGCGTGGCTCCCAGCTTTTCACCTACGTCAGCAAGGGAGAAGCGATGGTCATCGAGGATGTGGAGAAGGCTCCGCCTGCCTTCAAGCAGATGGGGGGCAACCTCTTCACGGCCCTGGGAGCACGGGGGGCGGTTCTCGTGCCGATGGTCGTCGCCGGGCAGGGCATCGGCTTTGTCAGTGCCATCTACCCCCATCCCATCTCGATTTCCGAGGCTGAATTGACACGCCTGAAGATTCTGGTCGGCCAGGCTTCGGTGGCCGTCCAGAACCGCTTCCAACTGGAAGTTACCGCCTCCCGCGCCCGCCGCGAGCGGCTCATCCGGCAGATCGGCGAGCGGCTGCAACACGCCGCCGACATCGAGTCACTGCTGGCGACGACGGCGGAGGAACTGGGGAAGGCTTTCCAGGCCCGGCACACGACGATCCGGCTCCTCACCAGCCGCGTATCTCTGACCCAGACAGAGGAGAAGAAAAAGGACGAAAGATGAACATCGGGAACGACATTGCCGCTCTCACAAGTGGGGCGGGAAAAGGCATGAAGATCAGTCAAGAGATGTTGCAGGCGTTCCTGAGCAAGCTGCAGGCCGTCTGCGCCCTGCTTCCCTCGAAAGTCGAGGGTCTTTCTGAGAAGCGGACCGAGGCGTTCTTCACCGAAGTAGAGAAAGGACTGGTGCGCTTCGTCGAGGAGGGCGATGAGGAGCCTCTCATCGAGGTCGGCCGAAGGCTCTATCGGGCGGGTGCCCCGCTGCGCGCATTGTTGGAGACTTTCCAAATGCTCCGGGAATCCATCCGCGCCGAAGAACAACGCAGTGCCTACTGCCATGTTGTCCTTCTGGTAACGGGAGAGCTGTGGCGCGGCTGGATCGAGGCCGGCGGGATGATGGATGTCGCGCTGGAGGGAGCCGATGGGGGGGAAAACCGTTTCCGGCTGCTCTATGCCTTGTCCAACATCCGGATCGGCGAGACGGGGAACCTGTGGAAGCAGACGGTCGATGAGATCATCACGCTGCTGCACCGCTACCTGGGCGGCCGCGATGTCGATTTCTTCATCCTCGATCAGGAAGAGGCCGTTCTCTACCTGCGTTCTATGGAAAGCCCCTCCCTGCTCTCCATGGATGACTTCCTCCAGCATATGCAAGGAGGCTGCCTGCCTTTCTCCATCATCGTCGGAGGTGTGCTCGTCGGCGCTCTCCTCGTGGGAGGAGAAGTGGCGGCTTCGATCGATGTCGAGCGCTTCCTCTTCTACCAGATCGTCGCGCAGCAGATCGCCTCGCTCTTGACGCAGGTGTACATTCGCCAGGACGAGCGGCGGCAGATGCTCAACTGGCGCCTCCTCTCGCGCCTGAACCGCTCGCTGCTGGGTGCAAATACCTATGAGGAGGTCGTGCGCATCCTGGCCGAGCATGGCCGGGTCCTGGCCTTCGAGGGGGTAACGCTCTTCGTTGTGCGCAGTTGGGATGAGGAGGACCATCCGAGCAAGGCCGATGTCTATCAGCTCTTCCGCTCCGATGGTGAGGAGCATGCCCTCTCCTCCAGGGCCGTTTCCCTGCCGCGCAAGCGCTGGTGTGATCGGGGCGAACGCTTCTTCTTCTGGGAGGACTTGCCCTCGTTGACCGATCGAGGCTTTGGCACGTCGCAAATGCGGGAGCTTGTTCATCGCTACGGCGTGGCATCGGCTTTTTCGATCCACCTGTGCCATGGCCGCAAGCTGGTCGGGTTGCTCATCTTCTTCTCCCGCTCCCGTGAGATTATCGAGCGCTGGCAACTGCAACTGGATTCGCCGATCCGTGAAGCGGTTGACCTCCTGGCCGACGCGGTGATCGCCTCCATCGAGAACCTGACCATCGCCGAGTTGCAGGAACGCTCTCACGAAAGGGTTACGTACCTGTACCGTGCCCTCTCCGATCTCAGTGCCGCTGGGGATTACGATGAGGCCCTCAGGGTGTTGCGTCAATACACCCCGGTCGGGCAAGCCGATATGGGCGTAGGATTGGTGGCCTTTTCGCCCTTCTGGGGACATCAGACACCTCGGTGGCTCTATCCCTTGGGCGTGTGGCGTGCCGACGGCACGCTTCCGCGGATGACGCGCTATCCTTTCTTCTCCCTGACCCGCCTGCGGGAGGTGCTGGCCGAGAAGACGATCGTCCATTTGGGGGCCGATGAACTGGCAAACATCGAAGGGGCCGAGAAAGATCTCTTGCAAGCCCTCGTCGGCGAGCCGTCGCGTGTGCAGACGCTCTTCCTGATGTCACTGGAAGTCCGCGGCGAGAAAGTCGGCCTGCTGGCGGCGGCCTTCAGCTTTCCCTTCGTCTGCTCGGAGGAGGACCGGATGATGATGGAGCGGATCGGCGGCCATGCCGCTTCCATCCTGCAGGCGCTCATCCGCATCGGCGACGTGGAACTGCGCACCGTTCGTCTCCAGACGGCTGCCGATGTCGCGCGGGCGACGACCTCCATCCTCGATTTGGAGCCGCTCCTGAACTACGTCGTCGAGTTGGTGCGTCGCCGCTTCGATCTCTACTATGTCGGCGTCTTCCTCGTGGACGAGACGGGCGAATGGGCCATCCTGCGGGCCGGCACCGGTGAGGCGGGCAAGAAGATGCTCGCCAACCGCCACAGGCTGCGGGTGGGCGGGCGTTCGATGATCGGCGCTTGTGTGGCGACCGGTGAGCCGCGGATAGCGCTCGACGTCGGTGAAGAGGCGGTCCGCTTCGACAACCCCTTCCTGCCGGAAACGCGCTCGGAGATGGCGCTGCCGCTCGTCGCCCGCGGGGAGGTCATCGGAGCGATGACCATCCAGTCCACCGAGCAGGCCGCCTTTTCCGAAGATGATATCGGCATCCTGCAGACCGTAGCCGATCAGTTGGCGAATGCCATCGAAAATGCGCGGCTCTTTGCCCAGGTGCAGAGCAGCCTGGACGAGATGGTCGCCTTCCAGCGGCAGATGACGGTGGATTCCTGGTCGCAGGTCGTAACCCGTCAGGAGATCATCGGCTACAGCTACGATCTGCGCGACGTCCTCCCGCTGGCCGAGCCTTCGCCGTTGCCCGCCTTGCCCGAGGATGTCATCGTGGAGGAAAAGGAGGGCGAAGTGGTCGTCCGCGCTCCCATCGCCGTGCGTGGTTACCCCATCGGCTTGCTGGAACTCGAGGACCCCATTGCCTTCGATCCCGAGGCCGAGGAGGACAAGCGGATGCTGGATCAGGTGCAGGCGCAGCTTTCGCTCGCGCTGGAGAACCGCATCCTCTTCGAGCAGACGCGGATGGCGCTGACGGAGACCCAGTTGCTCTACGAGACGGGCCAGCGCATCGGCGCAGAGGTTACCGTTGACGGCATCTTCTTCGCGATGCTGGAGGGATTGAAGCAGCGTGCCGATTTGAACTTCGTCGAGATTCTGCGCATCGCGCCAGCCACCGACGAAGAGCCCTCGGAGCGCCAGCTTTCGCTGCTGATGGCCTGGAATCGGGAGGTGGATGCCCCGCTGCCGACGGAGCACACCTTTACCTTGGGCGAATTCGGTAGCCGTCTGGAGACGCTGCTCGAGCGCTATGCCCTCTACCTGGACGACCTGACGCAGGTCGAGGGCATTGCCCCCGATCTGGTGGACTACTACCGCCGGTACGGAGAACGGCTGCTCTTCTTCCTCATCACCGTCCAGCGCGATCCCTTCGCCCTCGTGGCGATGAGCCTGCCGCAGCAGGTCGAGTTCACCGACACGATGCGTCATTTCTACGAAGCACTCTTCTATACGACCTCCGTGGCCCTGGCCAACCGTCTCCTCCTCCAGCGAACGCAGCAGGACGTCGAGCGGCGTGTCTTCATCAACCAGGTGATGAGCACGGCGGCCTCCTTCCTCGACCCCGACAAGCTGCTGAACGCCGTCGGTCAACTGATCGCCCAGCGGTACTGGACGCCGGTGATGCTCTTCCGCTGGGACGGAGAGCGGCTGCGGGCCGTGGCCGTCTTCTACGAAAGCGGGGAGACGTGGGACGGCCTCGTCGGCCACCGCTTCCGCCTCATCGACCTGCCCGGTATCGGTGCCGTCGTGCGCCTGCGCCAGCCGCTGCTCTGGCACTTCGATGCACGCCCTTACCGCTCGTCCATCTTCGAGTCGATCCTCGATCACCTGAACCTTGCGTCGGCCTACTCCGTCCCCCTCGTCCTCCGCGATGAGGTGCTGGGCGTGCTCACGGTGGGGATGCAGATCGGCCATCCGCCGCTGGACGCCGTCGAGATGATGACGCTCCAGAACGTGGCCGTGAACCTGGGCGTAGCGGTGGAGAACGCCCGCCTCTACCAGGACGCCCAGGAGACCGCCGAGAAGCTCAAGGAGGTCGATCGCCTGAAGAGCGAGTTCCTCGCCAGTATGTCGCACGAACTGCGCACCCCGCTGAACTCGATCATTGGCTTTTCCCGCGTCATCCTCAAGGGCATCGACGGCCCGCTGACCGAGATGCAGAAGACCGACCTCACCGCCATCTACGAAAGCGGACGCCATCTGCTCAATCTCATCAATGACATCCTCGACCTGTCCAAGATCGAAGCGGGCAAGATGGAGTTCATCTTCGAGCCGACCGATCTCAAGGAGATCATCCAGGGCGTGCTGACGACGGCGACGGCGCTCGTCAAGGACAAGCCGATCGAGTTGATTGCCGATGTGCCCGACGATCTGCCGACGATCATCGCCGACGCGCGGCGCATCCGCCAGGTCGTGCTCAACCTGGTGGGCAATGCCGCCAAGTTCACCGAGAAAGGCCACATCCGCGTGCGGGCCACGCACGATGACCGCGAAGTCGTCATCGCCGTCGAGGATACCGGCATCGGCATCCCGCGGGACAAATTCCCCCTCGTCTTCCAGGAGTTCCAGCAGGTGGATTCCTCCTCGACACGGCGCTACGGCGGGACGGGACTGGGGCTTCCCGTCAGCAAGCGCTTCGTCGAAGCGCACGGCGGGCGCATCTGGTTCGAAAGCGAGGAAGGAAGCGGTTCGACGTTCTACGTTGCCCTGCCCATCGGCGGGCCGCAGTCGGTCGCCGCGGAGGAGGAAGAGGAAGCGCCCGTCGAGGAGAGGGCGGCGAAGCGCACCGTCCTCGTCATCGACGACGACAGCGCCGTCGTAACCCTCTTCCGCCGCTTCCTGGAGCGGCACGGCTATGCCGTCGTCGGTCTCACGCATCCCTCGCGTGCCGTGGCGGAGGCGAAGCAGCTCAGGCCCTACGCCATCACGCTCGACCTGGTGATGCCGGAGATGGACGGCTGGCAGGTACTCCGCCAGCTCAAGAGCGATCCCGATACGCGGGACATCCCCGTCGTCATCTGCTCCGTCGCGGGCGACGGTATGGAAAAGGGGATCACGATGGGGGTAACCGACTACCTCGTCAAGCCGGTAACGGAGGAGGGGCTGATCGGGGCACTCGAGCGATTGGCCTACACGGACGATATCTACCGCATCCTCGTCGTCGATGACACGCAGGCCGACCGCAAGCTGATGCGGCGGATTCTGGAAAGCGTCGGCCACATCGTCGAGGAGGCGGAGGGCGGGCAACAGGCCATCGAGAAGCTGGACAGGCAAAGCTACGATCTCGTCATCCTCGATCTGATGATGCCCCAGGTGGACGGAGCGACCGTCCTGACCCGCATCAAGGAGAATCCGGCCACGCGGCATGTGCCGGTGATCATCGTCACGGCCAAGGAGCTGAGCGAGGAGGAACGTCGCCGTCTGATGGAGCAGGCGGAGCAACTGTTGCAGAAGGGGAGCTTCGCCGAGGAGGAGCTGCTGCGCGACGTGCTGGATGTGCTGGACCGTCTGCACCACGAGGAAGAGGGAGAGGACGAGGAGACGGCGACGTAGCGCCGCTTCACATTGCCACATCGAGCGAGGAGGGACGAGAAGGATGGTCGATCTGCGCAGTGATACGATCACCAGACCGACGCCGGAAATGCGCGAGGCGATGGCCCGTGCCGAAGTCGGGGACGACGTCTTCGGCGAGGACCCCACCGTCAACCGCCTGGAGGCGATGGCCGCCGACCTGCTGGGCAAGGAGGCGGGCCTCTTCGTTGCCAGCGGCACGATGGGCAACCTGGTTGCCTTGCTGACCCACTGTCGGCGCGGCGACGAGGCCATCGTGGGCGACAAGAGCCACACCCTCCGCTACGAGCAGGGCGGGATGGCGGCGCTGGGCGGCATTATGCCGCACGTCGTCCCCAACCTCGACGACGGGACGATGGCCCTGGAGGCCATCGAGGCGGCGATACGTCCGCCCAACGTCCACTTCCCCCGCACCCGCCTCGTCGCCCTGGAGAATACCCACAACCTCTGTGCCGGCGTCCCGCTGACGGCGGCCTACACCCGCCGGGTCGGTGAACTGGCCCACGCCCGCGGTCTGAAGATGCACATCGACGGCGCGCGCCTCTTCAACGCCGCCGCCGCGCTGGGCCTTCCGGCCCGCGAACTGGCCGCACCCGCCGATTCCGTAACCTTCTGCCTTTCCAAGGGCCTTTGTGCGCCGGTCGGTTCGGTACTCGTGGGGAGCGCGGCCTTCATCGCGGAAGCGCGGCGTGCCCGCAAAGTCGTCGGCGGGGGGATGCGGCAGGCGGGGGTGATCGCCGCCGCGGGGATCGTGGCTCTGGAGAAGATGCGTGCCCGTCTGGTCGAGGATCATCGCCGTGCCCGCCGCCTGGCTGCGGGGTGGGGCGCACTCCCTGCCGTGACGGTCGAGCCGGTTCACACGAATATGGTCTATTTCGCGGTGGATGAGTCGGTGCCGCTGGCGGCACAGGCGATCGTCGCCGCACTGAGGGAACGGGGTGTGCTCCTGCTGGCGGTGGGCGGACGTCGTTTCCGCGCCGTAACCCACTACTGGATCGACGATGCCGCCGTCGAGCAGGCCATCGCTGCGTTGGGCGAAGTCCTGAGCGCGGCCTGAACGTCGCGGGAAAGGGAGGAAAGATGCAGAGCGAGGAAGGAACGATACGCAGCACCGCAGCCGACGGTATGACGCTTTTCACACGGCGCTGGCTGCCCGACGAAGGGCGGCCCCTGCGTGCCCACATCGCCGTGATCCACGGCTACGGGGAGCACAGTGGCCGCTACGAGCCTTTCGCGGCGTGGATGACCGCCCGCGGCTACGCCGTCCACGCCTGCGACCTGCGCGGGCACGGGCATTCCCCCGGCAAACGCGGCCACGTCGATCGCTGGCGGGACTTCTTCGGCGATACGGAAGCGCTCCTCGCCTCTATCCGCGCACGCTACGGCGACGAGCCGCTTGTCCTCGTCGGGCACAGTATGGGCGGCTTGATCGTCCTCGGCTACGCGCTCGAGAAGGGCGAGGGCCTGCTGGGCGTCGCCGCCTCCGGTCCGGCGCTGATGCAGGGCCGCGGGGTCCCGCCGCTCCTCTTCGCGCTGGCGAAGGCGCTCGCCGTCATCGCACCGCGGCTGCAGTTGGACAGCCGCCTCGATGCGGACGGCCTGAGCCGCAACCGCGAGGTGGTCCGCGCCTACGTGCAGGACCCGCTCGTCCACAGCCTGGGGACGACGCGCATGGCCGTGGAGATGGATCGGGAGATGAAGCGCGTGCTGGCGGAGGCGGGACGCTGGCCCGCCGACTTGCCGCTCCTCATCCTGCACGGGGGTGATGACCACTTCGCCCCTCCGGAGGGGAGCGCCCGCTTCTTCGAGGCCGTTGCCGCACGCGACAAGCGGCGCATCGTCTATCCCGGCTTCTACCACGAGGTCTTCAACGAGATCGGACGCGAGCAGTCGCTGCAGGCCCTGAGCGACTGGATCGCCGAACATCTGCCGTCTTGAGGCGCTGCGTGGGCAAACCTGCTACAGTTGCTGCTGTTCAGCGGGCGGTTTTCAAAATGGGGTCGTGGCGACGAAACTTTCCACCCTTTCCACAGGGTTTTCCACAGGGCAAAGCCCCAATTGTAGGGAACGAGAGGGCCGTTTTGACCAGAAGTAGGGTTGGCAACGTCGATTGTCAACAACGCGACAGGGATGTTTTAAGACCCGCTTTCTTTTAACACAAAAGCGGCTTTTCCTGTTGCCCTTCTCCTCCGCTTTGGGTAGAATGGCGCACAGGTAATCAATGGATGCTCCCTGTCCTCATCGCTGCCCGTCGCCGCGGGCAGATAGGCACCGTTATCCTGTTGTATTCCAACGCTGCACCCTTGCTGCGCTTCCGGGGGGAAAATCGGGGGCAAAAACGGAGAGGTCTTATGGAAATGAGAAGCTACGAACATCTGTGGAAGGCGGTGCTGGGTGAACTCGAATTGCAATTATCGCGTCCTGTCTTCGATACGTGGCTGCGTCCGACGCGGGCCATCGGCGTGGAGGAGGAGGGCTCCCGCCTGATCGTCGGGGCTCACAACGGTTACGCGGTCGAGTGGCTCTCCGGGCGGCTCTACAGGCGGATCGAGGAGACGGTAACGCGGATCGCCGGTCGCCGGATGAAGGTTCGCTTCGTCGTCTGGGAAGGCCGCAGGCGGCGGAAGAAGGCCGCGTCCGCCGCTCTGCCCCTGCTGGAAGCGCAGGAGACGGTGCCGCCCGATCCGGGCCTGAATCCGGAGTACACCTTCGAGACGTTCGTTGTCGGCCACGGCAACCGCCTGGCCCACGCCGCCTCGCAGGCCGTCGCCGAGGCTCCGGCGCGCGCCTACAATCCCCTCTTCATCTACGGCGGCGTCGGCCTGGGCAAGACCCATCTCCTGCACGCCATCGGCCAAAGCTGCTACCACCAGGGGATGCAGGTGCTCTACGTCTCCGCCGAACGGTTCACCAATGACCTCATCGAGGCGATCCGCAATCATACGACCGATGCCTTCCGCGATAAGTACCGCACTGCCGAGCTTCTGCTGATGGATGACATCCAGTTCATCGCCGGGAAGGAGAGCACGCAGGAGGAGTTCTTCCACACCTTCAACGCGCTGCGGGACACGGGACGGCAGATCGTCCTCAGCAGCGACCGTCCGCCCAAAGCGATGGTAACGCTGGAAGAGCGGCTCCGTTCCCGCTTCGAGTGGGGGTTGATCGTGGACGTGCAGCCGCCCGATTACGAGACGCGCATCGCCATCCTGCGCAAGAAGGCGGAGCGGCTGGAGGTCGAGGTGCCCGATGCGGTGCTCGACTTCATCGCCCGCCACGTCGAGCGCAACATTCGTGAACTGGAGGGGGCGTTGAACCGCGTCTTGGCCGTCAGTCGCCTGACCGGACAGCCGCTCACCGTGGAGACGGCGGAAAGTTCGCTCGCCGACCTGATGCCGCGGCGCAAGGAACTTTCGCCGCAGCAGATTCTGGAGGCCGTCGCCGCCTACTACAATCTGTCGGTCGAGGAACTGCAGAGCAGCCGACGCAGCCGAAACGTGGCCTATCCCCGCCAGGTGGCGATGTACCTGATCCGCGAGGAGACGGAGGCTTCCTTCCCGCAGATCGGGGCGTACCTCGGCGGGCGGGATCACACGACCGTGCTCTACGGCTACGAGCGTATCCGCGCCCGCGTGGAGGCCGACGACCGGCTCCGGCGCGAGGTGCTGGCGCTGAAGGAGCGGCTCTACGCCCGTCAATGAGAGAAGGCCGTTGACCTGTCGCGCCGATCGGCGCGGCAGGTCTTTTTTGTGCCCGCGAGGGTCGAAAGGAGCGCGATGCTGATTCTCCTCGCCCTGCTGCCGCTCTTCGTCGTTCTCGTGTCGATGATGCGCCTCCGCCTGCACACGCTCTACGCCGGGGCGCTCGGCTGGGGCGTGGCGCTCCTCGTGGCTGCTGCCGCCTTCGGCGCGGACGCGGAGATGCTCCTCTGGTCGCAACTCCGCGGCCTGATGACCGCGCTGACCATCCTCCCCATCATCTGGGGTGCGCTGCTCTTCTACCGCGTTACGGAGGCCGCGGGCACGATCGAGGCGCTCGTGGCCCGCCTGCGCTTGCTTTCGCCGGAGCGCCCGCTGCTGGCGCTGCTCCTGGCGTGGGGCTTCGCCGCCTTTCTCCAGGGGGTGGGGGGCTTCGGCGTGCCGGTGGCGATCGTCGCCCCGCTGATGGTCGCCCTCGGCTATCCGCCCGCGACGGCGGTGCTCCTTCCGGCGCTCGGCCACAGTTGGGCGATCTCCTTCGGCTCGCTGGGGGCTTCGTTCCTCGCGCTCTCCGGCGTCGTCTCGCTGGAGGGGGCGGCGCTGGCCGCGTGGTGCGCTGCGGACCTGGCGGTCGTGGCGCTGCTTGCCGGATGGGCGGTCTGGCGGCTGGGAGGCGGCTCGCTGCGGCAGGTCTGGTTCCTCTGGCTGCCGATGGGGGTGGTGATGGGCGGGGTGCAGTGGGGCGCGGCGCGGCTGGGATTGTGGAACGTTGCGGCGCTGCTCGGCGCGATGGCGGGCTTGCTGACCGCCCTGCTTCTCCTGCGGCGGGGCGGCCCGGCGGTCGGCGGGGAGGTGCCGCCGCCGTCGCGCCTGCTTCCCTACGCGATCCTGCTCGCCCTCGTCTTTGCGCTGAGGTTCGTCGCGCCGCTGCGGGCGGTCTTCGATGCCGTGCGGATCGTCGTCGAAGTGCCTTCCTTCACTACCGCCCGCGGCTGGACGATGGAGGGCGGCCCCACGCGCCCGCTGTCGCTTTTCGGCAACACCGGCGCGCTGCTCCTCTACGCCTCCCTGATCACGTTAGGGCTGGGGCGGCGCTGGGGGCGGATCGACCGCCGCCGCTTGCGCCGTCTGCTGGCCGATTTCCGCCGCGGGGCACTGCTGCCGGGCGGCGGGTTGGTGGTTATGGTGCTCCTCGCTGCGACGATGGAGGGGGCGGGGATGATCGACCTGCTGGCGCGGGCGTTGGCTACGGCTGCGGACGGCCTCTTCGCCCCGCTTTCGCCCTGGCTGGGGGCGCTGGTGGCCTTCGTCACGGGGAGCAATATGGCTTCCAATCTGCTGCTGGGTGCGCTGCAGTCGAGGATGGCCGCGCTGCTCGACCTGCGGCAGGGGGCGGTTCTGGCGGCGCAGAATGCGGGGGCAGCGCTCGGCTCCGTGCTTTCCCCGGCCAAGCTGGTCGTCGGCTGCAGCACGGTGGGGATGGCCGGACGCGAGGCGGAGGTGATGCGGGGGCTGGTGCGCCGCATGCTCCCCTGGCTCCTCGTCCTGGCGCTGTGGACGTGGGCGCTGGCCGGTTGAGCGGCGGTTACAGTTCGCCGTTGACCTCGGCTTCGAGCCGCCGGAAGAAGGCGACCATGAAGCGGTGCCGCTCCTCGGCGATGGCCCGGCCTGTGGCGGTGGTCAGCCGCTCCCGAATGCGGGCCAGCTTGCCGATGAATTCGTGTACCGGCGTATGCTCCGCGTAGGTTACGCCGGCCTCGTCTCCGACGGTTGCTTCGACCTCGGTCAGCGGTGCCCAGAGCCGTTGCCGGTGAGCGCCGCCGTAGGCGTAGGCCCGCGCAATGCCGATGGCGCCGATCGCATCGAGCTTGTCG
This sequence comes from Anaerolineae bacterium, assembly GCA_026991395.1. Lineage (GTDB taxonomy): Bacteria > Chloroflexota > Anaerolineae > B4-G1 > SLSP01 > JALXBP01. The sequence continues at coordinate 9,708 of JALXBP010000101.1, read as the reverse complement.
GCGTCGAAGAGGACTTTGGCCTCCAGGGTGCGCGGTTCCGGCAGGGTGCGGAAGCGGTGGGCGGCGATGGCGTGGGTTACGGCGGCGATGAAATCGGGGGATGCGCCGCGCTCACGGAGGAGCGCCGCGGCCCGTTCCGCGGCGACGGCGGCGTGATTGCGTCCTGTGGCATCCGCCTCGGCCCGCCCCCAGTCGTGGAGGAGGGCCGCCGTGCGCACGATGACCCGGTCCGCGCCCTCGGCTGTGGCGATGCGCTCCGCCAGCGCCAGGACGCGGCGGATGTGATCGAAATCGTGGACGCTATCCGCCGCTCCGTAGAGCGCGGCAGCCTCTTCCAGGGTTATCGGCTGCACGCTTGTCTCCTTCGAAGGGGCCTTCGCACGCCGAGGACCGACGGCCTTCCGCGGGCGCGCGTGCCTCAGGCGGCGAGTTCCTCGGCCTGGACGCCGGCCATCATCAGGCCGAGTTGTTCGGGGGTGGCCTCCTCGCCGGGGACGATGCCCATCAGCTTCCCCTCGTAGATGACGGCGATGCGGTCGGAGAGGCGGGTGATCTCGTCCAGGTCCTCGGAGATGAGGAGGATGGCCTTGCCCTCCTTGCGGGCTTCCAGGAGCCGCTGGTGGACGTACTCCGTCGCGCCGATGTCCAGGCCGCGCGTGGGCTGGGCGGCGAGGAGGAAGGCCGGCTGGCGGTTGATCTCCCGCGCAAGGATGATCTTCTGGATGTTGCCGCCGGAGAGGAAGCGCACCGGTGTATCGATGGAGGGCGTTTTGATGCTGAAGGCTTCGACGAGCCGCCGGGCGTAGGCGCGGATCATCTTGAAGTCGAGGAAGGGACCGCGGGCGATGGGCGGGCGGTCGCTGTCCTTGAGGATGATGTTCTCGGCGACGCTGAAGACGGGGATCGTGCCGACGTGCATGCGGTCTTCGGGGATGTAGCCCATCCCGCTGCGGATGACTTTGTTCGGTGTGGCGTTGGTGATCTCCTCGCCGTTGAGGTAGATGTGGCCGCCAGTAACGGGGCGCAGGCCGGCGATGACCTCGGCCAGTTCGCGCTGGCCGTTGCCGGAGACCCCGGCCAGGCCGACGATCTCCCCCGCGTGGACGTCGAGCGAGAAGCCGCGCAGGGCGGGCAGCCCCTTGTCGTCGCGGGCCTCGACGGCTTCCAGCCGGAGGATGGCCTCTCTGGGGGGCATGGGCGGCTTGTCGTAGCTTTCCAGCAGGTCGCGCCCGACCATCAGGCGGGCAAGCTGCTTGGGCGTGGTCTCGCTGGTGACCAGCGAGGCGATGCGCCGTCCGTTGCGCAGCACCGTGACGCGGTCGCTGATCGCCATCACCTCGTGGAGCTTGTGGGTGATGAAGATGATGCTGTGGCCGAGCCGCGTCATCTCCTTCAGCGTGGGGAAGAGTTCCTCCACCTCCTGCGGGGTGAGGACGGCGGTCGGCTCGTCCAAGATGAGCAGGTCGGCCCCGCGATAGAGCACCTTGAGGATTTCGACGCGCTGCTGCTCGCCGACGCTCAGTTGCCAGACGGCGGCCCACGGGTCCACCTCCAGCCCGTAGTCCTTGCCCAGTTGCTCCAGCCGCCGGGCCGCCACGTCCAGGTCGAGCAGGGGGCCGCGGGAGGAGGGCAGGCCCAGGACGACGTTTTCCACCACGGTGAGCGTGGGGACGAGCATGAAGTGCTGATGCACCATCCCGATCCCTAAGGCGATGGCGTCGTTGGGGGATTCGATCTGCACCCGCTGGCCGTTGATGAGGATCTCCCCCTCGTCGGGGCGGTAGAGGCCGTAGAGGACCTTCATCAGCGTGCTCTTGCCCGCGCCGTTTTCGCCCAAGAGCGCCAGGACCTCCCCGGCGCTGACCTCGATATCCACGTGGTCGTTGGCGAGGACGCCGGGGAAGCGCTTGACGATGCCGCGCATCTCCAGCCGCCGGATGCGGCGTTCCGGATAGGCTCTCTCCGTCATCTGCGTACTCCTTTTCGGCAGGTGGGAGAGGAGCTGATGAACCGCGCTCCTCTCCCGCTTTTTCGCTTCGTCTTAGTTCTCCGGCAGTTTGACCGTCAGCGTGCCGTCGATGATCTGCTGCTTGGCCTGCTCGACGGCGTCCTTCACCTCTTGGGGAATCTGGCTTTCCAGTTGCGGGTTGTACTTCAGCTCCAGCGCGCCGTTGGCGAAGGAGAGGACGATGTGCTTGCCCGTCTCGCCCTTCTGGTGCGCGTCGATGATCTGCTGCACGACCTTCTCCCAGTGGTAGACCTGGGCGGAGATGACGGTCTCCGGCGCTAAGCTGCTCTGGTCCATGTCGTTGGAGAGCCAGTAGACGCCGCCGTGCTCCTTGGCCGCGTTGATCGCGCCGACGACCTGCTGCGCCGTGCCCGTGAGGAAGTCGGCACCCGCATCCATGTGCGCCTTGGCCAGTTCGGCGGCCTTGGCGATGTCGCCGAAGGAGCCGGTGTAGGCGATGCGCACCTCGGCATCGGGGTTGACCGCCTCGACGCCCTGCTGGAAGCCGTAGTTGTACTTGATCGCGTCGCCCGCCTCGACCGGCCCGACCACGCCGATGATGTTGCTCTTCGTCATCATCCCGGCGATGATCCCCTGCAGGTACGCGCCTTCCTGGGCCTGCGGGTCGTAGGCGAAGATGTTGTCGTGGGCCTCGTAGCCGGTGCCGTAGGCGAAGGAGACGTCGGGGTAGTCGGGCGCGATCTCCTCCAGGACGTTCTGGTACTGCGAGCCGTGGGCGATGATGATGTTGTAGCCCTGGTCGGCGTACTGGCGGATGGCGGCCCCGGCATCGACGGGGTTGCCCAGCCGCTCGCTGACGGCGACCTCCATCTTGTCCTCACCCATCTCCTTCTGCACGGCCATGACGCCCTCGTACATCGACTGGCTCCAGGCCATATCGTCGATGGTGCTCGGCAGGATGAGGGCCAGGCGGATCTTCTCCGTCTGGGCTTCCTGCTTGCCGCCGCAGGCGGTGAGGACCGTCGTGAGCAGGAGAACAACGATCAGAATCCATGACCAGCGTTTCATAGGTATACCTCCTCGAAACTGTGTGAACGGAACGGCTCTGTACAGGACGGAGAGAGCCTTATCCGACAGATTACCCTTCGCGATCGAAGGGCCTCCCTAATGCTGCCGGTTGCCAGATGCGCCCGGAAACCAGCGCGAGAACGATGATCGTCAGGACGTAGGGGGCCATGACGGGGAACTCGTAGGGGATGTCGATGCCGAGCACCTGAATCCAGAGCTGGAGCGCATCCACGGTGCTGAAGAGCAGCGCGCCCCCCGCGATGCCCAGCGGCGTCCATCGCCCGAAGTAGACGAGGGCGACGGCGATGAAGCCTCGTCCTGCCGTGATGTTGTCGGCGTACATATTCGTATGCCCCAAGGTGAGGAAGGCTCCCGCCATCCCGGCGAGCATGCTGCCGATGATGACGCAGGTGTAGCGGATGCGGGCGACGCTCACGCCGAGCGTGTCCGCCGCCTCCGGCGTAACGCCGACGGCCCGCACCTTCAGCCCCCACGTCGTCTTGAAGAGGATGTACCAGGTGATGGGGATGAGGAGGTAGGAGAAATAGACCATCCAGTTGTGGTCGAAGAAGACCGTGCCGAGCACGGGGATGCGGCTCAGGCCGGGGAGGGGGATGTCGTGGAAGCCATCGACGCTCGTGACGTAGCCGACGAGGAGGCGGAAGAGGAAGCCCGCCAGGCCCCAGCCGAACATATACAGGCCGATGCCGCTGATCCCCTGTTCCGCCTGGAGCGTTACGCTGATGAAAGCCATCAGCAGGCCCATCACCGCGCCGATGAGGAGGGCAGCGAGGACGCCCAGCCAAGGGGAGCCGGTCGTCAGCGTAACCCAGAAGCCGCTGAAGGCCCCCATCATCATCACGCCCTCCACGCCGAGGTTGTAGACCCCGGAGCGTTGGGCGAACATCTCACCTAACGCGGCGAGGAGGAAGGGCGTAGCGAGGCGCACGCCGGTCGCCAGGATACCGATGATCACATCCGGGTGGAGCAGTTGCGCAAACATCAGGCCCCCTCCTTTCGCGCTGCGGGACGTCGGCGGCGGAAGAGCCGTTGGGCGAAATCGGGCCGGCGGATGAAGATGTCCGTGCCGACGACGAAGAGGACGACCAGCCCCTGGATGGTGAAGACGATGGCGGCGGGGATGGCGACGGCCCGCTGCATCATATCCGCGCCCAACATCAGCGCGCCGAAGAGGAAGGAGGCGGGGATCGCGCCCAGCGGGTGGAGTTGGCCGAAGAGCGCGGCGACGATGCCGCTGAAGCCGTAGCCCGCCGAGATGCCGTCCATCAGCCGGTGGTGGATGCCGAGGACTTCGATCATCCCCGCCATCCCCGCGAAGCCGCCGCTGAGCGCCATCGCCAGAACGAGCAGCCGCTCCACCGGCATCCCGGCGTAGCGGGCCGCTTCCTTCTGAGCGCCGACGGCCCGCATCTTGTAGCCCAAGCTCGTCCGCCAGAGGAAGATGTAGACGAGCACCGCCAGGCCGATGGCGATGATGATCCCCCAGTGGAGGCGGGTGCGCGGCAGCAGTCGCCCCAGCCAGACCTGGTGGGGAAGTTGCTGCGTCTGCGGCACGCCCGTCCCGTAGGAGCGCTCCTTCGGGTCGATCATCGGCCCGCGCAGGAAGTAGATCATCAACTGCCAGGCGATGGAGTTGAGCATGATCGTGCTGAGGATTTCGTTGACGTTGAGCTTGGCCTTCAGCCAGCCGGGAATGCCACCCCAGAAGGCCCCGCCCAGGAAGCTCACGAGGATCGTCGCGGGGAGCAGGATGGCCCCGTGCAGGTTGGGGAAGGCGAGGGCGAAGGCGGTGCCGCAGAGCGCGCCGATCATCATCTGCCCTTCCGCGCCGATGTTGAGGATGCCGCTGCGGAAGGCGATGATGATCCCCAGCGCGACGAGGAGCAGCGGCGTCGTCTTGACCAGCGTCTCGGTCAGCCCGTAACGGCTGCTGAAGGGGCCGACGAGCATAGCGCGGTAGGCGACGATGGGGTTGGCCCCGGCGATGACCAGGAGGAAGGCTCCGACCAGCAAGGCCCCGATGACGGCCAGCACCAGGATCATCAATCTGTGGCTGTTAGACCCTTTCATTGGCGCACGATTCCTTTCTCGATGGAGGATGGCCTGCGTGGGGCCTGTCCCCTCCTTGCGACATTAGACGACTTTCCACTCGTCGGCTTCGGCGCTGCCCAGCCAGGCTTCCAGCGTTTTGCGGTCGGGTTGGACGATGACCGACTTGACTTCGGCGGAGACGGAACCGTCGGGCAGGCGGATTTCACCGGCGACGATGGCGGAGCGGCGGCGGGTCTCTTCGACCCAGCCGACGGCCATTAGCGGCTGCTCGGTCGGCGTCGGCTTGCGGTAGCGCACCTCCATCCTTGCCGTGACCCAGAAGACCTCGCCGCCGAGATGAAGTGCCAGCGCCCGCCCGGAGATTTCGTCGAGGATCGTTGCCAGAATGCCGCCGTGGGTGATGCCCGGATAGCCCTGGTAGTCCGCCGGAATCCAGAGCGGGCAATAGACCTTCTGTGCCTCTCGATCCTCGTAGAACTTGAGCTGGAGGCCGGTGATGTTCTCCCGCCCGCAGACGAAGCACATCCGCGAGGTGGGCTGCGGTTTCCAGTGCTCGGGGATGGTGAAGTTGTGGTTCAGCGCCGAGGGCATTTACTTCTCCTCCCGCATGTAGGGTTTGCCGAGCGCTGCCGGTGCCCCGATGCGCTTGCTCAGGGCCTCCCACCAGGTCATCGCCACGAGGACGACGATGGTGGTGAGGTAGGGGAGCATGTTCAGGTAGGCGGCGGGGATATTCGTCCCGGCGGCCTGGAGCCGGAACTGCACCGCGTTGATGCCGCCGAAGAGGAGCGCGCCCAGCACCGCCCGCGCCGGATTCCACATCGCGAAGATGACCAGCGCAATGACGATCCAGCCGCGCCCGCCAGTGATGTTCTCCGACCAGCCGGGCGTGTAGGCCAGCGAGAGGTGCGCCCCGCCCAGCCCGGTCAGCATCCCGCCTATCGTCGTGTAGAGGTAGCGCACCTTCACCACGTCCACGCCCATCGCATCGGCGGTGCGCGGATTTTCGCCCACCGCCCGCAGTTCCAGCCCTGCGCGGGTCTTGTAGAGGTAGAACCAGGCGGCGGGGACGAGGAGGTAGAGGATGTAGGTGAGCGGGTCCTGATTGAAGATCGGGCCGACGAGGGGGAGTTGGCTCAGCCCCGGCACGGCGATCGGCGTGAACTTCGGGCCGACGAGACCGACGAGGTAGTGGCTGTTCTCCGCCGGGCCGAGTCGCTGCCCCAGGAAGCTGGCCAGGCCGCTGCCGAAGAGGGTGATGCTCAGCCCGCTGACGACCTGATTGGCCCGCATCGTGACGGTGAGGAAGGCATGCGTCAACGCCAGCAGCCCGCCGACGAGCATCGCCATCAGCACGGCGAGGACGAGACTCCCCGTGTAGTAGGCGACGGCGAAGGAGGAGACCGCTCCCATCAGCATCATCCCCTCCAGTCCCAGGTTGAGGATGCCGGAACGCTCGGTGTAGATCTCCCCGACCGTCGCGTAGACAAGCGAGGCCCCGGCACGCATCGTGATTGCCAGCAGTGAGGTGATGAGGTCGATCATACTTGGCCTCCTGTCGTTGCCTTTTCTCGACCGCGGATGATCTTCAGCTTGTACTCGGTGAAGAGGCTCCCCGCCAGCAGCGGGAAGAGGATGAGGCCCTGGAGCACGAGTCCCACGGCGGCGGGCAGTCCCATCATCATCTGTACCTGGTCGCCGCCGACCATCAGCGCCGCCATCAGGATGGAGACGAAGAGGATGGCGATGGGATCGAGTTGCGCCATCCAGGCGACGATGATCGCCGTGTAGCCGTAGCCGATGGCCAGGCCCTGCTGGAGCCGGTGGGAGACGCCGGTAACCTCGCACGCGCCCGCCAGTCCGCTGAGGGCACCGGAGAGGAGCAGTGCCAGGACGATGTTCCGTCCGATGTCGATCCCCAGGTAGCGGGCTGCCGTCTTGTTCTCGCCGATGATCGTCAGTTCGAAGCCCCAGCGCGTGCGTTTGAAGATGAACCAGAGCAGCGCGGCGGCGATGATGGCGAAGAGCAGCCCCAAGTGGGCACGGGTGTTGCCCAATCGCGGCAGCCAGGCGGCGGGCGGCAGTTGCGCCGTGCCGGGGAAGCCGTAGCCGTGCGGATCGCGCCAGGGGCCGTAGTAGAGGTGCTCGGCGTAGAGGATGGCGACGTAGTTGAGCATCAGCGTCGTCAGTGTCTCATCGACGCCGATCCAGGCTTTGAGGGTGGCCGGAATACCGGCCCACAGTCCACCCGCGATGATCCCGGCCAGCAGCGAGGCCGGCAGCAGGAGACCGGCGGGGATTCTGTCGGCCCAGAAAAGGGCGACACCGGCGGCGGCGACCCCGCCCCAGACGAGTTGCCCCTCCGCGCCGATGTTCCAGAACTGCATACGGAAGGCAATCGAGATGCCCAGCCCCGTCAGCATCAGCGGTATGGCTTTGACCAACGTTTCGGAGAAGTTGCGCCAGGAGCCAAAAGCTCCCTTCGCCATCGCGACGTAGGTCTCCCAGGGATTGGCTTTCGACAGGGCCAGCAGGATTGCGCCCAACACGAGGGAGAGGAGCAGGGAGACGACGGGAACGAGCACCTGGGCCTTGCGCGAGATAGATTGGCGTTTTTCGAAGACGATACGCATGATGGCCTCCTCACATCCTCAGCATAGCCGGGTCTTTGATGCCGGCCATCATCAACCCCAAAAGCTCGATGTCGGCCTCGTCGGACTTGACGATGCCCATCACCTGCCCCTCGAAGAGGACGGCGATGCGGTCGGCGACGCTCAGCAGTTCTTCCAGGTCCTCGGAGATGAGGAGGACGGCCTTCCCGGCATCGCGCTGCTCGAGAAGGCGCTTGCGCACCGCCTCCGTCGCGCCGACATCCAGCCCGCGCGAGGGATAGACGGCGACGAGCAGCCCCTTGCAGGCGTTGATCTCGCGGGCGAGGATCGCCTTCTGGATGTTGCCGCCGGAGAGGAACTTGATCCGCGTCTGGGGGGTGGGGGTGGCGATGCGGTAGGTCTGGATGAGCCGCCTGGCGAAATCGATGATGCGGCGCGGGTTGAGTATCCCCAGCTTGCTGCTCAGCGGCTCGTGGCGGTAGCCCTTCATCGCCAGGTTGTCGGCGACGGGCAGGTTGCCGACAGCGCCCATCCCGATGCGGTCGGCGGGGATGTGGCTGACACCGTGGGTGATGATCTCGCGCGGCGGCTTGTTCGTTACCTCTTCGCCGTTGATGAAGATGTGCCCTGCCTTGACCTTGCGCAGGCCGGTGATGACCTCCGCCAGTTCGCGCTGGCCGTTGCCCGCCACGCCCGCGATGCCCAGAATCTCGCCTTCGCGGATGGTGAAGGAGACGCCGCGCAGGGCCGGTAGGCCCTTGTCATCGTCGGCATGCACATCCTGCAGTTCCAGCACGACGTCGCCGGGTTCGCGCGGCTTGCGCTCCAGGCGGAAGAGCACCTCGCGCCCGACCATCAGCCGCGCCAGTTCCTGCGGCGAGGTCTCCGCCGTGCGCTTCACAGCGACCAGCTTCCCCTGTCGCAGCACGCGCACCCAGTCGGAGAACTCCATCACCTCTTCCATCTTGTGCGTGATGAAGATGGCCGACTTGCCCTCGGCGGTCATCATATGGATGACCTTGTTCAGTTCGCGCGCTTCCTGTGGGGTGAGGACGGCGGTCGGCTCATCGAGGATGAGGATTTCCGCCCCGCGGTAGATCAGCTTGAGGATTTCCACCCGCTGCTGTTCCCCGACGCTGAGCTGCCAGATGTAGGCGTCGGGGTCCACGTGGAGGTTGTAGCGCTCCGAGATCTCGCGGATGCGTTGGCTGACCTGGGCGAGATCGGGGACGAAGGGGAGGTCGCGGAGGCCGAGGATGATGTTTTCGGCTACGGTCATCGTCGGTACGAGCATGAAGTTCTGGTGCACCATACCGATGCCCAGCGCCGCCGCATCGCGCGGGGAATGGATCTCCACCCGTCGGCCACGCACGTAGATTTCGCCCTCGTCTGGCCGGTAGAGGCCGACGAGGATGTTCATCAGCGTGCTCTTGCCGGCCCCGTTTTCGCCCAAGAGGGCCAAAACCTCGCCGGGGTAGAGTTCCAGGTCAACGTGATCGTTGGCCAGCACGCCGGGGAAACGCTTGGTGATGCCGCGCATCTCCAAGATGGGAACCGGCGTTTCCTGTGTGTCATTCATAGGATAAGTCCTCTGTCTCGTGAGTGAAATCGGTGGCAAGGTCGATGTGGGGGAGGCGGAGGTGTTGAACCTCCGCCTCCCGCATTCGGCTTAGTTGCTGGGAATGGTGCCGACAACGCCGTCAACGAAGAAGTTCATATTGAGCATATCGCCGTCGCTCATACACTCTCCTTCGGGGACGACGGTGTTGCCGTCCTGATCGACGATGGGGCCGCAGAAGACGTCCCACTCGCCGCTGATGATCTTGTCCTTCACGGCGTTGACCTCATCCTGGACCTCTTGGGGGACTTTGGGGCTGAAGTCGGCCAGTTCGACGACGCCATCGGCCATGCCACCCCAGTACTGATGGGTCTTCCAGGTGCCGTTGATCGCATCCTGCACGGTCTTGACGTAGTAGACGCCCCAGT
>JALXBP010000100.1 GCA_026991395.1 Anaerolineae bacterium | reverse complement strand
GGTCGGGCAGGCGGAGCGGCGGTGGCGGGGGGAGGTAGAGCATCAGGTCAGCAGGGATGTAGGCCACTTCGCGGCTGAGGCCCTGGTCGTCGATCATCATCGCCCGGTAGAGGAAGCCGTGGTACCAGAGCGTCTCGGCGGGGGAGATGGGCTGCTCCCACAGCGCCTCGCGTTCCAGCCGGCCGGGGCCGACGGGACGTATCTCCCCCCAGCGGCGGGCGAAGGTCGCCCAAGCGACGACGCCTTCGTGGCGCAGCAGGTCGTCGAGGGCGGCACGGGCATCGGGCGGCAGGCTTTCCAGCACCTGCCGGGCGGGTTGGCTGGCCGCCATGCTCGCCGCCAATTCGGCGGCGATGTCGGACCGCTCCGCCGTCGTGATCGGGATGTGCCAAAGGCGGGCGATGACGCGCAGGCGGGCGGTTTCGCTGTCGAGCAGCGCCTGGTAGAGTGTACGCAGGGACACGTCTCGGGCCTCCTCGGAGAAAAGTATAGCGGGAATGCCGAAAAGCGAAAGAGGCGCATCCGCTGCGGTGCTCGCCGCACTCAGGAGCGCGTCGAGGGGATGATGCGTCGCGGGTGGCGAAGGGAGAGGCGCATCTGGCGCAGGGTGCGGTGGCGGTGGAAGCCGAGATCGCGCAGCGCGGCCTCCAGGGCGGGATGGGACGGGACGATGGTGACGACGGGCCAGGGTCGTCGCTGGGAGGGGCCGACGGCGAGGGCGAGCATCGTTTCGAGCACCGCCGCGTCGAGTTGCGGGGAGGGGTAGAGCCGCCACAGGGTGTAGCGTCCGGGGCGGTCGCGGCGCAGATGGAGCGCCCAGCGCGGTTCGTCCGCCGCCTCGAGCCAGGCCCATTCCCGCAGGCCGATCAGCCAGAGGTCGAGCCATCGCCAGGGCTGCCCGTAGCTGTAGGCGCGGCCATCGATTTCCAGGACGGCGGCCTGCTCCTTGCCGTAGAGGCGATGGGCCAGGGCCAGCCAGTGGGGACGGTCGGCGGGGCGCGCTTTGCGGTAGAAGGTTCTGCGCGGCGGGCGGAGCGACGGCCACGGGAGGCCGCCGTCGCGCAGGTAGTGGGTCGTGGTGCCCACGTAGGTGAAGCCGAGGGCTTCGTAGAGGTGGGTGGCGGCCCGGTTGTCGGCGCGCACCTCGAGGCCGATCCACCATCCGCCCTTGCGCTCGACCTCGGCGATGGCCGCTTCCATCAAGGCCCGTGCGATGCCGCGCCGCCGGTAGTCGGGGTGGACGACGACGTTGCCGATGAGGTAGCCGCGGCTGTAGGCGGGTGCGGCTCGGCGCAGGGAGAGGTTGCCCACGATGATCCCGTCCTCGACCCAGATGTAGCCGTGCATCGAGGGCGGCGGCGCGGCGAAGAGGGCGAGGCGCGGTCGGCTCAGGCGGCGCATCTGCGCCAGCATACGGTAGGCGACGGGGTCGAGTTCCTCGCCGAACCCCTCCTCGATGAGATCGGCGACGGCTGCAAGGTCGCGCAGAGGGTCGAAGGGGTGAAGACCGTCGCTTCTCGCAACGGTGCGGGATTCGATGGAGGCCATCGGTGCCTGTCCCTCCTTCCTGCCGGTTGATGGGGAGTGTACTCCGCCTCGGCTCTGCGTCAACGGGTGGTTGTCCTCTCATTCAAGGCTGGTATGATGCGCGGGAGAGGTTGAGGAGGGGGCTATGGATTATTGGCAGATTGTCCTCTTGGGCATCGTGCAGGGTGCAACCGAGTTTCTTCCGGTGAGCAGTTCCGGCCATCTCGTGATTCTACCGGCGCTCCTTGGATGGTCTCCGCCCCCGCTGGCCGTGGATACGCTCCTGCACCTGGGCACGCTGAGCGCGGTGGTGCTCTACTTCCGCCGTGATCTTTGGCGTCTGGCGGTTGCGTGGGGGCGAAGTCTGCGCCGATGTTCGTGTGCCGAGGGGGAGGCGCGGCTGGCGTGGGCGCTTCTGCTGGCCACGCTCCCCGGCGCGCTGATCGGCTACCTGCTGGAGGCGGATTTCGAGCGGCTCTTCGGCATGCCGCGGGCGGCGGCGGCCTTCCTGCTCTTCACGGCGGCGCTGCTCTTCGTGGCCGACTATTTTGCGCGGCGCGAGCGGACTTTGGAGGCGATGGGCTGGGGGGATGCGCTGCTCATCGGGCTGGGGCAGGCGCTGGCGATCGTTCCGGGCATCAGTCGGTCGGGGACGACGATGGCGGTCGCGCTCTTCCTCGGCTTCAAGCGGGAGGCGGCGGCACGGTTCAGCTTCCTGCTTTCCGTCCCCATCATCCTGGGAAGCGGTCTCTACCAGCTTCTCAAGGTGGTGCGCTACGGGCTTCCCGGTGTGAGCGCGGGGACGCTGGCCGCGGGCTTCTTCGCCGCCGCGCTGACCGGCTATGCGGCCATCGCCTTGCTGCTGAGCGTCATCCGTCGGCGGGGCTTGCGTCCCTTCGCCTTCTACTGCGCGCTGCTGGGGGCGCTCGTGCTGACCGGGGTTGCGGGATGAGGCGCTCCCTCGCGCTCGTGCTGCTGCTTCTGCTCACGGCCTGCGCGCCGCCCTCGCTCGTCCCGACCCCGACGTCGGCTCCGCCTTCGGCGACGCCGCAGACGATCCGCCTGCTCTACGCCGAGTCGATGGCTCCTTTGGTCCGTGCGCTCACGGCGGCCTACCAGACCGAGCACGCGCAGGTGCGCTTCGTCCTCATCGAGCGCAGCGATACACTGGCGTGGTCGGCTTTGGAAAGCGGCGCTGCAGATGCGGCGCTGGTAACCTGGCTCGACCCGCGGCTACCCGCCGTGGCCTGGTCGCGTCCCTTCGCCCGTGACGGCCTGGCGATCGTCGTCCATCCGCAGAATGGCCTGCCCGGTTTGACGCGGGAGCAGGCGCAGCGGCTCTTCCAGGGGCGGGTGGAGGACTGGTCGCCGTGGGGCGGCCTGCCCGGCCTGCCGCAGATCGTCAGTCGGGACGAGGCGTCGGGGGACTACCGGCTCTTCCAGGCGCGGGTGATGGGGGATTTCCCCGTCGCGCTGACGGCCTACCTGGCTCCGGACAGCGAGACGGTGCTCGATTTGGTGGCCCGGCGTCCGCTGGCGGTGGGCTATCTCTCCAGCGCCCGCCTCGACGGGCGGGTGCGGGCGGTGGCTCTGGATTCGGTCCCGCCGGTGCGGGAAACGATCGCCTCGTCGCTCTACCCGCTCACACGCGATCTCTACCTGCTCTGCGATGGTGAACCGCAGGGAGCGCTCCGTCCCTTTGCCGAGTGGCTGCTCGGGCCGCAGGGGGCGGCGCAGGTGGAGGCGGCGGGCTGGGTGGCCGTTTCGTCCGTTGCGCCATGAACCCCTGCAATTCGCTCGAACTGCCCGCTTCTCTCGAACGGCTGGAGGCGCTGGCGACGCCGAAAGGTGCTGCGCGGCTGCTCCGCTGGGCCTGTGAACGCTTCTCGCCGCGCATCATCCTCACCTCCTCCTTCCAGACGCAGAGCTTGCCGCTGCTGCACCTCGTCTCGCGCCTCTGCCCGCAGTTGCCGGTGCTCTTCATCGACACAGGCTTCCACTTCGAGGAGACGCTGGCCTTCCGCGATCGGGTCGCGGCGGCGTTGGGGCTGAATCTGGTCGTCGTCCGTCCGGCGATGGAGCACCGGCAGTTCATCGCCCGCTACGGGGAGGATGTACCCTACCGCGATCCCGATCTCTGCTGTCGTCTGAACAAGGTGGAGCCGATGCAGCGGGCCTTGGTCGGCGTAGAGGCGTGGATCGCCGGTGTGCGTCGTGATCAGACGAGCTACCGGCGGCATCTGCGGGTGGTTGCCTGCCATGCCGGCAGCGTCGTGCGCATTCATCCGATGCTGAACTGGACGGCGGCGGAGGTCGAGGCCTATCGCCGCCGCTATGCGCTCCCCGCCCATCCGCTCTACGCGCTCGGCTACCGGAGCATCGGATGCAAGCCCTGCACCAGACCGAGCCTCGTTGCCAATCCCCGCGCCGGGCGGTGGGATGGCCGCCGCGAGGAGTGCGGCCTGCACCTCGCGCTGGAGGAGGTGGAGGAGGAGCGGTGAGGCTCAGCGCTCGCCTGCTGCCTCCCGGGGATTGAAGAAGAGGTAGGTCAGGTGGCCGATGTCGGCGAAGGTGGGGGCGCTGTCGCTCCAGACGAGCCAATCGGGCTGGTAGAGGAAGACGGAGAGGACGAAACGCCCGCCGGGGCTATACACCAGCGCCACGTCGGCGTGGGTGTCGCCCGTCCAGCCGTGTTTGTGGGCGATCCGCGTCCCTTCCGGCATCCCTGCTTCCAGCAGGGTGTTGATCTCGTTGCGCTCCATCCACGTGAGCACTTCGTTGCACTCGTCGGGGGCGATCTGACGGGGGTAGAGGAGGCGGAGCATGCCGCCGTTGTCGCGGCAGAATTCCAGGCTGGTGAGCAGCAGCCCTATCTCCAGCGGCGTGGTCTGGATGAAGGGGTCGGGCTGGGTGTCGATGTCGGTGCGACTGTTGGCCGGTGTGATGATGTTCGGCGGCTGTCGCCCTTCGCGCAGGTCGTAGGGGATGGCGATGAAGCTGCTCTCCAGCCCCAAGCTCCAGAGGAAGTCGGTAACGTGCTCCGCGCCGCTGTAGGGATTGCCCGCGCCGATGCGGGCGAGCAGGGCGTTAGTGGCGCGGTTGTCGCTTTCGGTGAGCGTGGCGCTGATGTTGTGCGTGGTCTCGGCGTCGGGCGGCGCGTCGAGCGTGCGGTAGAGATCGGTAACGATGGCGATCTTCATCGTGCTCAGCCCGGCGAAGGCTACGTCGCAGTTGAGACATAGCTCGCGTCCGTTCTCCAGGTCCTTGATGAAGATGCCCGCGACGCCGTTGAAGTCGGCCAGGCGGCTCTGCAATGCCTCGCCGAGGATGCTCATCGGCGCGGGCGGGGCCGGTTCGACGCGCACGACCAGGTGGACCTCCCGCTGCAGCGGGTCCAGCATCGTCTGCACGAGGAGCGGACGGGAGGCGTCGATGTCCAGCCGGGTGCCGTCCTCCGGCGGGCGGTAGGTACCGGCTTCGGGCAGCGGTACGGGAGGCAGGGGGTCGTGATCGTACTGCCGCGCCACGCGCTCCAGGAATGCGTCCAGCCGATCTCGCGAATAGTCGATGATGGGGTGGATGTCGCGTCGGGGTGGCCGATGGCCGAGGATGGTGTTGATCGCGTAGGTGAGAAAGCCCCGCCATCCGCTTTGCGGGCGGATGATGGCCTCCAGTTGCTCGCCCGTCCGCTCGACATCGAGCGTCAACTCGACCATCTCCGGCACGAGCAGGAGCCGTTTGTCCACGTAGTAGACGTCGATGGGCTGGGCGTAGGCATCGGCCAGCGTGCGCAGAGCCTGGTCGCGTGTCATCCCCCCCAGCGGCATCCCGCCCGCATAGACCCCCTGCGGGAGGACCAGTTGGGCGGATTTCCATCCGGCGTAGAGCCAGGCCGTGCCCAAGAGGATGAGGGTCAGGACGCTGAAGATGAAGAGGACGCCACCACCTCGGCGTTCTGCCAAAGATCGAACCTCCTTTCCGTGCAAGGGGAAAGTATAGCCGTGAAGGTCTCCGGCGCAAGGTCTCCCCCCGCGGCGCTTTTCCCCTCGGCGGACGATGCTATAGTTTTCCCATTCTGATGATCGAGGAGAGCCTATGACGACATCCAGGGAGCAGGCACGGGAGACGCTGACCGATTGGGCCAGGCGACAGGCGCAGGTCATCACCTATCCGGTGGCGCGGCGGCTGACGCGCTGGGGCATTCATCCGAACACGATCACCATCCTCGGCTGCCTGCTGACGACGGCCGTGGGCGCGGTGCTGGCGACGGGGCGGCTGCGACTGGGCGGGCTGCTCCTGCTGGCCGCTTCCTCGCTCGACGCCTTCGACGGGGCACTGGCCCGCGTCAGCGGTGAAAAGAGCCGCTTCGGGGCTTTCCTCGATTCGACGCTGGACCGCTTCTCGGAGGGGGCGCTCTTCTTCGGCCTCCTGGTGGCGATGGTGCGGCAGGGGGAGCCGGGGATGGCCTACCTCGTCTTCGCGGCGGCGAGCGGCTCGCTGATGGTGAGCTATGTCCGCGCCCGTGCCGAGGGCGTCGGCTACGAGGGGTGCAAGGTCGGCCTGCTGACCCGCGTCGAGCGGGTGATCCTCCTCGGCGGCGGGCTGGCGCTCGGCCTGACGGCGGCGACGCTCTGGGTGCTGGCGGTGGGGGTCTGGCTGACCGTCGCCCAGCGGATAGCCTGGGTCTATCGGGAGAGCCGCCAGTGAGCCGTGCCTTCTACCTCGATGTTTCGGCTGCCGTCCATCGCCGGGCCGGGCTGGGACGCTACGCCGAGAGCCTGCTGGAGGCGATGGAGCCGCAGGCGGTTTCGCGGCTGGCGCTCTTCTTCAACCGCGAGCACGGCGTGGAGTTGCCCCCCGAGTGGGCAGGCTTGCCGCGGCGCACCGTCGCCCTGGGCTACAAGCCGTGGCGGATGATCGTCCTCGTTGCGCAGATGCTCGGCCTTGGCTTCGACCCCTTTTTCCCCGATGCTGCGCTCTTCCACGCGACGGAGCATCTGCTGCTTCCCTTCCGGCGGCTGCCCACCGTGCTCACCGTGCACGATCTCATCTTCGACCATCTGCCGCAGGCCCACAAATGGCTCAACCGCCGGTATCTGAAGCTGGCTATGCCGCTCTTCACCCGTCGGGCGACGCACATCATCGCCGTCTCGGAGGCGACGCGGCGCGATCTCATCCGCCTCTACGGCCTGCCCGCGGACAAGATTACCGTCATCTACGAGGCCGCCGACCCGCGCTTCTCGCCGCGCAATGCGCTGGAGCGGCAGACGGTGCGGGCGACATACGGCCTGCCCGCGCGGTACATCCTCTACGTGGGGACGATCGAGCCACGCAAGAACCTGCTGCGCTTGCTGCGGGCCTGGGAGCCGCTCTACGGGGCGGGGGAAGCGCCGCCGCTGGTCATCGTCGGCAAACGCGGCTGGCTTTCCGGCGATTTCTTCGCTGCCGTGGAGCGCAGTCCGGCGCGGGATGGGGTGATCATCACCGGCTACCTCCTCGACGACGATCTGCCCGCCGTCTTCTCGGCGGCGACGCTCTTCGTCTTCCCCTCGCTCTACGAGGGCTTCGGCCTGCCGCCGCTGGAGGCGATGGCCTGCGGCACGCCGGTGCTCTGCTCCAACCGTTCCTCACTGCCGGAGGTGGTGGGAGAGGCGGCGCTGACCGTCGATCCCGCCAACGTCGAGGCGATCCGCCACGCGATGCGCCGTCTGTTGCGCGATGCCGCGCTGCGCGAAGCGTTGCGTCGAAAGGGGCTGGAGCAGGCCGCCCGTTTCTCCTGGCAGCAGGCGGCGGCGGAGACGCTGCGTCTCTACCGCCGCCTGGCGGGCTGAGCCGCGCCACGCCGAATTAGCCGCCCGCTTCCTCCTTCCGCACCCAGAGGCGGCAGAAGGCGCAGAGGCCGGGCGCGGTCGTCGGCTGGCCGCACCGCTCGCAGGGATGCATCGGCGGGCGCGTCTGCTCCTCCGGGCAGAAGAGGCCCTCCTCCCTGGCCTTGAGGAAGTGGATGTAGAAGTGGAGCTTCGCACCCGGCGAGCGGTGCTCCATCTGCGCCAGCAGCGCCTTGTAGCGGAGGCTGGTCGCGCCCTTGGAGAAGGGGCACTCGTCGTAGATGTAGTCGATGCCGCGCAGGAGGGCGTAGGCCGCCGTCTCCCGCTCGTAGAAGCGGCAGAGCGGCTTGACCTTGCGGGCCAGGCCCTGCGCGTCGGCGGGGAGCACCGGCCCCTGTCGCCGGAGGTAGCCGACCTTCCACTGCATCGTGTTGCCGAAGAGGACGGCGACCTCGTCATCGAGGTTGTGGCCGGTGGCGAGCACGTCGTAGCCCTCCTCCAGCGCGACGCGGTTCATCTCGTGTCGTTTGACGAGGCCGCAGACGGAGCAGGGACGCTGCCGTCCGCGCAGCGTCCGCGCCGCCACCTGGGGGATGCTCTCGCCGTAGGTGGCGGGGATGTCCACGATGATGAGGCGCGTTTCGGGATGGGCGGCGGCGAAGGCTTCCGCCTTGCTTCGCGATTGATGCGAGTAGTCCAGCCCCGCGTCGATGCCCAGGTCGATGTAGAGGCCGTCGGCGTGGTAGCCCAGGCGGAGGAGGACATCCCAGAGGGCGAGGCTGTCCTTGCCGCCGGAGACGGCGACGAGGATGCGCTCCTCCGGGGTGAACATCCGGTACTTGCGGATGGTGCGTTCCGTCTGGCGGACGAACCAGTCGAGGTAGTGGTCGGCGCAGAGTGCGAGCTTGTGCTGGCGCATATTGATGACCGCCGGACGGCCACAGGTGCGGCACTTCATCGCTACCCTCCGGAGATGACGGCGACGATCTTCACCTCGTCGCCGGGGTAGAGGTGCTGATCCTCGGTAACCATCGTCCCGTTGCGCAGGACGAGGACGTTTTCCGGCAGAAGTCCCACCTCCTCCAGCAATCGCTTGACGGTCATCTTGCGATCGAACGTCCACGTTCGATCTCGAAAGCGCACACGAATCACCTTGTCCATCGTTCCTCCTTAGTTCCGAGCCTTCCGTCGCCGATGGCGGAAGAAATCGTCGAAGACGGAGAGCACGTAATCGAGCCGCGCCGCATCCAGTCCCGGATAGAGGCCGATGAAGAAGGCGCTGCGCAGGACGCGCTCCGTTTCGACGAGCGGCGTGGCGACGCGGTGCGGGATGTGGCGGTAGCCCGGCTGGCGCAGGATGTTGCCCGCGAAGAGGTAGCGCGTCTCGATGTGATGGGCGTTGAGGTGGCGCACCAGTTCCTCACGGGTGAAGGGGGCCTCCTCGCGCACGGCCAAGGTGAAGGCGAACCAGGCCGGATCGGCCTTCGCGGCCCACTGCGGCAGGATGAGCCACTCGGCGTAGGGCTTCAGCCCCTCGTAGAGGCGGCGGAAATTCGCCTTGCGTGCCCTCACGAAGTCGGGCAGCTTCCCCAACTGCACCAGCCCGATGGCCGCCGCGACCTCCGTCATCTTCAGATTGTAGCCCAATTCGGTGAAGGTGTAGCGCGGGTCGTAGCGGGCCATCCCCTCGACGCCCTGACCGTCGGCGCGGCAGGCGTCGCGCCCCCAGGTGCGGATGGTGCGGGCGATGCAGGCAAGCTGCGCGTCGTTCGTCCCTAACGCCCCGCCCTCGCCAGTGGTGATGTGGTGCGAGGGGTAGAAGCTGTAGGTCGAAAGGTGGCCGAAGCTCCCGCAGGGGCGGCCATCGTAGCGGGAGCCTAAGGCGTCGCAGACATCCTCGATCACGTAGAGGTCGTGCGCCTCGGCGAAGGCCATCACGCGATCCATCTCCACCGGATTGCCGAGGATGTGGGGGACGAGGATCGCGCGGGTACGCGGCGAGAGCGCCGCTTCCAGCAGCGCCACGTCGAGGTTGTAGGTCCCCACGCGGCAGTCCACGAAGACGGGGACGAGTTGCTGCTGGACGATGGGCGCGACCGAGGTGGGGAAGGTCGCTGCCGGGGTGATGACCTCATCGCCGGGGCGCAGCGGGCGCGGCAGCCGCACCGAGCGCAGCGTGGCGACGGCGACGAGATTGGCCGAGGAGCCGGAGTTGAGCGTGAGGATGTGGCGCAGCCCCTGGAAGTCGGCCAGCGCCTGCGAGAAGGCCTCCACGCGCGGCCCTTCGGTGAGCCAGAAGTCGAGCACCGCATCCACGGCGGCCTGGACTTCGGCCTCGTCATAGACGCGCCCGCCGTAGTGGACGAAGCTCTCGCCGGGGATGAAGGGTTCGGGCGCGTGGGCGCGGCGCACATACTCGCCGACGAGGTGCAGAATCTGCTGGCGTATCGATTCGCTTGCATCGTTCATCGTTGACCTCACGTTGGGGATGACGGGATGTGCTCTCCGACGGCGCAGGGGGCGACGTCGAGGGGCTCCCGGACGATCGTCCCGCGGCGTCGGAACCGGTCGAGCAGGCGCAGCAGCGGCTTGCCGAGGAGGAGCGTCAGGGCGGCATTGCCCACGGCGCGGGCGGCGTCCCACCAGAGCGACGTCGTGGCGTAGTAGAGGAGGTAGCGGCGCAGCGTCAGTGCCTCGGTCGGGGCGGCGGGGCCGGTGATGAACGGCCAGGCGTAGAGATCGAGGAGGAAGCCGTAGAGGAAACCCCAGCCCAGTCCGTAGAGGGCGAGCACGGCGACCTGCGCCTTCCCGCCCTGCGGATGGGGGAGCCGGGCGGCCAGGCCGCCCATCCAGCCCGCCGCGATCATCTGGTAGGGCAGCCAGGGGCCGATCCCGCCCGTAACCAGGGCGGAAACGAGGAGCGAGAGCAGGCCGAAGAGGAAGCCGAAGGTGCCCCCGAAGAGGTAGCCGCAGACGATGATGAGCAGGAAGATGGGCGAGAAGCCGCCGGGGAGGACGATGAAGCTGTTGTCGAGGAGGCGTAGCAGGGCGTTCACCGCTGCCAGGATGCCCATCAGCGCGATGCTGCGGGCATCGAGCAGGTGGGCCGAGAGTTCGGCCACGAGGAGGAGCGCGGCCAGCGAGACGAGGAAGAGGAAGAGCAGCGGCGTTGCCCGGCCTCCCGCGCCGGGCCAGAAGGGGAGCAGGAACCCCAGCAAGCCGACGAGATTGGTCAGCAGGAAGAGGGGGCGGCTCATTGCCGATCCTCCGCCGCCTCTGCCAGCCAGCGGCGCAGGTAGCGACCGGTGTACGACCCCTCGGCCTCGGCGACGGTCTCCGGCGTCCCCTCGGCGACGATGCGCCCGCCGCCCTCGCCACCCTCCGGCCCCAAGTCGATGATCCAGTCGGCGACCTTGATCACGTCGGGATTGTGCTCGATGACGATGACGGTGTGTCCCGCCTCGACGAGCCGCTGCAGCACCTCGATGAGCCGGTGGACATCGGCGGCGTGCAGCCCGACGGTCGGTTCGTCGAGGATGTAGAGCGTCTGCCCCTGCGTTCGCTTGGAAAGCTCCTTCGCCAGCTTGACGCGCTGCGCCTCGCCGCCGGAGAGCGTCGGGGCCGGTTGCCCCAAGCGGATGTAGCCCAGGCCCACCTCCTGCAGCGTGCGCAGCCGCCGCACGATGCGCGGGATGGCGGCGAAGAAGTCCGCCGCCTCGTCCACCGTCAGCGCCAACACCTCGGCGATGTTCAGCCCCTTGTAGCGAATCTGCAGCGTTTCGCGGTTGTATCGCTGCCCGTGGCAGAGGTCGCAGGGGACGTAAACCTCCGGGAGGAACTGCATCTCGATGCGCAGCGTCCCCTGGCCCTGGCAGGCTTCGCAGCGGCCACCCTTGACGTTGAAGGAGAAGCGCCCCGGCTTGTAGCCGCGCACCTTCGCCTCCGGCAGGGAGGCGAAGAGTTCGCGGATGGGCGTCATGACGCCGGTGTAGGTGGCCGGATTGGAGCGCGGCGTCCTGCCGATGGGCGACTGGTCGATGTTGATGACGCGGTCGAGTTTCTCCAGCCCCTCGATGGCGTCGCAGGCGGGGGCGGGGAGACGGGCACGGTGGAGCCGACGGGCCGCGCCGCGGTAGAGCGTCTCCATCACCAAGGTGCTCTTGCCGGAGCCGGAGACGCCGGTTACGCAGATGAGCTTCCCCAGCGGGAAGCGGACGTCGATCCCCTTGAGGTTGTGCTCGCGGGCGTTGCGCACGGTGAGCCAGGCCCCCGTCCCTTCCCGGCGGCGCGGGGGGAGGGGGACGCGCTTTCTGCCGGAAAGGTACGCGCCGGTGATCGAGGTGGGGTGGGCCGCGATCGCCTCCGGCGGGCCGGCGACGACGACCTCGCCGCCGTGCTCCCCCGCGCCCGGCCCCAAGTCCACGATCCAGTCGGCGCTGAGCATCGTGGCGGCATCGTGCTCGACAACGAGGACGGTGTTGCCCAGGTCGCGCAGCGCCTTCAGCGTGCGCAGGAGCCGCTCGGTATCCCGCGCGTGGAGGCCGATGCTCGGTTCGTCGAGGACGTAGAGCACGCCCGTCAGCCGCGAGCCGACCTGCGTCGCCAGGCGGATGCGCTGGGCCTCGCCGCCGGAGAGCGTGGCGGCGGAGCGGGAGAGCGTCAGGTAGTCGAGGCCCACGTCCACGAGGAAGCGCAGCCGGTCGCGGATTTCCTGCAGCGGCAGGCGGGCGATGGCGTACTCGGCGGGGGTGAAGGGGCTTGCGCCCTGCCCGGCGGGGTCAACGCGGAGCAGCCCATCGACCCAGCGGTGGAGCTTGCCGATCGACCAGGTGGTGATCTCCGGCAGGGTCTGCCCGGCGACGGTTACGGCGCGGGCGACGGGATTGAGCCGCGTCCCGCCGCAGGCACTGCAGGGCGTGCGGCGCATCACCGACTCGATGCGCGCGCGGATGTAGTCCGACTGCGTCTCCTCGTAGCGGCGGCGCAGGTTGGGGATGATGCCCTCGTAGGGCGCGTTGCGCACCCAGTGGCCGTGCTCCCCGTCGAAGCGGACGCGCACGGGGCGGTCGCCGGTGCCGTAGAGGAGGATGCGGCGCTGCGCCTCCGTCAACTCGCGCCAGGGGCGGTCCAGCGGGATGTCGTAGGCGCGGGCGACGGCCTCCAGCAGGCGGCGGCTGTAGCTGCCCGGCTCTTCGCCGATGCCGAAGGCGACCGCGCCCTCGGCGAGCGATTTGTCCGGATCGGGGACGAGGAGCGCGGGGTCGATCTCCTGATGGTAGCCCAGCCCCTGGCAGACGGGGCAGGCTCCCTGCGGGCTGTTGAAGGAGAAGGTGCGCGGCTCCAGTTCCGGCAGGCTGATGCCGCAGACGGGGCAGGCGAGCTTTTCGGAAAAGAGGCGGTCGCCCGTCTCGCACGTCGCATCGGGGCAGCGGGCGATGTCGAGGACGAGCAGCCCGTCGCCGAGCCGCAGCGCCGTCTCCACCGAGTCGGTCAGGCGGCTGAGGAAGTCCCGGTAGGCCGCCTCCGGTTCCTCCGCCGCGTCGGGAACGATGAGGCGATCCACGATCGCCTCGATGTCGTGCTTGCGGTAGCGCTCCAGTTCTGGCGGGGCCTCCACCTCGTAGAGTTGCCCGTCCACGCGCACGCGCAGGAAGCCGAGCGAGCGCACCTCCTCGAAGAGGGGGCGGTGGTGGCCCTTCTTCCCGCGCACCAGCGGCGCGAGCACCTGGAAGCGGGTGCCGGGCGGAAGGGCGGCGATGGTGTTGACGATCTCCTCCGCACTCTGCGGCGTTACGGGACGTCCGCAGCGGGGGCAGTGGGGCTGCCCGACGCGGGCGTAGAGGAGGCGCAGGTAGTCGTAGATTTCGGTTACCGTCCCGACGGTGGAGCGCGGGTTGTGCGAGACGCCCTTCTGGTCGATGGCGATGGCCGGACTGAGGCCCTCGATGCTCTCCACGTCCGGCTTGCGCATCCGTCCCAGGAACTGGCGGGCGTAGGCGCTCAGCGAGGCGATGTAGCGCCGCTGGCCCTCGGCGAAGATGGTGTCGAAGGCCAGCGAGGATTTGCCGGAGCCGGAGATGCCGGTGATGACGATCAACCGCTGCTTGGGCAGCTCAACGGTGATCCCCTTCAGGTTGTGCTCGCGCGCACCGCGGACGATGAGATGGTCCATCGGCCTCCGCCGTTACGGCCCCTCGATGTCGATCTGCTCGATGACGTCCCCGACCTCGATGGCCTGCACCACGTCCATCCCCTCGGCGACGTAGCCGAAGACGGTGTAGGCCCCGTCGAGGAACTCCGTCTGCGTCAGGGTGATGTAGAACTGGCTGCCGCTGGACATTCGGCGCGGATTGCCGCGGTCGGAGAGGCGGGCCATCGCCAGCGCGCCGGGGGTGTGCGTCAGCTCGATCTCCGGCGGGATGACGTAGCCCGGCCCGCCCTGGCCGCTTCCCAGCGGGTCGCCGCCCTGGATGACGAAGTCCGGCTCCACGCGGTGGAAGGTGAGGCCGTCGTAGAAACCGGCGCGGGCGAGGAAGACGAAGTTGTTGACCGTCTGCGGGGCGGCGTCGGGGCGCAGCGCGAGGACGATCTCGCCCTTGGGCGTGACGAGGGTCGCCGTGTAGTGCGCCGTCGGGTCGATGGTCATCGCGGGCGGCTGCGGGTAGAGGTTGGCGCGGGCCTGCGGCTCCTCCGGCACGGGAATCTCCTCATCGGCGGGGAGTTTGGAGAGGGGTGGTTCGTCCATCTCGGTGATGCGGATGGTCTCGATGACGTCGCCGCGCTCGGTGGCCGTCTCCGGGTCGCGGGGGGTGAGGCCGCGCAGCGTCTCCAGCCCGTCGATGAGCCGTCCGAAGACGGTGTGATGGTCGTCGAGCCACGGCGTCGGCGCGAAGGTGATGAAGAACTGGCAGCCGTTCGTATCCGGGCCGGTATTGGCCATCGAGAGGACGCCGACGCGGTCGTGCGCCAGGTCGGGGCTGAACTCGTCGGGGAAGGTGTAGCCGGGGTCGCCGGTGCCGTCGTCGAGCGGGTCGCCGCCCTGGGCGACGAAGCCGGGGATGACGCGGAAGAAGCTCGTCCCGTCGTAGAAGCCCGCTTCCGCCAGATAGACGAAGTTGTTGACCGTCTGCGGGGCCTGGTCGGGGTAGAGCCGGAAGCTCATCTCGCCGCCCTTTTCCAGCACGATGGTGGCGACGTAGAACTTGTCGGGGTCGAGGATCATCGGCGGGGGCGCGGCGAACATCCGGTCGCGTTCCTCGGGATCGGCGGGCATCTCGACGGCGGTCGGGTCGTCGGGCGGGACGAGGCCCTCGGCCTCCGTCGGCGTGGCGACCGCCTCCCCGGCGGGGGTGGCCGTCGGCAGCACGGGCGTCGGGGTGGGGGGTGGTGTCGGGGCACTGCAGGCCGCCAATCCCATCGCGGCCAGGATCATCAGGGTGAACAGCGTGGCGAGCGTCCGTTTCATCGCTTCCTCCTTCGTCGTTGGTGATTCGGTTATACCTTCCACGGGGCAGAAGGCAACGGCGGGGCCTTACGG
>JALXBP010000099.1 GCA_026991395.1 Anaerolineae bacterium | reverse complement strand
GCCTCGGATCGGGCCGCCGTGGCCCGCCCGCGCGATCTCCTCATCCTCACGCTGGCCTCGTTAGGCGTGGCGGCGCTCGTGTACACGCGGATGGACTGGCTGCTCTACCCCGTAACGCTCTACCTGGCGGCGGCGATCGTCGCGCTCTTCACGCTCTTGGGGACGATGATCTGGGTGATGGTCGCCGGACGGGAGCAGCGTTATCGCCGCTGGTCGGAGGTCGTACCGGCGGCGGGATGGGGGCTCGTCTTCACGGCGTTGATCGTCGCCTCGATGTTGGCCATCCGCCTGACGCTTACGGGCACCATCGACGGGATGCCCGGTCTGTAGCGAGGGATGATGCAGGAAACGGTTGAGCTGATCGTGCATTCCGCCGGGGAACTGTGTACCGTCCCCCCCGAAGCGGGCGGTCCGCAGCGCGGTGAGCGCCTGGGGGAGCTTGGCCTCATCCGCGACGGGGCGCTGGCGGTGGCCGAGGGGCGTGTCGTCGCGGCGGGGCCGACGGAGAGCGTGCGGCGTCGCTACCGCGGCCTGCGCGAACTCGACGCGGGCGGGCGTGTCCTCCTCCCCGGCTTCGTCGATCCGCATACCCACCTTGTCTGGGTCGGCGACCGCGCCGCCGAATTCGAGCAGCGCATCGCCGGGGCGACCTACCTGGAGATTATGGCCGCCGGTGGCGGAATTATGGCGACGGTGCGGGCGACCCGTGCGGCGACCGTCGGGCAGATGGTGGCCGAGACGCTGCCGCGTCTGCGCCGTCTGCTGGCGCACGGGGCGACGACGGTCGAGATCAAGACGGGCTACGGGCTGGAGACGGCGACGGAACTGCGTCAGTTGCGGGCTATCGCCCGTCTGCAGGCGGAACAGCCTGCCCGTCTCGTCCCCACCTTCCTGGGGGCGCACGCCATCCCCGCCGAGTACCGCGACGCCCCCGATGCCTACGTCGATCTGCTCATCGAAACGATGTTGCCCGCCGTCGTCGAGGAGAGCCGCGCTCTGGGGTGGGCCTCGCTGCCCTTCTGCGATCTCTTCTGCGAGCGCGGTGCCTTCGACCTGGCGCAGGCCCGCCGTCTCCTCACGCGGGCCAAGGCGCTGGGCTTCCCGCTGAAGATACACGTGGACGAATTCGAGCCGCTGGGCGGGACGCGCCTCGCCGTCGAACTGGGGGCGGTCTCCGCCGATCACCTGGTGGCGACGCCGCCGGAGGAGATCGCCCTGCTGGGGCGTTCCTCCACGATTGCCGTCTCGCTCCCCTGCACGCCGTTCGGCCTGGCCGAGCCGCATTACACACCGGCGCGCGCGCTGCTGGAAGCGGGGGCGGCGCTGGCGCTGGCGACCGATTGCAATCCCGGCACGGCGTGGTGTGAGTCGCCGCCCTTCGCCATCGCCCTGGCCTGCCGCTATCTGCGCCTGACGCCTGCGCAGGCTATCGTCGCCGCGACGCTCAACGCCGCCTTTGCGCTCGGCCTGGGTGAGGAGGTGGGCAGCCTGACGCCGGGTTACGCCGCCGACTTCGTGCTCCTGGATTTCGAGGATCATCGGCATCTCGGTTATCGCTTCGGCACCAATCCGGTTGTCCTCGTGGCGAAGGGTGGGCGCGTCGTCGTGGGGTGAGGATGGGCGAGGAGGCGCGTTTCGTCGTCGAGAGCGGCGGGGAACGGCTCGATCGCTACCTGGCCGCCCGCTTGCCGCGGCTTTCCCGTTCGGTCGTGCAGCGCCTCATCGCCGAGGGCGAGATACGGCTCAACGGGGCGGTCGTGCGTGCGTCCTACCGGGTGCGCCCCGGCGACCGCATCGAGGTTCACCTGCCGCCGCCCCGTCCCGCTACGCTGCAGGCCGAATCGATCCCCCTCGACATCATCTACGAGGATGAGGCGATCATCGTCATCGACAAACCCGCCGGGATGATCGTCCATCCCGGCGCGGGGACGACCTCCGGTACGCTCGTCAACGCCGTGCTGGCCCACGCTCCCGACCTGGCGGGAATCGGCGGCGAGATCCGTCCGGGGGTCGTGCACCGGCTGGACCGGGAGACGAGCGGCGTCATCGTGATGGCCAAGACGGAGGCGGCACTGCGCCATCTGCAGCGACAGTTCAAGACGCGGACGGTGCGCAAGCGCTACGTCGCGCTGCTCATCGGCGCTGTGCCCCAGGAGCGCGGCCTCATCGAGGCCCCCATCGGGCGGGACCGCGTCCACCGCCACCGCATGGCCGTTGTCCACAACGGCAAGGAGGCCCGCACGCGCTGGGAGGTGCGCCGTCGGCTGCGCGACGAGACGGGCCGTCCCTACACGCTCGTGGATGTGGCGCTGCTGACCGGTCGCACGCACCAGATCCGCGTGCATTTTGCCTGGCTGGGCTTTCCCGTCGTCGGCGACCGCACCTACGGCCCCCGCCGACAACCGCTTCCGGCCCCGCGCCAGGCCCTCCACGCCGCCGAATTGACCCTGCGTCATCCGCTCACCGGCGCGGAGATGACGTTCCGCGCCCCCTTGCCGGAGGACTTCCGCGCCCTGCTCGCACTGTTGCAGGATGAGGCAGGAGGACGATGAGGAGCTTATGAAGATCGAGGAACTGGACTACGAGCTGCCCCCGGCGTTGATTGCGCAGAAGCCGGTCGAACCGCGCGACAGCGCCCGCCTGCTCGTCATTCACCGAGAGGACGGGCGGCTGGAGCACCGCATCTTCCGCGAGATCGGCGACTACCTCCGCCCCGGCGATCTGCTCGTGGCGAACGAGAGCCGTGTCATTCCGGCGCGGCTCTTCGCCCGCAAGGAGCCGACGGGCGGCAAGGTGGAAATCCTCCTCCTGCGCCCTGTGGAGGAGGGGCTGTGGCTGGCGCTGACGGGGGGCGCGCGGACGCGGGTCGGCACACGGCTGCGCATCGAGCGGGCGGGCGAGCCGACGGCGCTGACGGCGGAGGTGGTGGAACGCCGTGAGCGGGGCGAGCGGCTGCTCCGCTTTTCCGACGATCTGTGGCACTGGCTGGACGAGGTCGGCGTGATGCCCTTGCCGCCCTACATCCACAGTTCCCTGGACGACCCGGAGCGCTATCAGACCGTCTATTCGCGCACGCCGGGCAGCGCTGCCGCGCCGACGGCGGGGCTGCACTTCACGCCCGACCTGCTCATCGCCCTGCGCCGACGGGGGGTGGAACTGGCCTTCGTGACGCTCCACGTGGGCCTGGATACCTTCCGCCCCATCGAGGAGGCGGAGGTGGAGGCGCACCGCATCCACAGCGAGTGGGTACGCCTCTCGCCGGAGGTCGCGGAGCAGATCAACCGCACGAAGGTGATGGGCGGGCGGATCGTCGCCGTGGGGACGACGACGGTGCGCGTCCTGGAAACGGCGGCGCGGTACGGGCTTTTCCAGACGGAGGAGGGCACCTGTCCCTGGCGTCCGCTTTCGCCCTACGAGGGCTTCACCGAGTTGTACATCACGCCGGGCTTTCGCTTCCGCGTCGTCGATGCGTTGATCACCAACTTCCACCTGCCGCGCAGCACGCTGCTCGCGCTGGTGATGGCTTTCGCCGGCCCGGAACTCATCCGTCGCGCCTACGCGGAGGCCATCCGGGAGCGTTACCGCTTCTTTTCCTTCGGGGATGCCTGTCTCATCCTCTGATGGCAGCCAGCAAAGAGGCGGAGCACCACGGCTCCGCCTTTTTGGCTCCTCGGGCAGGACTTGAACCTGCAACCAACCGGTTAACAGCCGGCCGCTCTGCCGAATTGAGCTACCGAGGAACGACGGTTGCTTTATACCGCAGGGCTTCGTTTTGTCAAGGTGGGCGGGTTCTATTTCGTCGGATGGGCAAAAGCACAACGGGAAGGCTCGACAGGGGCGAAGGCGCAGCGCCCCCCCCGTGCACGGGGAGGGGTGGAGGTTGTGCCTGCTCGCCGCAGCGGCGCAGAGGGCGCGGAGGTTATAGCTTTTTCTTGCAGTGCCGCGCCAGCGCCCGCCCGATCTTCCGGCGGTCGCGCGGCTTGCGCGGACGCAGGGCCTGGGCGCGGCGCAGGTGTGAGCAGGCCTCTTCGGTGCGCCCGCGCTTCAGCAGCAGGTCCACAGCGAAGTGGTAGTGCGTCAGCGGGTTGCGGGCGTGCAGGCGCAGGGCCTGGCGGAAGGCTTCTTCGGCCTCGTCCCAATGTTGCATACGGGCCAGGGTTCCGCCCCGTGTGGAAAGCAGCAGGGCGCGTCCGCGTCGATGATGTACCTGCCGCAAGCCTTTCTCCAGAATGCGCAGAGCCTCCTCGCGGTGGCCCTGCTGAGCCTCCATCAGTGCCCAGGCGTGCCATACGTAGGTATGTTTGGGGTTGGCCTGGGCGGCGCGGGCGAAAAGTTCTCGCGCCCGCGCCACATCGCCCTGCTCCTTTTCCATCAGCGCCCAGGCCTGCAAGGTTGGGGCGTTTTTGGGGTCGGCCTGGGCGGCGAGGGCGAAGAGTTCGCGCGCCCGCGCCACATCGCCCTGCTCCTTTTCCATCAGCGCCCAGGCCTGCAAGGCGGGGCGTTTTTGGGGTCGGCCTGGGCGGCGCGGGCGAAGAGTTCGCGCGCCCGCGCCACATCGCCCTGGTATTTGAAGGCCAGCGGCAGCATCGTGGTCAGTTTGCGCTCTTCGCGAACGTTCGGGCCGGTTTGCAGCAGGCGGCCGAGCGCGTCGAAGAGGTCCTCGTAGAGGTAATGCTCCTCTTCCAGGCGGCGGCCGCACAACTGCCGCAGGGCCTGATCGGCGATCCAGGGGTGGCGGGTGTAGAGCCGCCGCGCATCGGCGGCGGTGATCTCGGTCAGTTCGCCCTCCAGGGGATGGAGCAGGTCGGGCGTCAGACGGCGCTCTTCGAT
Organism: Anaerolineae bacterium; assembly: GCA_026991395.1. Taxonomy (GTDB): domain Bacteria; phylum Chloroflexota; class Anaerolineae; order B4-G1; family SLSP01; genus JALXBP01. Next base: position 10,062 of record JALXBP010000099.1, on the reverse strand, counting down.
GCCGGAGAAGGCGGCCAGCAGTCGGCGGCTCATCCAGAAGCCGAAGCGGTGGACGAGGGCGATACCGGCGTAGCCGCGCAGAAGGAGGTGCGCCCGCTCTTCCCCGTAGCGGGCTACCAGTTTGTCGAAGACGTCATCCAGGATGGCCTCGAAGGACTTTCCACGGCGGGCGGTCAGCAGGGCGGGGAGCAGTTGCCCGTCGGCCTGCAGACGGTCCAGGAAGTAGGCGCGCCGTTGCGCCGCGCTCTGCTGCGCCAGTGCGCCCAAGGCCCCGTGGTCTTCCAGGCGGGCCAGCAGGTCGTCCACCTCGTCCGCCTGCAGGCGGCCAACCTCGAAGACCTCGACGTGGGCGATGCGCCTCAGTCTGGTGCTCAGGTCGCTGTTGGCCCATTCGTGGGTGCGGGCGCTGCCCAGGAGGGCGAAGGAGAGGCCGTGCTCGCTCAGATCGGAGACCAGACGCTCCAGGTTCTCCACGAAGGGGAGGTCGTCCAGGCCGAGGATGACCGTGCCGACGCCCGCAAAGGGCCGCTCGTAGGGCTGCTCGACCGTGCCGTAGTGCCGCCAGAGCACCGGGAGGCCGCGCTCGGCGGCCTCCCACAGGGCACGCATCAGCAGGGTGGTCTTGCCCTCGCCGGAAAGGCCGGTGAGCACGCCGATGCGCTGCGCTGGCCAATGCCCCTGCGGGTCGAGCAGGAAGTCCAGCAACCGGTCGAGCAGGGTGCGGCGGGCATCGTCGCCACGGGCGATGTTGGCCCAGTTGGGGCGTGTGCCGTTGTAGAAATCGGCAGGTCTGGCCCGGCGCTGGGCTTCGCGGAAGTTGTCGTCCAGCAAACGGAAGGCGAAGCCCGTATCGTGGGCGAGCTGGACGCGGTTATGATCGCCGGTGATGATCACGGTAGCGGCGGCGCTGCCCTGGATGGCGACGGAACGGGTCATAGCCTCCTCCTGCGCTCAAGGTATGGGCTTCTTCAAGTATAGCCCACACATCGCAAAGCGGCAAAGGGGCCTCTTCACCGCAAGGGCGGGGGGCGGCTTTCCCTTTTCGGCGTGTCAGGCGTCTTGCAGGGGAGGCCCTCTCCCCTCTCCGTGGCGGGGAGAGGAAGTGCCTCCAGGTCGGGGCGCTGTCCGCCACCCTCGTGCCCCGCAATCCGGGGACACACCCCGTCAATTTCAGGTTGCAAGGCTTGACTTCGGCAATGCCCTTCGCTATACTAACTATGGCTACATCGTGTAGCCTATGACTCTCTTATTTCCATCCAAGGAGGTGCTTTTATGACCGCAGAGGAAATCTGGACCATCGAAGAAGGTGAAGTACGCACGCCCGGTATCGGGCACATCGTCATCACGGCCTTGCTCATCGGCATCGGGGCCGTCGTCGGTGCCTTCGGCAGCTTCACGCTCCCCTTGGGCTTCGGCGTCAACTTCTTCTGGCCGGCGATCGCCGTCCAGAACGTGGGCGGTATCTGGTACGGCGCGTGGGGCATCATCGCGGCCTCGCTCTTCCCCATCATCTCCAACGGCATCTCCGGCACGCCCGTCTACGTCTCGCTGGCCTACATCCCCGCCAATGCCTTCCAGTCCTTTATGCCCGCCTGGGGCTTCCGCTACTTCAAGGCCGATCCGCGGCTGAAGAGCGCGCGCGACTGGTGGGTCTTCCTCGGCACGATCACGGTGGGCAACATCTTCGGGGCGATTTGGGGGCCGCTGGTCGTCCTCAAGGGCTTCGGCCTGCTGACCGCCGAATCGGTGCCCCTCTTCGTCTGGGGCTGGTTCGCGGGGAACGAGATCGCCGGTATCGTCTTCGGCGTGATCCTCCTCAAGGCGCTGTCCGGCGTGGTGATCACCACCAAGACCTTCGTCAAGCGGTGGTGGGCTTGATTCTTCGTCGTCGTTGGTGAGAGGGAGGAGGCCCGCTCCTCCCTCTTCCGTCTCTGACTCACCACTGGAGCATACTATGCAAAAGATGCACAAAACGATCCTCGGCTACGTGCCGGAGGCCTCGCCGCTCTACGAAGTTCATCCCTTCGTCCGCCTCTACTTCCTGATGGTGGTGAGCATCTTCCCGATGATCATCGGTGCGCCCGAGTGGAATTTGGCGCTTATTTTGGTCGTCCTCGTTTTGATGAAGTACGGGCGCGTGAGCCTTTCGACGTTGAAGTTGTACGTCCCCATCTCGATCTCGATGGGAATGTTGATCCTGCTTTCCTACACCCTGCTCGGCGGCATTCACCCTGAGTTCCACGTCGTCTTCCGCATCCTCGGCTTCCCCATCTACTACGAGCGCATCGAGGCGGCCGTCGAGGTCTATACCCGCATCCTCCCGATGATCTTCGTGATGGTGCTCTTCCTCAGCACCTCGCGTGAGCGGGATGTACTCGTTGCCATGCGCTGGGCGCGGATTCCCTTCACCGTAACCTACATGACCGCGATGGCGCTGCGGGCCGTGGGGATGGTCATCGAGGACTTCTCCATCGTCCGCCAGGCGGAAAAGGCCCGCGGCTTCGATCCGCACGGGAAATCGCTGGGCTACAAGCTGCGCCAGTTCGTGATGTACATCATCCCGCTGATGGCGCTTTCGCTGCGCCGCAGCGAGGAGTTCACCAAGGCGATCGTCGCCCGCGGCTACAGCTTCACCGGCCTGAAGAACGTCAAGCGTCCCGACTATGTGCTTTCCAAGTATCCCTTCCGCACCCGCGATGCCGTGCTCATCCTCATCATCACCGGCTTCCTCATCGGCATCCTCTACCTGCGCTACGGCCTCGGCATGCTGACGCTGGAAGGCTCGGTAACGCAGCGATGGTTACGGCAATGGCTGCTAGGAGGTGCCGCATGAGTGCCGTCATCCGCTTCGAATCGTACACCTGGCGCTACAGCCGCACCAAGCAGCCCGCCCTCGATGCCATCGATCTGGAGATCGAGGAGGGCGCTATCGTCGGCGTCATCGGGCCGAACGGCTCCGGCAAGACGACCCTGGCCTACTCGATCAACGGCCTCATCCCGCGTCAGGAGATGGGTGTGCGCAAGGGCAAGGTCTACGTGATGGGACGGGAGGTGATGGCGTACACGCCCGCCGAGCTTTGCCAGCGCGTCGGCCTCGTCTTCTCCGATCCGGAGGCCCAGTTCACCGCGATGACGGTTGAAGACGAGGTGGTCTTCGGGATGGAGAACCTGGGGCTTCCCATCGAGGAGATCGAGCGGCGGCTGGCCTGGGTCGTCCCGCTGACCGAGATCGGGCCGCTGATGGACAAGCCGCCCTACGAGGTCTCCGGCGGGCAGAAGCAGCGCGTCGCCCTCGCCTCGGTGCTGGCTATGCGCCCGCCCATCCTCGTGCTCGACGAGCCGACGACGATGCTCGATCCGCTGGGGCGCAGGCGCGTCTTCCAGGTGCTGGAGCGCCTGAAGCGAGAGTATCAGAGCACGATCATCGTCATCGAGCACAGCCTGGAGCATCTCATCCCGCTGGCCGACCATATGGTGCTCCTCTACTACGGCAAGGTCCTCCTCGCCGACGAGACGGAGCCTTTCTTCGAAAGGCTGGCTTTCCTGATGGAGCATGACGTCTTCCCGCCGGGCGTGGTCGAGTTCTTCTACCACCTCAAGCAGGCGGGGGAGTATCCCGCCGATGCGCCGCTCCCCCTGACCGTCGAGGACGGCACGGCCCGGCTTCGCGAGTTGCTGGGAGGGAAGGGATGATGAAGCCCGAACCTTACGTCGTCGCCGAAAACGTAACCTTCCGCTATCCCGATGGAACGGTCGCCTTGCGCGACATCAACCTTCGCTTCGCCGAGGGGGACTTTGTGGCCCTCATCGGACAGAACGGCTCCGGCAAGACGACCCTTTCCAAGTGCCTCAACGGCCTCTTCAAGCCGACGGAGGGGCGCATCCTCGTCGATGGCCTCGACACGCGCCACACGTCGATCACCAAGATGGCGGTGCGCGTGGGCTACGTCTTCCAAAATCCCGACCATCAGCTTTTCAACAGCACCGTCTGGGACGAGATCGCCTACGGGCCGCGCAACATCCAGCTTCCCAAGGCGGAGGTGGAGGAGCGTGTCCGCGAGGCGGCGGAGGTGGTCGGGCTGGACGAGAGCACTTTCGAACAGCATCCCTTCTTCCTGCCCAAGGGGCTGCGCCAGCGCGTGGCGATCGCCTCCATCCTCGCCCTGCGTCCGCATATGATCATCGTCGATGAGCCGACGACGGGGCAAGACGTGAAGCAGTCGCTGGAGATTATGGACTTCCTCACGCGGCTGCACGAGGAGCGCGGCCACATCATCGTCATCATCACCCACGATATGCCCATCGTCGCCCGTTACGCCAGGCGCACTGTCCTGATGGCGCACAGCCAAATCCTCGCCGATGGGCCGACCCGCTCCGTCTTCGCGCAGACCGATGTCCTGGCCGAGGCCTTCGTCGAGCCGCCGCAGATCACCCAGTTGGCGCAGCGCTGCGCCGACCTCGGCTTCGCCGCCGGGACCCTTTCCGTGCAGGAGATGCTGGAGCAGTTTCGCAGTCTCGCCGCGCGGCGTCGGGCGTGAGCCGGATCTCGAAGGGGGACGCGGTGGCTAACCCGTGTCCCCCTTTCCGTTTGCCTGCCGGTGGGAGTGATGGTAAACTGGGAGCGGTTGAAACTCGGTTCTGCACGCCGTCTTGCCTGTATCGCCCCTGTGCGTGTTTCTCTGAAAGGAGTCTGTGCCGTGCTTGAATCCCTGGAGCGAGCGGACAAGATCGAATATGTAGGGCTGACGCTGGCCATTGCCGGTATCGTGACGCTGGCGGTCACGGCGGGGATGTCCGTGCTGATGCTCTTCTTCGCCCCGCTGATCATGCTCATCACCGCGGTTTCCTTCATCCCCTATGGCGTGGCAACGATCTTCTTCGGCTGGGTGGCGCGGAAGCGGCATGCTGCCATGGCCTGGTTCTCGATCATCGTCGGGGCGCTGCTGTCGCCTGCGGCCTTTGCCCTGGCCATCCTCTTTGGGGAGATCGTGGGCAAGGCCACTTCCTGAGCGGCTCAGTCCTCCTCGGCCTCGGCCACGACCTCGGCCTGGGCCGCGGCCTCGCGTGCGACGGGCGCGGCGGCGTGCAGCTTCCCCCGCAGGTAGAGAGCACCCAGGATGAGCCACGGCGCTCCCAGCGCGACGGTGAGGAAGGGCGTGCCCGTGAGCTGCGGCGAGGCAGAGAAGCGGTCCAGGTTGGCGAGGATGAGTACCAACGAAGTCCAGACGGTGAGCGTGTTGGGGATTGGCTCCCCGGAGTGGATGAGACCCAGCCCCGGCACCCGCCTCTTCGTGAAGGGCCAGAAGAGGTTGCTGCCCATGTAGCCGAGCTGGTCCTCCAGGACGTGCCCCGCCCATCCCAGGGCGAAGACCAGCCCCGCCCAGAAGCCGAAGAGCACGCCCACGAGCAGCCCCGCCGCCGCGGCCAGCGTCAGGCTGTGCGACCAGCGGCGATGCCAGTCGAGGAAGTGGACGTGGAGCGCGTCGCCCTCCCGCGCGAAGCGGAAGGACGGCCCGCTGAAGATGTTGACGCGGTACTCGGCGCTGTAGGTGTGGACGAGCGGCACGCCGACCTCGCGGCGGGCCACCGTGCCTACCGGCTCCGTCCCCGGATAGGGCACCTGCCCCGTGTTGACCAGCGGCCCGATGCGCACCTCCACCGCGCCCGCCTGCGGATCGAAGCGGATGGCGTACTCCCGCCAGAGATCGGCCCCCAGGCGGATGGTGTGCGCCATCACGTTCTGCGGCTCGCCCCGCTCCCAGGCCCGCCGCATCGCCGCGACGAGCGCGTCGGCGATAGCCTCGGCGCTCGGCTCCACGCCGGGATCGATCTCCACATCGTAGCGCTCGAAGTAGCGGGCGAACTTGAAGTCGAGCGTATCCGGCAGGATGCCGCCGATGCCGCCTAACATCGGCAGGAGCGAACCGGCGGCCCCGGCATGCACAACGGCGGGGAAGAAGGTCGCCAGCGCCACCCCCGTGGCGAAGTGCGAGAGGCCCTTCATCCCCGCCGCCTCCGTTTGGACTCAGTAGGCGCGCCCGAAGAGCGCCACCTCGTGTGCTTCCTTGCCGCAGTAGATGCAGCGTCCCTTCCCGCCGGGCTGATCCTGCGGCAGGCAGCGGATCGTCGCCTTCGTCTCCTCCTTGATCGCCGCCTCGCAGGCCGGATCGCCGCACCACCAGGCGCGGGCGAAGCCCTGCGCCACCGCCTCCTTCAGCGCCTCGTAGCTTTCCACCTCCCAGGTGTGCGCCTCGCGGAAGTCGAGGGCCTTGCGGTAGATGCCCGCCTGCACCTCCTCCAGCAGCGCGGGGACGGCCTGCTCCACCTCCGCCATCTGCAACACCCGCTTCCCCTCCCGTCCGGGGATGTCGCGCCGCGCGGCGACGACCGTCCCGCTTGCGAGATCGCGCGGGCCGAGTTCCAGCCGCAGGGGGACGCCGCGCATCTCCCAATCGTGGAACTTCCAGCCGGGGGAGAAGCCCTCGCGCTCGTCCAGGTGGACGCGGACGACGGGGCGAAGCCGCTCATAGAGCGATCGCGCCGCCTCCAGCACTGCCTCGCGCTCCTTCTTCTTCCGCCAGATGGGGACGATGACCACCTGCGTCGGCGCAAGGCGCGGCGGCAGCACCAGCCCCTGGTCATCGCCGTGCGTCATCACGATCGCGCCGACCATGCGCGTGCTCACCCCCCAGGAGGTCGTCCAGACGTACTGGAGCTGGTTGTTCTCGTCCAGGAACTTGATGTCGAAGGCCTTGGCGAAGTTCTGTCCCAGGAAGTGGCTCGTGCCCGACTGGAGCGCCTTCCCGTCCTTCATCATTGCCTCGATCGTGTAGCTGTTCACAGCACCGGCGAATTTCTCGCTCTCGCTCTTCCGACCGGGGATGACGGGGATCGCCGCATCGTTGACGGCGAAGTCGGTGTAGAGGTCGAGGATGCGCATCGTCTCCTCCAGCGCCTCCTCGCGGGTCGCGTGCGCCGTGTGCCCCTCCTGCCAGAGGAACTCGGTCGTGCGCAGGAAGAGGCGGGTGCGCATCTCCCAGCGCACCACGTTCGCCCACTGGTTGATGAGCACCGGCAAGTCGCGGTAGGACTGAATCCATTTGGCGTACATATAGCCGATGATCGTTTCCGAGGTGGGGCGAACGACCAGCGGCTCCTCCAGCTTCTCACCGCCGCCGTGGGTCACGACGGCCAGTTCCGGCGCGAAGCCCTCCACGTGCTCGGCCTCCTTCTGCAGGAAGCTCATCGGGATGAAGAGCGGGAAGTAGGCGTTGACGTGCCCCGTCGCCTTGAAGCGCCGATCCAGCGCCTCGCGGATGTTCTCCCAGAGCGTGTAGCCGTAGGGCTTGATGACCATACAGCCGCGCACGGGGGAGTAGTCGGCCAGGTCGGCCTTCTGCACGATCTCGTTGTACCAGCGGGAAAAGTCCTCGGACTGTGGGGTGAGAAAATCGGCCATAAAGACACCTCGCGTTCTGGATTATCTTCGATACAAGCGATTGTATTCGATTTCCCCCTCACGCCAATGGATGAGGCGGAAGGGGAAGACGTTGACGACCTCCGTCTCCCCCACCTTCGTCCTCCACGGCTCCTGACCGTAGCGGTGCAGGTGGCCGTGGAGGAAGAGGCGCGGACGGAAGCGCTGGATGAGGGTGCGGAAGAAGGTGAAGCCCTGATGGGGCAAATCCTCCCCATCCTGGATGCCGAAGGGCGGCGCGTGGGCGATGAAGATATCCAGGTAGCGCCCGAAGGCGACGCGGTTGTAGAGGAGGTTGAGCACCAGACGCTGCGCCCGCACCGTCATCTCCTGCTGCGTGTACTGGTAGGGGCGACCGGGGCGATAGCGGATCGAGCCTTCCAGCCCGGCGATGAGCAGGTCGAAGTCGGCGACATAGACCGAGCGCCCGTCCACGTTCTCCCATCCCCCCGGCTCGGTGAGCAGCCTGCCCCCCGAAAGGTGAATCGGCGCATCGTGGTTGCCGTGGACGTAGTAGGCGTGGCGCGTGCGCAGCACGGTGAAGAGATGCTCCATGTAGGTGTAGGGCAAATCCCCGCAGCCGAGGAGCAGGTCGATGCGTCCCAACCGTGCGCGTGCCTCCTCGTTGAGCAGCAGCGAGGAGCGCTCATCGCTCACCGCCAGGATGTTGACCACTTCGCTGTGTCGTCGCCGTCGCGTCATCGTTCCCCAGCCTGAGAAAATATTGACGAACCCTCCGCCTTCGATTATACTGCAAAGAGAAGGAGGGATGAGATGACCGTAACGCTGACCAAGCCCAAGGCGGAACCCGCCGTCGAAGAGACGGATGCGGCACGGGATCGTCTGCGCAAGCTCCTGGATCAACTCCCGGCGGAGAGCCTGCCCGTCGTTGAAGCCTTCCTCCGCTTCCTCAACCGCCAGGCGGAGGAGCAGAAGCCCGTCGTCCTGACGGAGCCGCAGCCCGCCGAGGAGAAGCACCCCTCCCCCCGCTATCCCGACACCGTCACCGCGCCCATCTCCGCGCTGCGGGAGGTGATCGGCATCATGCCCCCCGTAGGAGGAGATGCGCTCGAAGATTCCGAAGCCCTGTACGATGGAGAGTCATGAAGATCGCCATCGATACCACCGTCCTCGTCGGCCTCTTCGTCCCCAATGACACTTGGCATCTCCGTGCACTTGCTCTCTTCGAGGCCCTCGAAGCAGGCCGGCACAAACCCGTCTTCTTCGATTGTGTGATGGGCGAGGCGCTCAGCGTCGCCATCCGCCGACTGTACGAAAAACATTTGACGGAGGAAGTCGAGCCTTTCCTCGACCGCGTGGAAAGCCGCATCCCATCCAGCGCTCTGAATTGGCTCTTCCCCGACGTGCCCCGCCTCTACGGCGACATCCTCGCCCTCGTCCGGCAATCGGGGGGCGAACTGAACTTCAACGATGCACTCATCGCCCTGGGCTGTCGAGAGCGGGCTATCGAGGCCATCGCCAGCTTCGACGCCGATTTCGACCGCGTCCCCTGGCTGCACCGCGTCGCCGAACCCGACGATCTCGCCCGTGCCGAGGCCCCCACGGAACCCTCAGCCTGACCGCCGCTCCGCCTGCGGAGACGCGCCTATCGCCGCGCGGAAGGGCCTCCCCGCCGACCGCCGCCGAAGCGCCGATAGTTGCGCTCCAGCTTGTCGAGGATGGCCTGCTCCAGATCGATGTCGTTCAGCCAGGCCAGTTGCAGCAGGTAGAGCGCCACGTCGGCCAGTTCCTCCGCCAGCGCCCGCGGCTCGGCCTCCTCGCCCCACTGGAAATGCTCCAGCACCTCCGCCGCCTCCAGCACCAGCGAGATGGCGATGTTGCGCGGCGTCTGTTGGAACGGCGAATCGTCGTCGTACCATCCCATCTCGGCGACGAAACGGTTCATCAGTTCGGTCAGCGCCTGCAGGCTCCGCCCCTTCGCCTTCATCGATCCGGCTCCCTGTCGCGCCATTCCAGCTCGAAGTCGCCGATGCGCACCGTGTCGCCCTCTTGCACGCCCGCCTCGCGCAGGGCTTCGATGACTCCCCGCCGCTCCAGATAGCGGTGCAGGCGGAGGAGGGCGTCGTAGTAGTTGAGGTTGGTGCGGCGCACGGCACGCTCGATCTTGCCCCCGCGCACGACCCAGACCCCCGAAGGCTCCCGCGTGATGGTGAAACCCTCCTCCTCGAGGGGGGAAGGCGGCGCGATCTCCGCTTCCACCTCCACCCGCGGCGGGGGTGGCATCTCCTGGAGCCGGTGGTAGGCCGCCCACATCAACTCGCGCACGCCCTCGCGGGTGAGACCGGAGATGCCGTAAACGGGGTACCCCTCCGCCTCCAGCGCCGCCTTCAGTTGCGGAAAGCGCTCGCGGCCTTCGGGCATATCCAGCTTGTTGAGCGCCACGAGCTGCGGCTTCTCCCCCAGCCCGTGGCCGAAGGCGGTCAACTCCGCGTTGATGGCGCGGAAATCGGCCAGCGGATCGGGCGCGGTCGCGTCCAGGAGGTGGATGAGGAGCCGCGTCCGTTCGATGTGGCGCAGGAACTCCAGCCCCAGCCCCTTCCCCTGGCTCGCCCCCTCGATGAGAC
>JALXBP010000098.1 GCA_026991395.1 Anaerolineae bacterium | reverse complement strand
CTCCCGCGCCCCGCGCACGATGGGCGGCACCGTCGCCTCCCCCACCCAGGGGTGGCCGGGGACGGCGTAACGGACCACCGCCTCCCGCTCCGCCAGCGCGAGGACGCGCTCGACGATCGCCCGATAGACCGCCTCGAAGGTCGGTTCCCTTTCGTAGAAGGCGTCGAACGCCTCGACGGCGAGGTGCGGGGGCAGCGCCGCGACGACGGGATGGTGTGCCGTGCGCAGGTAGAGCTTCTCCGCCTCCTCGATTGCCGCCCAAGCCGCACGGGTCAGGTCGCGCGGGTCGCCCGGCCCCAGGCCGATGATCACGATCTCGCCCATCTCAGCCCCTCCGCCGGGCGCGGCGCTTCCGCCACCAGACGAGCAGCCAGAGCAGGAAGAGCAGCCAGAGCAGCATCAGGTAGGGGAAGAGCACGGCGACGAGGGAGACCGTCGTCGCGATCGCGTCCTCCATCGTGCTGACCAGGGCATTCGCCGTGCCCCCCGTCGCCGCCGTGACGAGCGGGCGTCCTCCCGCCTTGACGGCGTGCACGCTCCCCGCAAGGATGACGCCGAGCGCCATCGCCAGCACGGGGTGCAGATGCACGGCATGCCCCGTTGTCGCCGCGAAGAGGATCGCCCCCGCCGCCGGTCGGACGACGGTCTGGAGGATGTCGTTGAGCGAATCCACGGCGGGCACCTTGTCCGCCACCACCTCCACGGCGAGGAGCACCGCCATCAGCGCGATGACCCACCCGTTGGCGAGCGCCGCCCACTCCGGCGAAAGCTGCACCAGATCGGTGTAGCGCGCCAGCAGCGCGACGATGAGCAAGGGGATGTAGGCGTTCAGCCCCGCCGAGGTCGAAAGGCCAAAGGCCGTCGCCAGACTGAGGATCGCGTTCACGTTCAACTCCTTTCGGTGTCCGTGCAGGAAAGGGGACGCTTGGCGGGCATCCCCTCCCGACGTGGATAGCGCGGCGGCGTGGCCGCCACCTTGCGCACGAGGACGAGAAAACGCTCCTCGGCCAGGCCAGGCAGCGTTACCGGCTCCAGCCGCTCCACCTCTCCGCCCAAGAGCGTGATCGCGCAGGCCGCTCGCTGCACCTCCGCCGGAGCGTGCTCCCCCTTCTGCGCCAAGGCCCAACCGCCCAGCCGCACCAGCGGCAGGAGGTATTCCGCCAGGACGCGCATCTCGGCCACCGCCCGCGCCAGCGCCCAATCGTACCGCTCCCGATGCAGCGCCTCGCGCCCCAGCCGCTCCGCGCGGGCGTGGATCACCGTAACCCCCGTCAACGCCAGTTCGGCGACGAGGGCACGCAGGAAGTCGGTCTTCTTCCGCGTCGCCTCGACCAGGGTCAGCCGCATCGCCGGGCAGACGATCTTCAGCGGCAGGCCGGGGAAACCGGCCCCCGTCCCCACATCGACGACGCGACGCCCCTCCAGGCCGCCACGCGCCCGCATCGCAGGCAGGCAGGAAAGCGCATCGAGGAAATGACGCACCTGCACCCCCTCCGGCTCGGTGATGGCCGTCAGGTTGAAGCGCCGGTTCCACGCAAGCAGCATCGCCTGATAGCGGCGGAAGGCTTCCACCTGCGGCGGCGTCAGCGCGAGGCCAAGCCTCGCCGCCCCTTCCAGCAGCAAGGTCATCGAGGCGCTCATCCTTCCCCCCCCGTCAACGCCCAGAGGATGATCTCCGGCGGGGCGAGGAAGCGGGCACGGGGCGCGCCCACGCCTTCCACGCCCAGGCCGCGGCTCACGTAGAGCACCGTCCGCCCCTGACGGTACAGCCCCATCTCGTAGCGCTTGCCGAAGCGCGAACTGGTCGCCAGCGCCCCGAACAACGGCAGCCGAATCTGCCCGCCGTGCGTGTGCCCGGCCAGGTAGAGCCGCACGCCCGCCTCCGCCGCCTCCGGCATCAGGTCCGGGCTGTGGTGGAGGAGGATCACCGGCTCCCCCTCCGGTACCTGCGCGACGAGCCGCCGCATCATCGCCCCGTCGCGGCGGCAGTTCGTCGTACACCGCACGCCGACGAGCCAGAAGCGGCGTCCCTCCCATTCGAGGGGACGGGCGCGATCCTCCAGCCAGGTGATCCGATCCAGGTCGGCGAAGAGGCTGGGGATGACGGCGGGAATATCCACCGGCGGGCTGCCGGTAATCGCAAAGACGCCCAGCGGCGCATCGAGGGCGGCCAGCAGCCGCCTCGCCCCCTCGCGTGCCGCGGCATCGTGGATGGAGGAGAGGTTGAGGTAATCGCCGGTGAGGACGATGAGATCGGGGGCCAGCCTGCGCACCGCGTCGAGCAGCTTCGCCTCGCGGGGGGAATCGCCTTCGTAATGCACATCGCTGATGTGCAGCAGGCGCAGCGGCCTGACCTTCCCGCTGTCCCACAGCGCCAGCCGCTGCCGCGTGATCGTCAATGCGAACGGCTCGATCCAGGTGGCGTAGAAAGCCGCCGCCGCAACCGCCGCCTCCCCCACCACGAGGAGGGCCAGCCCCACGTCATCGCCGCGCAGCCACGCCATCCCCCACGAAAGCAGTGTGCGCAGCAGCGTCAGCCCCAGGAGGGGCGGTGTTACCGGCCCCCACGAGCGCCCGCACCGCGGCAGCAGCGCCAGCATCACCCAGTCGGCGGCGAGCCAGAAAGCGGCGACGAAGGCCGCCGCTACCCGCAGCCTTCCCCACGGCCAGCAGGCGATGGCGACCAGCGCCAGCCAACTCGGCAGCAGCTTGAGCGGCGGAATCTCCCCCAACATCGCCGAGACGACGAAGAAACGATGGAGCAGCGTGCTCCGTCCCTCGCGGTCGGGGGGAATCGGCGTCGCCGCGCTCATCGCAGCGCCTCGAAGAGACGGGCGATCTCGTCGCGGGCGAAGCGCGGCAAGGGACGGCGCTCGTCGCCGCGGCGCAGCCAGACCTCCGGCCCGGCGGTGATCTCCCCGATGATCGCCGCCTCGATGCCCGCCGCGCGGAGCCGCTGCAGCACATCCTCCGCCGCCTCCGCCGCCACCGCCGCGAGCAGCGAACCGGAGGCAATCAGCCCCAGGGGGTCGAAGCCGAGCAGGTCGGCGAAGGCCAGCGTCTCCTCGTAGAAGGGCAGCGCGGCCTCGTCCACGACCGCGCCCACGCCCGCGGCGGCGCACATCTCCTGCAGCCCTCCGGCCACGCCCCCTTCGGTCGGATCGTGCATCGCGTGGACGGCCCCCGTCGCGGCAAGCAGCGCCGCCTCGCGCACGATGCCGATCCCCGGTTCGTGCAGGAAGCGGGCGGCCCGCTCCAGCAGCGCCGGAGCGACCTTGCCGCGCAGCCGCGCCCCCAACTCGCGGGCGATGATCGCCGTTCCCTCGACGGCGATCCGCTTGGTGAGGAGCAGGCGGTCGCCCACACGTGCCCCGTCGGAGCGGACCAGCCGCCCCCGTTCGACCTCCCCCACCATCATCCCCACGATGATGGGACGGTCGAGGCCGTGGGTAATCTCCGTGTGGCCGCCGACGAGCGTCGCCCCCAAGTGCGAGCAGGCTTCCACCACCTGCCGAAACAGTGCATCGACCAGCGCCCGGTCGCTCCGCCCCTCCGGCAGGAGGAAGGTGGCCACGAACCAGCGCGGCGTCGCCCCCAGACAGGCGACATCGTTCGCGTTGACCTGCACCGCGTACCAGCCGATCTCATCGGTGGCGAAGGTGATCGGGTCGCTCTTCGTCACGAGGTAGCGGTCGCCCATCTCGATCACCGCGGCATCGTGGCCGATGCCCGGCCCCAGGATGACGCGCGGGTCACGCTGTGGCACCTGCGCCAGAAGGGCCGCCATCGTCTCCGGCGGCAGCTTGCCGATGGGATAAGGCTGCATCTGCACCTCCGCTTCCAGGATGGGGCTATCCTACCACGAAACAGGGCAATCGTGAAGGAGGCGGGATTTTCCCTCGAAAAAGCGGTTTCTCACGCGCCGTGGACGGTAGTCGGACGCCGCTCGGACACTCATCGGCTATGCTGAGGGTGCTTTCCACAAATCCAAAAGGAGGTGTGCTATGAAACTCGGACGCATTCTGCTCAGTGTGCTGGTGCTGGGATTGCTGCTGGTTCCGATGGGGAGGATCGGCCAGGCGCAGGAACTCGCCGAGCCACCCTCACCGGACGGCGGCCTGGCGGTGGAGGACATCACACCCGGCGCTATTCCCATCCAGGGGAGACTGACCGACAGCAGCGGCAATCCGCTCCCCGACGGGGACTACGAAGTCTACTTCGCCCTCTACGAAAGCGAAACCGGCGGCGTTCCTATCTGCGGCGACACCAATACGGTAACCGTGGAGGATGGCCTCTTCCATTCCTACCTGGACTACTGCTACAGCGTCCTCCACGGCCAAAAGGTATGGCTGGCCGTGGAGGTGGAGGGGGACGGCGAGATGACGCCACGTCAGCCGATCTACGCCGTGCCCTACGCCCTGAGCCTGCGGCCCGGCGCGGTCATTAGTCACAGCAACAACACTCAGGTACTCAGTGTCAAGAACTATGGCAGCGGCGATGGGATATACGCCTACAGTGCAAACAACAATGGCGTGTATGCCTCCAGCGGCGCCGATAACCGGGCGGCCGTTTCCGGCTACAACAGCAGTACAGGTGATGGTCTGAAGGGCATAAGCCTCGCGGGTGTCGGTGTGTTTGGTGGGAGCTTGGCCAGCGTCGGTGTAGAGGCCAGCAGCAGCTTCAGCGTGGCCCTCAAAGCCAGCGGAACCGGCATCATTCAGAGTTCCGCCAGGTCCTACATCTGGATCAGCGGCAACAACCTGCGCAAGAAGCAAAGCACCGACTCGACCCAGTTCGAACTCGACACATACGGCGGGGTCATAGTCAGGCCGGGCGGCAGTGGCAGGCGGGACGTGATGCTGCCGGTTACCCTGCCAGGGCAACTCTACGGGCAGGACGTTACCCTCACGGGCATTGATGTTTACTTCAAGTCCCAAAGCGACTTCGACGGCATTGATGCCACGTTCGTGCGCCGCCAGACCGGAGCCGGCAGCGGCGACACCATCATCGCGGACGGTACCGACCACGTGTGTACCACGGCCTGCTCATACCACCTGGACCTCACCACGAACAACATACTCAGCGACGAGCAGGGGGTAGTGTACATCGCCTTCCAGTTGTTCTTCGGCGGCTCGTCCAACTACGTGCAGATCGGCGGCGTGCGGCTGACCCTGGAACACGACGATTAGGAGGCCGGAGATGAAACGAGCGACGATTCTCCTGGCTCTGGCGGGTCTCTTGCTGCTGGGTGGAAAGGCTCTGGCGATGTCCTCCACCAACTACGCCCTGGACTGGTTCACGCCGCTGACGGGCACCGGGATGAGCGCCCACTCGGCGCATTACGGCGCTGACCTGACCGTCGGCCAGGCGGCCATCGGCATGGCCTCGAGCACGAACCGCGGGGCTTGCCTGGGCTACTGGTGCATCGCAGCGAGGCATACGCTCTACCTGCCGCTGGTCGTGCGCAACCATTAGCCTCCACAGCGTGCGATGCCCCTCGCAGGGGGCATCGCACGCTCGAGGACAACGGTATGAATCACCGAACCTTCCTCAAAGCTCTCTCCTTGAGCTTCGCCGCCCTGGCCTTCGTCGGTCTTCCGCTCTGCTTCGCCGCCTCGCAGGGCGGCAACACGCTCCCGCCATCGTCCCGGACCGGCTCACGCCCCGCCGTCTTCCGCAGCCGCGAGCATTGTCAGCCGCTCCCGCCGCCGACGGGCCACATCGTTACCGTCTCCACCGTCGCCGAACTGGTCGATGCCGTCAACAACGCCCGCTCCGGCGACACCATCCTGCTCCAGGACGGCACCTACAACCTGGACGGCCTCTACCTGCGCTTCGATACTCCCAACGTAACGCTCCGCTCGGCCAGCGGGAATCGGGAGGCGGTCATCATAGACGGCAACGGCTCGACGACCGAGATCGTCCAGATCGTCGCCTCCGACGTTACCATCGCCGATGTAACGCTGCAACGCGCCTACAATCATCCGATCCACGTGATGTCCACCGCCGAGGCGGAGACGACCGGCACGCTCATCTACAACGTCCACATCATCGACCCCGGCGAACAGGCGATCAAGATCAACCCCTACACCGGCGAAGACGCACGCCACTTCCCCGATGGCGGCATCATCGCCTGCTCGCACATCGAACTGACCGCGGCGGGACGGGCGAATATCCGCAACGACTGCTACACCGGCGGCGTGGATGCGCACCAGGCCCGCGACTGGATCATCCGCGACAACCTCATCGAGGGCTTCTGGTGCGCGAGCGGCCTCGCCGAGCACGCCGTCCATTTCTGGCGGGCAAGCCGCGATACGCTGGTCGAGCGGAACGAACTGCGGAACAACGCGCGGGGCGTCGGCTTCGGTATGGCGACGGAGGGCGACAATCTCCGCACCTACGCCGATCACCCCTGCCCCCAGGCGGGCGGCTACGTGGATCACTACGGCGGCATCGTCCGCAACAACATCATCTTCGCCAACGACGAGGAGCTTTTCGCCTCCGAGTACGGCTTCGATTGCGGCATCTGTCTGTGGAACGCCTGCGGCGCTCGCGTGCTGCACAACACCGTCGTCTCCACCCGCCCACCCTTTTCCTCCATCGAATGGCGCTTCGAGCGGACGGAGGTCGCCATCGTCAACAACCTGCTCTCCCACAACCTGCGCGACCGCGGCGGCACGGCCTCGCTTTCCGGCAATCTCAGCGGACAACCCCTCTCGCTCTTCGTGGACGGCAACGACGGCGACCTGCACCTGGCGGACGGAGCAAATCCGGCCATCGACAGCGTCGCACTGCCCCCCGACGTCGCCGACGACATCGACGGCGACGCCCGCCCCATCGGCCCGGCGGCGGACGTGGGAGCCGACGAGTACGGCATTCCCGCACCGCAGGCGGTGCGGGACCTGCGCGTGCGCCGCGCGCTGACCGACGCGACGACACTGACCGCGACGCTGACCTGGAGTCCGCCGGACGGGGCGCTCACCACCACCCTGCGCTACACCAGGGGCCGCATCACCGAGGAGAACTGGGCGACCGCCACGCTGCTCACCGACGCGCTGACGGGCGCGGGCGGACGCTACACCGCCACGGTGCCCTATGCGGGCGGGGTCGTGCATTTCGCGCTCAAGACGGCCAACGAGGGCGGACGTTCGCCGCTTTCCAACAACGGCTTCTGGCCCGTCCTCCGTCTCTGCCTGCCGGTGATCCTCAAATGAGGGCCGAGAAGCTCAAGCGAAAAGTTCGGCCTCCTCCAGAAGGGGCTGCGCCGCATCCTTCGGCGAGAGGAGCGGCGCTTCGATCGGCCATTCCACGCCGATCGTCGGATCGTCCCATCGCACGCCGCGGTCGGCCTGCGGAGCGTATTCCGCCGTAACCTGGTAGATGACGTCGGCCTCGTCGCTGAGGACGCAGAAGCCGTGGGCGAAGCCCGGCGGGATGTAGAGCAGGCGGTGATTCTCCTCGGAAAGGATCACCCCCGCCCAGCGTCCAAAGGTCGGCGAACTGCGCCGCAGGTCCACGCCCACATCGAAGATCACCCCGCGCACCGCCATCACCAGCTTGCCCTGCGCGAAGGGCGGCAGTTGGTAGTGCAGGCCGCGCAGGACGCCGTACACGGAGTGCGAATGATTGGCCTGCACGAAGGGCGGGATGCCGTAGGGAGCGAAGGCGGAGGCTTTGTAGCTTTCCAGGAAAAAGCCGCGGGCATCGGCGTAGAGCTTCGGCTCGATGAGCAGCAGATCGGGCAGCGAGAGCGGGGTAAAAGCAAAGGGCATCGTTCGTCTCCTCCTCGAATGGGATCAGGGTGCACCGACGGCGTAGATGGCCGCCGCACCCTCGCGGAAAAGGAGGGGATAGGCGGCCCAGCGCTCCGCAAGGCCGGGGCCGTAGCGCTGCAACTCCACCTCCCCCACGATGACGTAACGCACGTGATAGCGGCGCAGCAGGCGCTCGCGCTCGGCGGCATCGTCCGTCGTGTAGAGTCGGTCCACATCGGCCACGCGGCGTACCGCCTCGTCGGCAGTCCCGCGCCATTGCTGCTCGTGCCCCACCCAGCCCACCACATCGGGCAAGCCGGTGAAGGCAGCCATCCGCCCGCCGTAGGTGTACGAGCCGCCGTCGCCGAACGGCGCTTCCACGATGACCGGACGCCCCTCCACCTGCGCCTGCAGCCGCTCGATAAGCGTCCAATCGGTCGGATGCTGCCGCGCGATCCACAGCGCCCCGTCGAGCGACCAGGGCGTGCCGTGTTCGAGCGCACGGGCGCGGGCGGCCAGCGGCGTGTAGAGGAAGCCGGTGGCGATGAAGAACAGCGCGACGGCATACGCCCATCGCCGCCCCCCCTCGGCCAGCCACCAGGCGGCGGCGACGCTCCACAGCAGCCACGCTTCGAAGTAGAACTTGAAGACGGTATTCATCCGCGTGCCGAAGAGATCGCGCAGGTAGAGCAACTCCGGCGTGAGCACCAATCCCGCGCCGAGCAGCGTCAGCACCCAGACGAAGGTGAGCCGCTCCCGACGGTGGCCGACGGCGAAGAGCGCCCGCCCCACGATGAGGACGACGGCGGCCAGCAGCACAAGCCCGCCCGATTGGCGCAGCCGCGCGAGGAGCAGCGTGCGCACCGTCTCCCCGTCCAGACCGGCGGCGACGCCCTCCCCGCGGAGGAAGGCGCGCAGGAAAGGCCCCCCGCCCGTCAGGCCCAGGAGGAGCGCCATCACCACCGCCACGGCGAGCAGCGGCACCAGATCGCTCAGGAACTGCCGCCACCCAATCCGCGCGCGGCGTGCGGCCTCCACCACCAGCGCCGCCATCGGCACGAGGAAGGGCCAGAAGACGACGGCAAGCTGGACGGGGCGCGTCGCGTTGAAGAGATTGGGCAGCAACCCGCCTGCCTGCGAACGCAAGCCGACCCAGAAAGGCAGGTAGAGCACGACGCTCGCCACGCCGAGGGACGAGGCAAAGGCGGCACTCTTCACCAGCCGGAGCGACCACGGCCCGTGCGCACGCAGGTAGAAGAGCAAGGCCAGCAGCCCCCAGTAGATGGGGAAATCCCACGTGTTGAGGAAGCCCAGCGCCCCCACGACCGCCGCCATCAGCAGGAAGTCCAGAGCCAGGCGGCGCAGCGACGGAAAGGTGAACGCCGGACGCCGCCAGAGATCGAGGGCCACGCCGACCACCAGCACGACGAAGGGGAGCGCGAGCAGATGGGGGTGCATATCGCCGAGGATGAAACTGAAGGCGGGGAACTCATCGATGACCTCCTGCGTCCGCCCCCAGGGATCGTAGTCGTGGATGACGCGCGACGCCTGCCACCACCAGAAGTAGCGTTGGGGTATCCAGGAAAAGGGCGGCGTCGGCGGCACATTCAGCGAGCGGATGTCCAGCCAGACCCAGAAGCGGGGCGGAAGAAGCCCGCGGGCGTGCAGCACCTCCAGCCAGCCCTCGCCGTTGCCCGTCAGCAGGAGCAGGAAAGGCGACCACAGCGCGGCGAGGAGCTTCTCCCCCTCCAGCAGGTCGTAGAGCAGGCCGAAGGCCCCCGCCGCCGCCATCGCGAACCACCCCGCATTGGCCAGATTGAAGGCGACGGTCGCGGGCAGCCCGCTCAGGCGCGTGAGCATCGCCATCAGCAGGTAGCCGAAGTAGTAGTACGAGATCGCGTATCCGGCCAGCCAGGGATCGTGCGGCGGCATCGAGGGGGAGCGCAGGTTGGCGTTGAGGAAGGCGATCTCCATCCACTTCTCCCCGCCCGCCGTTTCGATCTGCGGCTGCGCCGCCCGCACCATCGCCCAGCCGAGGAAGGCCGCGGCGAAGAGCACCTCCGTCGCGATGACGAGACAGCGCTGCGAGCGCCACCACGCCATCCACGCCCCCCGCTCACGCCACGCCAGCCGGAGACCGCCGCCGAAGACGAGGAGAAGCGCCGTCAACACGGCGGCGAGGCTCGTGCCCCAGAGGTGGAAAATCCCG
Organism: Anaerolineae bacterium; assembly: GCA_026991395.1. Lineage (GTDB taxonomy): Bacteria > Chloroflexota > Anaerolineae > B4-G1 > SLSP01 > JALXBP01. Next base: position 5,013 of record JALXBP010000098.1, on the reverse strand, counting down.
CCCCACCAGAGGAGGAAGCCGGTCAGCAGCAGCCCCAGGGGCCTGGCGAGCGCATAGCCGCGCGAGGGCAGCCTGCGCAGCCAGAGGAAGGCCCACGGCCATCCGGCCAGCGCGAAAAGCTCCATCGCCACGTACCACCCAAGAAGCTGTCCCGGCATAGCCGCTTTCTATCACAAAGGAGAAGGGAAGCAAGGGAGCTTTGGGACGCCGGGACTACACCACGAGGCGAAGCGGGCTATAATGCCCCTATGCCGATGGAGGAGAGAGACGATGCCAAATAGCAGCGCCCCGACGCCGATCGTTGCCCTGCTCATCCTCTTCGAAGGGCGCGTCCTGCTCGTGCGCCGCGCCGGGCAGGGGTGGACCTTCCCCGCCGCGCCGCTTCGACGCGGGGAGCGCCTGCACGAGACGGCCCGTCGCGCCGTCGCCGAAAGCGTCGGCCTGACCATCGACGATCTGGCGGTGCTGGACGTGCGCGAGCACCTGATCGAAGGGGAGGACGGGGAACCAGCCTACCACTACCTCTTCCTCTACTTCACCGCCCATCCTGTCGGCGGCAGTTTCCGAACCGGCGCGGCGGTGGAGGAGGCCCGATGGTTTTCGCCGGACGAGACCTTGCCGCTCGGCCTGTCCCGCGACCATCGGCGGCTCATCCTCCAGGCCGTCCGACAGGCCGACTTTTCGCCGCGACAGGTGGAGGAGGCAGCATAGCCCCCGCCCGCAGCCCCTTCGGCCCGTCGTGAGCACGAAGCCGCGCCGCGTCGCCCGCCGCTGCGACGGCGCGGCCATCGCCTCCGGCGTATGCCGGGGACAAACTCGGACAAGGAGGCTCCGATGACAACAAGCCAGACCACTTTCGAGGAGCGCGTCGATCGGCTCTACCGCCGCATCCACACCCTCCTGGAGCGCGGCGAAACGCGCAAGGCGCAGACCATCCTCCAGGCGCTGCTGCCCGCCGACCAGGCGGAGATCTTCAGCGAACTCGACGACGACGAGCAACTCCAACTGCTCCAGGGCCTGGCACCGGAGACCATCGCCGACATCCTGGAGCACCTGGAAGACGAGGAAGCCGCCGAAATCGCCCAGCGCCTGCCGCCGGAACGGCTGGCCGACATCCTCGACGAGATGGACCCCGACGAGGCGGCGGACATCCTCGGCGATCTGGAGCCGCAGGAGGCCGATCACCTGCTCGACCTCCTCTCGGACGAGGTGGAAGCGGAGATTCGCCCGCTCCTCCTCCACCCCGACGAGACGGCGGGCGGCATCATGACCTCGGAGTACCTGGCGCTGGGGCAGCATATGTGGGCGGAAAAGGCGCTGAAGGCCATCCGCGAATGGTCGCCCGACCACGATTACCTCTACTACTTCGTCGTGGACAAGGACGGCCACCTGCTGGGCGTCGTCAGCCTGCTCCAGCTCATCAAGGCGGAGCCGAAGACCGAGGTCAAGGACATTATGGACCCCAACGTCATCTCGGTGCGCGTGGACGCCGACCAGGAGGCCTGCGCCAAGCTGATGGCGCACTACGATCTCACCGCGCTGCCCGTTGTGGACGAGGAGAACCGCCTCGTCGGCGTCATCACCATCGACGACATCATCGACGTCCTGGAGGAGGAGGTAACCGAGGACATCCAGCGCTTCGGTGGTTCCGAGCCGCTGGACAAGCCCTACCTGCTGACCAGCCCGCTGGAGGTCTTCCGCAAGCGCATCGGCTGGCTGCTCCTCCTCTTCGTGACGGAGATGTTCACCGGCACCGTCCTGCGCCACTTCGAGGGGGTGCTGGCGCAGGTGGTGGCGCTCTCCTTCTACATCCCCCTGCTCATCGGCACGGGCGGCAATGCCGGTTCTCAGACGACGAGTACCATCATCCGCGCCGTCGCCGTCGGCGATCTGGATGTGGACGATGCCTGGCGGGCCTTCCGCCACGAGATCACCGTCGGCGTCCTCCTCGGCCTGGGGATGGGGATCGTCGCCTTCCTGCGGGCGTTGAGCTGGGGCAGTTCGGTGGACATTGCCCTCACGGTGGGCATCGCCATCTGGGCCATCGTAACCTGGGCCAACAGCATCGGCTCGCTGTTGCCGCTGCTGGCGGTCAAGCTGAAGATCGATCCGGCGCTCGTCTCCGGCCCGCTGATGTCCACCCTGGTGGATGCGACGGGGCTTTTCATCTACCTGAGCGTCGCCAAGTTCATCCTTCACCTCTGAGGCGAAGATGACGGGCGAGCATTCGCTTCGGCAGGCCGCTGCGGCGGCGGGGGGCTTCGCACGACGGGAGCCGTTCCTTACCGTCCTGTTTCTCCTCTTTCTTGTCTTGCACTTGGCTGTCCCCTGTCCAACAGCCGAGTGCCTGCACGCTGTTGATGCGCACACCATCTTCGCGCTTACTGCATTGCTCGTTACGATAACAGCGATGTGGGAGAGTGGCTTCCTCGATGCGGTGGCGCGGCGTCTCCTCAACCGGATGCATACCGAGCGTGGGTTGGCGCTCGCCCTCCTGGGCGGGACGGCGCTCAGTGCGACCGTCCTGACCAACGACATCGCGCTCTTCGCCTTCGTGCCGCTCACGCTCAGCCTCCAAAGCCGCATCGAGGAGGATTTGGGCAAGCTGATCGTCTTCGAGGCCATCGCCGCCAACGTCGGCTCGGCGCTGACGCCGATCGGCAATCCGCAGAACCTCTACCTCTGGGGACGGTGGGGCCTCTCCTTCGTCGGCTTCGTGCAGGCGATGGCGGTGCCGGTGGCGGCGGAGGGGGGCTTGCTCGCCGGGGCCGCCCTGCTCCTCTTCCGCCCGCGTCCGCTGACGCTCCATCTGGGGGAGGCGGCCTCGCTCAACCTGCGCGAGGCGGTGCGATCGCTGCTCCTCCTCCTCGCCGCCGTCGTCCTCATCGAGCGGGGGATGCCGCTGGATGCGCTGGCGGTCGTCCTCCTCGTTACGCTCATCGCCCGCCCCTCGCTGCTGGGCAAGGTGGACTGGGCTTTCCTGCTCCTCTTCTGCCTGATGTTCGTGGACCTGCACCTCGTCGCCCGTCTGCCGTGGATCGCCGCCGCGGTGCAGAAGCTGCCGCTGGACGATCCACGCGGGGCCTTCCTCTGCGGCGTCGCTTTTTCGCAGGGGATGAGCAACGTCCCCGCCGCCATCTTCCTTTCCAAGTTCACCACGCAATGGCGGGCGCTGACGTGGGGGGTCAACGTGGGCGGCAACGGCATCGTCATCGGCTCGCTGGCGAACCTTATCGCCCTGCGCTTCGCCGATGACCGTCGCCTCTGGGCGACCTTTCATCGCTATGCCGTCCCCTTCCTGCTGCTTTCGGTCTTGCTGGTGACAGGTTTGCTCTGAAGACCTCGCAAGGAGGCTGTGATGAAGCTGTTGGAGTTGATCCGTGCCATCGGCACGACGAATGCCCGTCGTGCGTTCCTCTACCCCTACCGCCGCGCCTGGGTGGATAGCGGCTGGCGCCGCGATGGGCGGCGGCGACGCGGCCCGGCGCGGTGGATGGCCTTCCGGCGTGCGCTGCGCACTCGAGAGCCGTCGCTGCGCGGTCGGCGCTGGCGGCGGCTGGGGAAGGTGGTCAGCGTGGCCGCCACGCCGCGCGGGGCGCTCATCGCGACGCAGCAGGGGCGCATCGAAATCCACTTCCTCGCCGATGATCTCGTGCGCCTGCGCTATCTGCACGACCGGCATCCCGCCCCGCCTCCGCCACCCTACGCGGTCGATGAGGGCAAGAAGTGGCCGCCCGTCGCCGTTACCGTCGTCGAGACGAACGGCGCGATCTTCGTCCGCAGCCGCACGCTCACCGTCGGCGTGATGCGGCAACGGGCGCAGCTCTTCGTCGCCGAGGCACAGGGCGGACAGATCGTCCGCGCCGATGTGGAGGTGGCCTGGAGCCGCGAGGGGGTCATCCGCCATCGCGTCGCGCTTGCCCCCGATGAGCGGCTCTACGGGCTGGGGGAACGGGCGACGGCGGGCAATCGGCGCGGGCGCACCCACATCCTCTGGAACCGCGATCCGGCGGGCTACGCACCCGGCGATGACCCGATCAACCTCAATATCCCCGTCTATCTCGGCGTGAGGCCGGGCGACGGCCCCGCCTACCTCGTCTTCTACGAAAATCCCTTCTACGCCCGCTTCGACCTGGGCGAGGGGCAGGCGGATGTGGCCGAGCACCGCTTCGCCGGTGGGGAACTGCGCCTCTACCTGGCCGTAGGCAAGCCCCCCCGTCTGCTGGAACGCTACACCGAGTTGACCGGTCGCCATCCGCTCCCGCCGCGCTGGTTCCTCGGCTACCAGCAGAGCCGCTGGTCGTATGTGCCCGAAAGCCGCGTGCGCAAGCTGGCCGCCGACTTCCGCCGCCACGAGGTGCCCCTCAGCGCCATCCATCTGGATATCGACTATATGGACGGCTTCCGCGTCTTCACCTGGGACGAGCGCCGCTTCGACCTGCCGAAGCTGGCCGCCGACCTGGCGGAGGAGGGCATCCGCCTGGTGACGATCATCGATCCCGGCGTGAAGCGCGAGAAGGGCTACGCCGTTTACGAAAGCGGGAGGGCGGGCGAGCACTTCTGCCGCCTCCCCGATGGCCGCGAGGCCCACGGCCCCGTCTGGCCGGGGGATTGCGCCTTCCCCGACTTCACCCGCGCCGAAACGCGCCGCTGGTGGGGCGAGCAGTACAAGCCGCTGGTGGAGGCGGGCATCGCAGGCTTCTGGAACGATATGAACGAACCGGCGCTCTTCGCCGCCTGGGGCGATCCCACCCTGCCGCTCGCCACGCGCCACGCGCTGGAAGGGCGCGGCGGCGATCACCGCGAGGCGCACAATCTCTACGGGATGCAGATGGCCCGCGCCTCGTGGGAAGGGCTGCGCCGCCTCCGCCCCGACCGCCGCCCCGTCGTCATCACGCGGGCGGGGTGGGCCGGTGTCCAGCGCTACGCCACCTCCTGGACGGGGGATAACGAGAGCACTTGGGATTCGCTGCGCCTGGTCGTGCCGCAGGTGATCGGACTGGGGCTTTCCGG
>JALXBP010000097.1 GCA_026991395.1 Anaerolineae bacterium | reverse complement strand
CTTCCACGTGGGGCGAGCCGAAACGGCGGAAGGTCTGTTCGAGGAGCACCGCGTCGGGCGGGGGATGGTCGGCCCAGATCGGCGTACCCTCTTCGTCGATGCCGCGGATGCGGTAGCGGACGAAGGTACCCGCCGGGAAGGGGGGAAGCGTGGCTTCCCACAGTTCGCGGTAACCCCAGAGGAGCGATTCCCAGACGACGGCCCGGCGCACGAAGGGGACCGTGGGGGCCTGCTCGTCCGGCTCCCGCCCGTCGGTGGTGTAGAAGAGGCGCAGATCGTCGAGCGTCAGCGCCGCTCCCACACTCAGGTGGACGGTCGTCGGCGTGTCGGGCCGGGGAATGGCCGGGGTCAGCCGCCTGCCGTGCTGCAGGCCGCGATGTTCGGCCCGCCAGGCCGCCAGGGCCAACGCATCGTCGGCGTAGGTGCCGAAGATCATCGCTCGACCTCCTTTCCGCGCCGCTCGCTCAGCCAGACGACGGTCGCGCCCTCTCCCCCCTCCCGCTCCGAGGCCGCCTCGCAGGTAACGACCTGCGGATGGTGCCGCAGGTGGTCGCGCAGGGCGCGGCGCAGTGTGCCGGTGCCCTTGCCGTGGATGATGCGCACCCAGGGGAGTTCGGCGAGCGTCGCCTCGTCGAGGTAGCGATCGACGCGCGCCAGCGCTTCATCGACCGTCAGGCCGCGCACGTCCAGCTCCATCCCCGGCGAGGGGCGGCTCTTCCGCGGCGGAGCGGGCATCGGCGGCGGTGCCGACGGGGGGAGCCGCTCCAGTTCCGCGAGGGGCAGGCGCATACGCATCGCACCGCTGCGGAGCACGGCCTCGTCGCCTTCGACGGCGATCACCTCGCCTTCCAGGTGCAGCCGCGGCACGCGCACGCGATCGCCTGCCGCGATCGGCCCGGCGATGGGCGCTTCCTCGGTGGGGGGCGGGGCCTCCGGGAGGCGCTGTCCCATCTCGGCGAGGCGCTCTTCCGCGCGGCGCAGGGCTTGCTGCTTCTCCGGCTTGCGCAGGAGGTGCAGTTGGCGGCGCAGGGCGCGTATCTCGGCACGCAGGGCGTCCAGTTCGGCCTCGGCCTCCTCCCGCACCGTGCGCAGGATGGCCGCCCGCTGCCGTTCCGTCTGCTCCCGCTCGCGGCGCAGCCGCGCTGCCTCGGTCTCCGCCCGCTGCCGGGCTGCCCGTGCTTCGTCGCGGGCGCGGACCGTCTGGAGCCGGAGTTTGTGCAGGTCGTCGAGCATCGCTTCCACGTTGCGTGCCGCGCCGGAAAGGTTCTTCGCCGCCTCGCGGATGATGGGGCGCGGCAGGCCCAGGCGCTCGGCGATGGCCAGGGCGTTGGATTTCCCCGGCAGGCCGATGAGCAGGTGAAAGGTCGGGGCCAGCGTTTCCACGTCGAATTCCAGCGAGGCGTTCTGCACGCCGGGCGTTTCGTGGGCGTAGAGCTTCAGTTCGGGGTAGTGTGTGGCGACGAGGGCCGTCGTTCTGCGGCGGCGCAGCGCCTCCAGCAGCGCCATCGCCAAGGCCGCGCCTTCCGCCGGATCGGTGCCCGCGCCCAGTTCGTCCAGCAGCACTAACGTGCGGTGATCCACGTGCGGCAGGAAGGCGATGATGTTGCTCAGGTGGGCGGAGAAGGTGGAGAGGTTCTGTTCGATCGACTGCTCATCGCCGATGTCGGCGTAGACGGCGGAGAAGAAGGAGAGCGTCGCTCCCTCGTCGGCGGGGATGTGCAGGCCGGCCTTGGCCATCAGTGTGAGAAGCCCCGCTGTCTTCAGGGTAACGGTCTTCCCGCCCGTGTTGGGGCCGGTGATGACGAGGATGTGCGTCTCCTCGTCCAGCACCAGGTCGATGGGGACGACGCGCTCGGCGGGGATGAGGGGGTGCCGCGCGCCCGGCAGACGGAGGACCGTGCCGGGGTGGGCGTTGTCGCCCGTGGTGGGCGACGGCGGCTCGATGGGGCGCAGGGTCGGCTCGACGGCGTGGAGCGCTTCGGCGTAGCGGGCCTTGGCGAAGGCGAGGTCGAGGTGGGCCAGCGCCTCGATCGTCGCGGTCAGGGGGTGTGCCTTCTCCGCGATCCGGCTACGCAGCAGGTCGAGCAGTCGCCGCGCCTCCTCCGCCTCGGCCAGGCGCAGTTCGCGTAGTCGGTTGTTCGACTCGACGACGGCCATCGGTTCGATGAAGAGCGTTGCGCCGCTGGCCGAGCGGTCGTGGACGATGCCGCGAATGCGTCCCCTGGCCTCGGCGCGGACGGGGACGACGTAACGCCCCTCGCGCTGGGTGATGATCGCCTCTTGCAGGAAGGGGGCGGCCTCTGCGGAGGTGATGAGGCGCTGCAGGCGTTCCTGGACGCGGCTTTGCGTATGCCGTATCTCGCGTCGGAGCCGGGCCAGCTCCGGTGAGGCGTTGTCGCGCAGTTCGCCTTCGTCGTCCAGCGTTGCGTCGATCTGCTCGACGAGGGCCGGTTGGGGGAGGAGCCGCCAGCCGAGGTCGGCCAGACGGGGCAGTTCCTCCTCCATCGAAAGGAGCAGGCGGCGGATGCGGGCGGCTTCCTGGAGCGTCGTGCGCACGTCGAGGAAGTCCGTCGGCGCGAGGTAGGCCCCGCGTTCGGCCTGCTCGACGAGAGGACGCAGGTCGTGCACGCCGCCAAGGTCGAAGTCGGGATGGGTGGCGAGGAAGTGCCGGGCCTCCCGCGTCAGGGCCAGCGCTTCCCGTGCCTCTTCGATGGTCTCGAAGGGGGTTAGCGCCCGTGCGAGGGTGGCCCCGGCGGTGAAATCGGTGAGAGCGGCCAGTCGATCGAGGATGGCGGGAAAGTCCAGCGTCGTCAGATGACGGTGCGCCTCGTTTTCGGCAGACACAGGAGCCTCCTTGCCGATGGTCTCGCCCTTCAGTATACCACGGCTTGCCGTGGCGTGGTCCGCTTACGCCGAAAGGAAGCCGCCATCGACCGGCACCGCCGCTCCGTGGACATAGCTGCTCAGGTCGCTGGCGAGGACGAGCACCATCCGCGCGACCTCATCGGGGTGCCCCATCCGCCCGATGGGGAGCCGTCGTCGGAAGTCGATCGCCGTGCGGATGAGGCCGAAGCGGAAGCGGAGCAGTCCCTTTGCCGCGGCCCGCGTCCCCTTCGTCACGATGCCGCCGGGCACGACGGCGTTGACGCGAAAGCCGTCCTTGCCGTGCTCTTTCGCCAGCGCCCGTGTGAGGGCGATGACGCCGGCCTTGCTCACGCTGTAATGGGCGAGATCGCTCTTGAAGGGCAGGGTGGCTTCGATCGAGCCGACGTTGACGATGACGCCGCCGAGCTTCACCCGTCGCCGGATGAAGTGCTGGCACATCCAGTAGACGGACCCCAAGTTGGTGCGCATGACCCAGTCGTAGAAGTCGCGATCGACGTCGAGAAAGTCGCGGAAGGGATAGACACCCGCATTGTTGACGAGGATCGAGGGAGGCGCTTCCAGCGAGGCCCACAGTCGATCGATAGCTGCCTTGTCGGAGAGATCGACGATATGGGTGCGGACCTCTGCGCCGAGGGCGGCGGCCTGCGCGGCTATCTTGTCCAGTGCTTTCCCGTCGAGGTCGAGCAGTTCGAGAGCGGCTCCGGCTTCGGCAAAGCGGCGGGCAATGGCTGCGCCGATGCCCGCGCCCGCGCCGGTTATCAGCGCACGCTTGCCATGCAACGAGATCAACTGCGTCAACGCACGTGGTTTCATCTCTACCTCCTTCGGTGTAGGGTGAGGGGGCGTTCCTTGCTGCCGTGCAGGCTGCACGACGCCCAGAGTATGAGAACAGATGAAGGAAGGGGATGAAAACGGAGGATGGGCCGGCAGTGGGCCGGCCCTCGATGAAGTACCCCTGCCGCGACTCGAACGCGGGCCACCGGCTCCGGAGGCCGGTGCTCTATCCAACTGAGCTACAGGGGCATGCGCGGGCCATTTTACCACAGATGGACGACTTCACAAGGGTGTCTCTTGCACTCGTCGGGGATTGTGCTATGCTAAACGAGCGGGGGTTAGGGGGAGAGCCACACATCCTCATTGTTTCTCTTGTCACGACCAATCTATCAGCACAGCGGAAGGGGGTGCCGACCTTCCTACCTGTGCTATCTTCGTTCATACCCTTATCCCCCCTCTGTTGATCCCTTTCGCAGAACTTCTGAAGAAGGAGAGCAAAGATGAACCGCAAAGGCTTCATGCATATCGTCGGCCTGGCTATGACGATGGTTCTGCTGCTCGGCCCCTTCGCTCCCATCCAGGCCACGGCACCTGGCCCACGGATGATGAGCGAATCGGCGGTCGAGGGGCCTCCATCACCTCTGCGCCCGGTCGTAGGCCATGATGTCTATCATGGTGTGTCCGCTCCGGTCCGCTCCCTGCCGGAGCCCAAGGCCGTCGTGGCGGCGAAAAAGGGACGGGAGATTCCCTTCCTCCCCATTCCTCGCCCCCACGGAGCGCTTGGGCCTGAGCAACTGCATCCCGCCTATCAGGACTGGATGGGAGCGCCGACGGCTATGCCGGCCCCGTTGATGAGCTTCGAGGGGTTGAGCAATACGACCGGCGTGCTCCCTCCGGACACGAACGGCGATGTCGGGCGTACTTACTACATCCAGTCCGTCAATGCGACGATCATCGGCATCTACGAGAAGTCGACGGGGAACCTGGTGCAGAGCTTCTCACTGGGCTCCCTCTGGCCCAGCGGTGATCCTTGTAATTCCAACGACGGCGATCCCATCGTCCTCTACGATCAACTGGCCGATCGCTGGATGCTGAGCCAGTTCGCGCTGCCCAACTTCCCCAACGGTCCCTACTATCAATGTATCGCCGTCTCCAAGAGCAACGATCCGCTGGGTGAGTGGTACGCCTACACCTACCAGGTCCACGATACGAAGATGAACGACTACCCGCACTTCGGCGTCTGGCCGGATGCTTACTATATGACGGCCAACCAGTTCACCAACGGCTCCTCCTGGGGTGGGGCCGGTGTGTGGGCCTTCGACCGCGAGTCGATGCTCAACGGCAGTGCGGGGACGTTCGTCTACTTCGACCTGCAGCCGGTGAGCGCCGACTATGGCGGTATGCTCCCCGCCGATTTCGACGGAATGACGCCTCCACCGAACGGTGCTCCGGGCCTTTTCGTCGAATGGGACGACAGCAGTTGGATCGGGCCGAATGATGCGCTGCGCGTCTGGGAGTTCCACGTGGACTGGGATACGCCCTCCAACTCCACCTTCGGCGTCAACGGCGATCCGAACTACATCATCCAGACGCAGGATGTCGATCCCGATATGTGCGGCGGCAGTCGCAACTGTATCCCGCAGCCCGGTGGCACGGCACTCGATGCCATCGCCGACCGCCTGATGTACCGTGTCCAGTACCGCAACTTCGGCGGTTACCAGACCCTGGTTTCCAACCACACGGTGGATGTCGATGGGAGTGACCACGCCGGCATCCACTGGTTCGAGCTGCGCAATACGGGGAGCGGCTGGGCGATGTATCAGGAGGGCATCTTTGCCCCCGATGCCGACCATCGCTGGATGGGAAGCATCGCCGTTGACCACGTGGGCAACACGGCGTTAGGGTACAGCGTCTCCTCCGCCTCGGTCTATCCCTCCGTCCGCTATGCCGGACGTCTGGCCGGGGACCCGCTCGGCACGCTGCCGCAAGGGGAGGGGGAGATCGTCGCAGGCAGCGGCTATCAGGAGAGCGGCTATGGCCGCTGGGGCGACTACAGTATGATGGGTGTCGATCCTGTCGATGACTGTACCTTCTGGTACACGCAGGAGTACTACGCTACAACCGGTACTGCTCCATGGCAGACACGCATCGGCTCCTTCAAGTTCCCCAACTGTGTGTTAGGGCCTCACGGCACGATCGAGGGTATCGTCTATGATGCTTCCGGTTCTCCCGCGAGTGATCCCATCGCCCAGGCCGATATCTACGCGGCTTCCTCGCCGACGGTTACCTATCATACGGCCAGCGGCCAAGATGGGGCGTATACCTTCATCCTGCCGACCGGGACCTACACGCTTTCCGCGGCGACCTACGGCTATCTGCCGACAACGATCGCGGGAGTGAGCGTCGTCTCCGGGACCACGACAACGGTCAACATCCCGATGACGGCGACGACCAGCTACGTCATCTCCGGGACCGTGACCGACGCGATGGCCGGTTGGCCGCTCTACGCTCACATCACCATCGATGGTGATCCTGTCTCGCCGCCTTCTTCCATCGGCGACTTCTGGAACGATCCGGTCTCCGGCTTCTACAGCGTAACCCTGGCCTCCGGCATCACGTACACGCTGCACGTGAGCCCGTGGGCTTCGGGGTATAACGCGGCCTCGGTGGAGATTCCTCCGCTTACCGCCGATCAGACGGTGAACATCACCTTGACCGCCGATATGACGGCGTGTACGGCTCCGGGGTATGGTATGTCCAGTGGCTTGCGGGAGACCTTCGACGCGACGACGATCCCCGATGGCTGGACGGTGATCGACAATGCCGGGACGGGCGCTGTGTGGGCCTTTGACAACCCCGGTGGGCGCAGCAACAATACCGGTGGTGAGGGTAACTTCGCCATCGCCGATAGTGACCACGCCGGTGGTGTCGATATGGATACCGAGCTGCGCACGCCCCTGATGGACTTCAGTTCGGTGCCCTCTGTCACGCTGCAGTTCAAATACGACTTCAACTCCTACAGCGATGTTGAGGTCGCCGACGTCGATGTGAGCAACGACGGCGGGACGACGTGGACCAATGTGTGGCATCGCAGTGGTGCTGATGACCGCGGGCCGAAGACGGCCGTCGTGGACATTTCCTCGATCGCGGGCGGTCACGCCAATGTGATGGTGCGCTTCCACTACTACAATGCGAACTATGATTGGTACTGGGAAGTTGACGATGTTCAGATCGGGGATCCCGGTTGTGCGCTCCAGCCCGGTGGTCTGGTCGTCGGCAACACCTACGACGAGAACACGAACCTCGCGCTTGCCGGTAGCAACGTCGAGAGCGACAGCGGTTCCCATGTCACGAGTGCTGCAACGCCCGATCCTCAGGTGGATGACGCTTTCTACACCCTCTTCCTCCCCACCGGGACGCATACGATGACCGCTACGCACGGCGGCGGGTATGCTCCCGACGTGGTGAGCGTTACGCCGGTGCAGAGCAGCACCATTTCCCAGGACTTCTACCTGCCGGCAGGGATGCTGGACTACGCGCCGAAGACTCTCTCGGCCACCCTGGAGATGGGGGAGGTCGTCACCACGACCTGGACGCTGAGCAACAGTGGATCCGTCTCCACGCCCTTTGAGCTGCTCGAGATGGATCGCGGGATGCAGGTCTATGCGCCCATCGCGCTGCCGCCTGCAGCGCCGCACTTCGACCACACGCCGCCCTCGATGGAGCGCGCTCCGTCGGCACAGTATGTCGGCGGCCAGGGCTTCGATCTGGCGCCGCTCGCCGGTGAGCCGGCCTTCGCCTTCGACATCTATCCGGGCAGCGACCTCGTCTTCATCACCGATACCACTGCGCCCGGCTCCTGGAATGTTATCGGCAGCATCTCCGGTGCTCCCTTCGCGGCCGACTTCCTCTACGGGGATTTCAGCACGCTCTACATGCTCGACTACAGCAGCAACCAGCTCTTCACCGTCGATACGGCAACGGGGGCCGCGACGGCCGTCGGTTCGGTCACGGCCAGTGGCGGGGAGGCGTGGACCGGAATGGCCGGGTCGCCCGATGGGACGCTCTACGTCGCTTCGACCAACTGCGGCAGCCACAGCACCCTCTATACACTCGATCCGGAGACCGCCGCCCTGACGGAGATCGGCGAGATCACCAATGCTCCCTGCATCATCGCTATCGCAACCGACGCTACGGGGCAGGAAATGTACGGTCTCGATCTTGTGGGTGACAACCTCATCAGGATCGACCCGGCGACGGGAGCGGGGACTGTTATCGGCTCCGTCGGTTTCAACGCCAACTACGCTCAAGGGATGGACTTCGAGGAGACGTCCGGCGTCCTCTACCTGGCGGCGTACAACAACGACAGCGGGCAGGGCGAACTGCGTATCGCCGATACCTCGACGGGCAATACGGCGCTGGTCGGGGCCTTCCCCAGCGGGGCCGAGGTCGATGGTCTGGCCTTTGCCACAGGTGGAGCGATAGATGTGCCGTGGCTGGCCGAGTCGCCGGTGAGTGGCACGGTTGCGGCCTCTTCGTCGGTGCCCGTTTCTGTAACCTTCGATGCGGGGCAGGTTGCTCAGCCCGGGACCTACTATGCTCGCCTGAAGGTGCTTGAACAGACGCCTTACAGCCTCGATACCGTGCCTGTGACGATGACGGTGCTCCCGCCCGATACCTGGGGCAAGATCACCGGTGTCGTCAGCAGCAGCGGGCACTGTGGCACGGCCTACGCGCCGCTGGATGGGGCGCAGGTTCTCGTCCAAGGAGCCGAGACGTACACCCTGACGACGGAGAGCGATGGCAGCTACGCCTGGTGGATGGCGGCGGGCAGCTACACCGTAACCGTCTCCGCGGATGGGCACCTCTCTCAGACGACGCAGATCACCGTGACGCAGCAGCAGACAACGACGCACAACGTCACGTTAGAGGTGATCCAGCCCTGTCCGGAGCATACGCCGCAGGCTTTCGATGTGGCGATGATGCCGGACGAGATGCTGACGCAGACCCTTACGCTCTCTAACAGCGGCCATCTCTCCTACACTTTCCAGCTTCACGAGATGCCTCCCAGCGCCGGTACCGACTACACCGTCTCCGTCTCCGGTGCGAGCGGTGGCCCTGTTTACAACTGGATCGAGATCACCCCGACGGCCCCCATCACGATCGCCTTGGGGGATGATGCTTCGGCAGGGCCTTTCTCCATCGGCTTCGACTTCCCCTTCTACGGCAACACCTACAGCGACATCTATGTCAACAGCAACGGCTTCCTTACCTTCGGCGGCGGCTCGACGGCTTACTCCAACCAGTGCCCGCTTCCCAATAGCGCCCCGCCTAACAACCTCATCGCGCTGATGTGGGATGACCTCAACCCCAATTCTACGCACGACCTCGTCTACTACCAGAGCTTCTCCACCTGCCCCTATGGTGGTCAAGGGGCGTGCCTGGTCGTCGAGTATGACGACTACCATCACTACGGCGGCAATGTTGCCGGAACGTTCCAGGCCATCCTCTTCGACTATGGCAGCGTCCTCATCCAGTTCAAGGACGCGGGCGCCGAGCAAGGTTCCGGTTCGACGACGGGCATCGAGAATGCGGACGGGACGCAGGGGCTGAGCTATCACTGCGACACGGCCGTCCTGACCGACTCGATGGCACTCTGTTTCGCTGCGCCTGGCGCGCCGATGGACTGCAGTGCCCCCGATGTCCCGTGGCTTTCCGAGACGCCCATCACGGGGACGGTGGACGTGGGGAACATCCTTCCCATCAGCATCACCTTCGATGCGGCCGGGATGAGCGCGGGTGTGTACACGGCCACGTTACAGCTTGTCACCAGCGACCCGCTTTCTCGCTCCATCTTCATCCCTGTGACGATGACGGTGGGCAGCGACATCTTCATGCCGCTGATCATGCGCAACCACTAAGTCAGATCGAGACGGTGCATCCCGCACCGTCTCGATAGTTCCACAAAGGCCGCCTGTCTGAGTACGGGCGGCCTTTGTGATGCATCCTTGGGTGCTCTACGGCGTTCTCTTCAGCACGAGCGGCAGATAGAGCATGTGGAGGGCGAACTCGTCTGCGCCGATGTCGGGTGCCGGCCCGTAAGGACGGCGATGACCGTCGATGTCGTCGGTAACCCAAGGTATCTCGACCGCTGCATCGATGGCCGGTGAGCCGGAGTGGAGATGCCCATCGGCGGTCAGCATCGGGTCGCTGCCGGTGAGCGGGGCAGTGTTGGTGATGGTTCCGCTTCCGGCGATGTCGCCGTCGCTATTGGCGTAGAAGAGGGTGGTGTGGAGGGTCGCCGTGGTCCCGGCGATAGCGTAGAGGCCGTAGGTGTGGCTGTAGATGAGGTTGTTGGTCAGCACCAGCGTCACGTAGGGATCGTTGAGATGAATGGCCGTGCTTTCCGTGCCACCGCTCTGAGTGTTGTTGGCCATAAAGGTGTTGAAGACCATCGTCCCCGTAACCGGCTGGGAGGCATTGCTTTCGAAGGCCACGCCGCCGCCCTCCCGCGTCGCGTTGTTGTTCGCTACGATGTTGTTGGTCATTGTGAAGGAAGTTCTGCGGGAGAAATAGAGGCCGCCCCCGCGTCCCCACGGGGCGTCCGTGGCCGTGTTGCTGACGATGTCGTTGGCCTCGATCCGCAGGCCGCGGCTGGCGTAAGCGTGGAAGCCGCCGCCGTAGCCGTTGCCCTCTACGGAAGCGCGATTCCTTTCGATGCGATTGTGAGCGACGGTGGCTTTGGAGCACGAGCTTAGGTAGATTCCGCCGCCGGCACCGGTGTAGAAGAAGCTGGCGGTGTTGTCGCGGATGGTGTTGCCACGGATGAGGAGGTTCTCATTGCTCATAGCGTAGATCCCGCCGCCCCTGTTGCTGGGGATGTTGCGAGCCTGCTGCTGGGCGACGTTGTGCTCCACCCTGTTGTCCTCGATGACGACGTCGTCGCCGCCCAAGATGCTGATCCCGCCTCCCATCCCCGTGGTGCCGGTGATGACGGCGACGTTGCTCAGGATCTCATTGTGGGTGATGGTTACCGCCGAGCTGCCTGTGTCGATCCCGCCGCCATAGCCCCCTCCGTAACAGGAGCCGCTGCAGTTGACGAGGGCGACATTGCCCTCGATCCGATTCCCGGAGACGATGGCCCCTTGACTGTTGCCGTCAATGGCGAGGCCGCCGCCGTAGCCGTTGGTGGCGGAAACCGCCGCCGTGTTGCTGAGGATGAGATTGTTCATCACCTGAGCGTGGGGCGCGCTGAGCAGATCGATACCTCCTCCTCCGCCGAGGGTGCGCAGGCTGGCGGTGTTGGAGAGGATGCGGTTGCCGCTGATCACGGCCGTGCCGCGCGGGGCGACGATCCGCATCCCCCCGCCTGCGCCGCTTATCGTACCGTTCCCTGCGTAGGCGACATTGTTGGTGATGAGGCAGTTGACGATGATCGGCGTGGCATCCTCGCTCAGGATGCCGCCGCCCTGCCCCTCGTAATAGGGGAGGCCGGTTGCATTCCCGTGCGCGATGACCAGGCCGTCCAGCGTCGTGGTGATGTCACGGTAGATGTAGACGACACGTCGTTGCCCTTCCCCGTCCAGCACGGAGGGGTAGGCGTCGGGATCGCGCACCACCGGTCCGGTTGGCGCGCCGTCCCATCCCCCATAGAGGGTAACGGGTTTGGAGATGGTGATGACGGAGGTGCCGGTGCCGGTATAGGTGCCGCCTGCGATGTAGATGGTATCCCCCCAGCCTCCGGCGATGGCCCGGTCGATGGCCATCTGGACGGAACCGCAAGGATCGGCCTGCTCGCAGGCCAGCCCCGTGCCGCCCGGTTTGACGAAGGCCGGCCCAAGATGTGGCGTCGGGGTGGGCGTGATAGCTGCTGATCGAGCGTAGATCGTCGTCGTCTCGCTGAAGGGGCCGGAGAGCATGAGCAGGATGCCCCACAGCAAGGCTCCTGCAAGTACGAAGCTGATGGCTGCATAGCGTCGGTTCATCTGTACCTCCTTAGGAATGTGGAAATCATTATCCTCTGGCTGCTGCACGGTGAAAGGGGGGCTTGACGTTGCCGACGAGAACCTCCTCACAATCAGTATAGCATAGGTGGAGTGGCTGTTGAAGGGAGGGATGATTTTCGCGACGATTTGGTATCTCCCGATAAAGTAGGTATACTATTCTTCTTGGCCTGGGGACTCTGTTTCCATCGTTCGATGGATGTAAGTTCATTCCAGCACGCCTAAGGAGGTTTCGATGAGTAAGAAGTTTGTCAACGTCAGCATGGCTTTTCTTTTCGTTGTGTCGCTCTTCTCTGCGACGCTGCCGATGGGCGTTTCGGCGGCAGCGCCGGGGAGCCACGCGGTGCCTTTCGGACCGATGGCTCCCTTGCCGTCCTTCGAGGTATCTCCGCCCTCGAAAGTGGATGCTGCCTACAGCGATCTTCTCTTCAGCGAGTACGTGGAGGGCAGCGGGAATAACAAGGCGCTGGAGATCTTCAACGGGACGGGCGCTGCTGTCGATCTCAGCCAGTACACGGTGGAACTGTACGCCAACGGCAGCAGTTCGGCCACGGCGTCGGTAACGCTCAGCGGTTCCCTGGATGATGGCGATGTCTATGTGATCGCCCATTCGGGGATCGATGACAGTTCTGAAGTCGATCTCACCAACGACTCCGTAACCGGCTTCAACGGCAACGATGCTCTCGTGCTCAAGCACGGCTCGGCGGTTGTCGATTCGCTGGGGCAGATTGGCGACCTCGGCATCTGGGGCGCGAATGTTACCCTGCGGCGCAAGACCTCCGTCACGACGGGCGACACGGACCCTTCCGATACTTTCGATGCTTCCGTGGCGTGGGATTCCTACCCGTCGGACAGTCTGGATGATCTGGGAAGCTACACGCCCGCCGGAGGGGGCGGCGCCTTCTCCATCACCAAGAGCGCTCCGGCGGAGGTGGTCGCTTCCGAGAGCTATTCCTACACCCTGCAGGTGACGAACGGCACGGGCGGCGAGCGCACCGGCGTGGTCATCACCGACGTCGTGCCGCTGAGCACGACCTTCGTCGCGGCCTCCGATGGCGGGACGTTGGTCAACGGCGTCGTTTCCTGGACGATCGCCACGATGGTAACCGATGCGGTCGCAACGCGCTACTTCACCGTCACGGCTCCTGCCACCAGCGGCCTGACGATCGTCAACGACAGCTACGGCGTCAACGCCTCGGACTGGGTGACGACCGCGACGGGAAGCGCCGTTTCGACGCAGATCACACCCCCCGCGGGGACGGTAACGCCTATCGGGACGGCCCGCGGCCTGAGCGCAGGCACGACCGTGACCGTCGCCGGACGGGCGACGATGTACACCGGCGGCTTCTACGCCGGTGGCGGGAACGCCAAGTTCTACATCCAGGATTCGACTGGCGGCGTCGCCGTCCAGTGCTTCGGCTTCGATCCCCATGTAGCCATCGGCGATCTGGTTACCGTAACCGGCACGATGGCCAACTACCGCGGCGAGGTACAGGTCCAGCCCGCCGACAGCAGCGCTGTCCAGGTTACCGCCGGGACGCCCGACCAAGCGCCCGCACCGCTGGAAAAGGCGATCAACGAGGTGGACGATGACGATGACGCCATCGGCTGGCTGGTGCGCATCCAGGGGCCGGTTACCGACTTCTACGAATCCACCTACTACTACAAATTCTGGGTCAGCGACGGCACCTACACAGCGACCGTCTATGTGGACAAGAATACCGGCACCGTCCTCACCGACGATATGGTCGGCAGGTCCTACGCCGTAACCGGCATTGCGGAGTTGTACTACTCGACTCACGAGATCAAGCCGCGTCAGCAGAGCGACATTGTTCTCCTGCCCGGCCTCTTCGTGAGCAAGGCGGCTCCCGCCGGTGTCTTCGAGGATCATGCCTTCACCTACACCATCTCCGTGTGGAATCACACCGGTCTCTCTCTGACGAATCTGACCATCACCGATGTCGTGCCGACGGCGAATGCGACGCTTGCGCAGGTGCTGGACGGCGGAACGGAAAGCGGCGGCCTCATCACCTGGACGGTGGCTTCCCTCGCCGATGACGAGACAGCGACGGTGCATTTCGTGGTCACGGCGACCGGCTCCGTCGGCGACGAGATCATCAATGCGCACTACGCCGCCTGGGCGACGGAGTGGACGACGCACGAGACCGGTTCCGCCGTCGTGACCACCATCCGCAGCTTCTGCCCTGCCGGGTACACACCGGCTTACGAAATCCAGGGCAGCGGTATGCGCTCGCCGAAGATCGGCGATACGGTAACCTCGTGCGGCGTCGTCGTGGGCTTCTTCGAGGGCAACTCCAACAACGTCGGTAACTTCAACGGCCTCTTCCTCCAGGATACGAACGGGGATGGCGATGCTGCTACCTCCGATGCCGTCTTCGTCAACTACGGCAGCGGCACCGTCTCGGCGCAGATCGGCGATCTGGTCGTCGTTACGGGGACGGTGGCGGAGTTCAACGAGTGGGACGGCACCGGCTGTGCCGAGGATAGCTGTATGACGAGCATCATGGCCGATCCCGGCGACGTCGTCGCGTTGGGGGAGATAGGGCGACCTGCGCCTCTGACCCTCGCGCCGCCGATGAGCCCGACGGCGGCCATCACCTACTGGGAGAGCCTGGAGGGGATGCTCGTCGCGATGCCGCTGACGGCGACGGCGACGGTCGTCGGCCCGACGAGCTACAACACGGTGCAGGTGGTCCCCTCGACGGTCAGCCCGCAGGATGACGGCCATATCCTGCGCACGAGCCCGCAGGCCGGTATGCCGGTCGGTGTGCGGCACTACAAGCTCTACGGCAGGCTGGATGACGGCTCCTATCCGCCCAATCTCATCGTCGGCAGCACGATCACCAACGCCGACGGGCCGCTGGCCTATACGTATGGCAGCTACGTGATGATGACACAGGCCGGTGATCCTTGGCAGGAGGTCTACAGCCGCCCCGCGCCCTCGACGGTGCCCGGATGGGAGGAGGCCGGAGCAAGCCAACTGACTGTCGGGGCATTCAACACCCTGAACTTCGACGTTACCAGCGGGACGAAGATGACGAAGGTCGTCGAGTCGATTGTGCAGATGGGCTGTCCGATCTTCCTCTCGCTGGAGGAGATCGAAATGGACAACACGCTTCCGGCGCTGAAGGCCGCGCTGGCCGATGCGGGCTGCACATACGATTCCGCCAACTCTCACGAGGACGTGGGGAATCACGGCGTGGCGCTGCTCTGGCGCACCGACCGCGTGAGCAATGTAACGTGGTCAACCGACTATCAAAGCTGCTCCGCCTACGGCAGCCCCTCGTCCAACTACGACGATATGTGGAGCGAATGCCAGGCGCAGGGTGAGTACCCGCTCTTCTCCCGCCGTCCGGTCGTCGTGACGGGGACGGTTACTTACAGCGGTACGGACGTAACCTTCGTCGTCATTGCCAATCACTTCAAGTCGAAGCACGGCGGCTCGGCGGCCGACCAGCGTCGTCTGGAACAGGGGCAGTTCATCGCCGACCTCGTCGATCGACTGGTGACGACGACACCGAATATCATTATGATGGGCGATCTCAACGACTTCGAGGACTCGCCGCCGCTGGAGGCGATCTATGCCGGTGGCGTGCTGACGAGCACCTGGTATTCGCTGGACGAGAGCGCCCGTTACAGCTACATCTATCGCGGCGTCTCGCAGGTGCTGGATCACATCCTCGTCTCCGAGCACGCCCGGCCTATGCTGGAAGGCTTCTCGCCGCTGCACTACAACGCCGACTTCCCCTACTATCCCTACACCCAGGATGCTTCGGTCGTCTGGCGCACCTCCGATCACGACCCGGTGGTGGCGACGCTTTCGCTGACCGCGCTGCCGCACTACGAAGTCTATCTCCCGATGGTGATGCGCAATCACTAATCGGCGTTCGGGAAACGGGGCAGGTCACGGCCTGCCCCGTTTTCATTTGTGCGATCTTTCGTATAATCGAGAGAGGCAAGGAGGTGGAAACGATGGATGATAGCGATCTCTTCGAGATGGCTCCGGATAGCGTCGAGGAGATGAAGGAGGGGCGGCACTCCGTTTCCTCGCGCGGCAGCTTGCGCTCCTGGCAACGCTTCGTCCTCGCCTTGCTCCTCTTCCTGGATGTGGCGGTGATCGGCTTCCTCGTCCTTGTGATGCTGGGGCGGATGCAGTTCTAATGCAGGACCAGGCGGGCGATGTACTTCAGCCCCTTGGTGAGCGGTGAGGCGGGGGCTTCCTCGATGAGAGGCTTGCCGTGCAGGCAGGCCATCGCCGCGGAGGCATGGTAGGGCAGCATCGCCGCGACGGGGTAGCGGACGACCTTCTCCACCTGCTCCTTCGTCAGCGGTGGAGCGGGCGTCGGATGATTGATGACGAGCATAATGTTGCTCTGGAGGCTTTCGAGCAGCGGGATGGAGTGGATCGTCGTCTGCAGGTCCGGCCTCTGATGACCGCCGAGGAGGAGCAGATGGGACGAACGCCTGATGGCGGCCATCGTTGCTATGCTCAGTTGTGCCGGCAGGTCGATGACAACGAGCGGCGTGCGGGCGAGGGCCGTGGCGATCAGCCGTTCGCTCTGCTCGCCGGACAGCTCGCCTTCCTGGACGGGGTGGGGAGGAGCGGCGATGAGCGTCAGGCCGGAGGCATGCGAGGTCATCAACGTGGCCAGGCGCTGGGTGGTGATGGTGGTCGTCGGCTGGCCGAGGAGCAACCCCCAATCCCCGCGCGGGTGGAGCCCCAGCATCGTCGCGCAATGTCCCACGTTCGGTGAAAGATCGATGAGTGTCGTCGGCGCGATCTGTTGGAGGAGCAACGCCAGATTGACGGCAACGGTCGTTTTGCCGATCCCCCCGCGCAAGCTGAAGACGGCGATGATGCGGTGCTTCTGTGTCGGGCCGCCGTGCTGCTTGAGCAGCAGATTGACCTCCTGGAGCAGTTCCAGCGCATTGACCGGCTTGCCCAGATGGAGATCGGCGCCGATCTCCTCCGAGGCTTGTCTGTCGACCGGCTGCCATCGCGCCGAGAGAATGATGATGGGCGTATTGGCTGTGGCGTGATTCTTGCGCAGGCGGCGAACGATCTCGTAGCCGCTGAGCTGGGGCATCATCACATCGATGATCAGCAGGTCGTAATGGCCCTTGAGGGCCAGGCGCAATCCCTCTTGGCTATCGGCGGTAACCGTAACATCGTGATGTCCTTTGCGTTCGAGGACGAGGCGGACCATTGCTAAAATGTCGGGGTTATCGTCGATGATCAGGATTTTGGCCATAGCTTTTCTCCTTCGGTCGGGCGTCTATGCGTGTGGCTGGACGCCCATCATACTGACGAGGCGCTTGTTGACGAGGGCGGCTTCGCCGTGGTAGGTGATCTCCGGCTGCAAGCTGAGGCGGGCGGTAACGTCGATGAGCGTCAGGTAGGCCTCGGTGCGTGAGCTGAGCAGGACGATGGGGTCGAGCCTTCCCGGCAGGCGGATGAGCCCCTCCAGCTCGAAAAAGGGAAGGGTGAGGTAGATGGGCTTGAACTTGGGGCCGCTGTAACTGCCGTATCGCTGATCGCGGCGCAAGGCATCCTCCTTGGTCATCGTGAGCGCGAAGGAGATGGCCGATTTGACGATGACCGCATCACGTTGCCTGGCCGTGATCTTCGTCGGTGCGCCGATGGGGGAGATGTAGGCATCGGCGAGGGTAAGGTAGGAGGTCGTCGAGTCGTAGAGCGCGTCACCCAGGCTGCGCGTGTGAACGGAGAAAGAGCCGGAGATACGGTAGCTGCCGATGAAAAACTCCGCCGTGATGAGTGATGGCTGTATGCGTTTCACCACCATCGGTCCCCCCTTTGAGCACGGGCATAGGCTGGATTAAGGCTCTTCGGCCTCCTCCCAGGTGAAGGTGCGCCGCTCTCCCTCTTGGGAGACGACGCTTTCCTCACCGTCGTGGCGGACGATCTCGACTTCCCAGGTACACACTCGCTTCGACGCCTCCGGCGGCGGGAAAAGCTCGGCCGGCACACGCCACAAGGTAGCTTTCTGATCGATGATGACCTCCTTCGGCCCCGCTGCCGCCGGGCAGCGCAGGATGAGGCGATAGCTTTCATCCTGATCCAGCAGAGCGACGGCACTCCATTGAAGGGCGATGGGAGCTTCGCGCCCGCGGAAAACCGCGTCCGGCGGTGGATAGAGGAGGACGGGCGCGGGATAGAGTGGCCGCGGCGTCGGTGTTCCGGCGCGCACCACCTCCGGCGTGGCGACGGGTGTCGGCGTATGTTGCGGAATCTGGAGCACCTGTCCGGCGCGGATGACGTTCTCGTCGTCGCCGAGGTTGTTGGCGCGGCGAATCTCGTCCACGCTGACCCCGTACTGTTCGGCGAGCGTCGAGAGCGTTTCGCCGCGCTGCACGGTGTGCAGGAGGAAGGGGGCGAAGGTCGGTGTAGGCTGTGAGGGGTCCCAGGTCGGCGTGGGGCCGGGTGTCGGCGTGGGCGGCGGGATGAGAATCTCCTGCCCGACGACGATGATGTCGGAATCCATCCCGTTGTAGGCCCGCAGTTCGTCGGTGCTGACGCCGAACTGTGCTGCGATGGAAAGGAGCGTGTCGCCCTGCTGGACGATGTAGCTTTGCGGCGGGATCGGCGTCGGTGTCGGCAGCGGCTCCGGCGTTGGGCTGGGGGTCAGGACGGCGGTCGCTGTAGCCGTAGGAGAGGGAGCGGCGGTACGGGTCGGCGTCGGCCCGGTCCGAGCTGTGGAGCGCGGGGCGGGCGCACTCATCCCGATGAGGATGGCGACCGTCAAGAGGAGAGCGGCTGCACCGGCCAGCCAGAGCATCTGTCGGCGAGAAAGCCGCCGCGGGCGCGAGGGGGCCGCTCGAGGCTCAGGCTCTGCCTCCGCTTCCAGCGAGGCCCCGCACATCAGGCATGTTTTGGCTCCCTCCGCCACCCTTGCGCCGCAGACGGGACAGAAGCGTGGACGATGTTCCTCCTCCCTTGCCGTTCTCTCGGTGTCCATATGGAGATGATAGCACCGAAACGGAGGGCGGCAACCCCGCCCGCCCAGTTGCCTTTCTGATGATCCATCTTATACTCTGGCTACCACAAGGGCCACGGGGGGACGAGAGGTGCGGCGATGAGCGATTTCCTGCGACGAGATGACGAGGATTTTGACGATCTGTTCGAGTTTGTCGGCGAAGAGGACGAGGGCGCGGCGGAGGAAGCTCCCAAGGCGAAGAAGCGCCGTTTCCCCTTCTTCGCCGGTATCCGGGCGCGACGGCGTGCGCACGAACGTCGTCTGCTGCAGGAAGCGGAGGAGCCTGCTGCAGAGGCCCCTTCGCCGTCCACGCCCTCACTCGATCTGACAGGCGATGATCTCTGGCTCCAGGAGCCCCCTGCGCCGGAGACGGAGGCGGCACCGACGCCCGGTGAAGCGCCGCCCGCGGCAGAGGTCCAGGCTGCCCCTGCGAAGCCCGCGCCCTCCCGACGGAAGCGGAAGAAGAAGCCCCGTCGCAGCGGCTTCTGGCAGAGCTTGAACAAGGGGCAGCGCCTCATCCTTGGGCTGATGCTGATCGCCGTCCTCGCCGTCTACGTCCTGCTCGGCTGGACGGTCTTCTCCGCCTCGCAGGCAGCGCCCCCGCCGACGCTGACCGTCATTGTGCCGCAGGGAACCCCGATGACCACCTGGGAAGCAACCCCTCTTCCGGCTGGGGCCGAAGAAGCAGTTCAACCGACGGCGACCCCCTCGCCGACGCCGATGCCCGTCGCATCCGTTGTGACCAGGTATGACTTGCAAGTCTACCAGCACCCCGATGATGTCGAGTTGCGTCTGAAACGTGGAGCCGAGTATCTCCGCCTGCGGGCCTACGATGCGGCCATTGCCGACTTCGAGCACGCTTTGCAGATCGACCCCAAGAGCGCGGAGGCTTACGTCGGCCTCGGCGAAGCCTACTTCTACCAGCGGCGCTGGAAGGAGGCGGAGAAGGCTTTCCAGACGGCCATCGCCTTCGACGAGAATCTGGAGGCGGCCCATTTCAAGCTGGGCTATCTGTACGAATGGTGGGGGCGTTACCATCGGGCGGCGAGGGAATTTGCCTGGGCGGCGGAGATCAATCCGGACAGCGTGGCCGACCTGACCCACGAGGCGATGGCCTATGCCAAAGCCGGTGAGGCCGAAAAGGCGCGGGAGGCGGTCGATGCGGCGATGGCCGTGGACGATGCCTATCCGCTGGCCTACGTCGCGCGGGCGTGGGTGCGCGTCTTGGAGGGGGATACCGAGGGGGCCTTGGGCGACCTGCTCTACGCGCGGGAGCTATCGCCGCACGACTTCGACGTACTCGATGCGCTGGCGCGCTTCTACGCCGAGCATATGCCGGAACGGGCCGTCGAGGGCGAGCGGATCATCATCCAGGCGATGAACTGGGCGAGTTGGGATATGGAGAAGGCCGAGGCGTTGCAAACGTTGGGGCGGCTCTACCTGGCGGAAGGCCGTGTCGAGGATGCGCGGCGGGCTTTCACCGAAGCCTCCGATCTGGCCACGGCGGACGGCGAGGTTGTGCTCCCCGGCCTGACCGACGATCTCGACCGCACGCTTTCCCCGTAACCGGGATGACCTCCGGCGGGGGGCGCGGACGCGCCCCCTTTTGGTTGACTTCCCCTTCGACTCGGGTACAGTGTGTATGTGCAACCCACTTGATTCCTCGCACGTACAAGGATTGGCACGGAAACTCAAGTTTTCCCCCCATACGACTTAAGGAGGTATTCCTATGAAACGATGGACGTTGTTAGTTGTCGTCGCCTTGCTGGTGCTCTCGCTGGCATGCTCGTTTGGGCAGAAGTCCTCGACGCCCGAACCCGCCGGTGGCGGTGGATCGGCACCGGCGACCGAGGCACCCCAGGGAGGGAGCGGCGGCGGCGAAGCCACGGTTGCCCCTTCCGCAGGCGGCGATACGGAGGATGGGGATGAGGCCGCTCTGCCTACCTACACCGGTGACGAGCTGGAGGGATTGAACAGCTATCGCTCGACGATCACCTTCCATGCCGAAACCGACGACGGGACGGTCGTGGAAGATGGCTCGATTACGATCGAGGAAACGCGCGATCCACAAGCCTATCACATGGTGATGAGTGGCATGGGCAACGATCCGCAGGATCAGGTGGAGATGATCGCTATCGGACAGGACCAGTGGATCAAGTTCGGCGATGAGTGGATGTATGCTCAGGCGGGCGAGGACGAGACCAGCGAATTCGGCGATGTGCTCTTCTCGCCGGAGGAAATCTTCTCCGACATGGCGGGCAACGACTACGATTACCTCGGCAAGGAGACCGTCAACGGCGTCAAGACGAAGCACTATCGCTTCCAGATCACCGCCGATGCGGCGGCCGCTTTCGCCGAGATGGGGAGCGTGGAGGCGGATACCGTCGATGTCTGGGTGGCCAACGAGCACGGTCTGCCCGAAATCCCCATCAAGATCGTCATCGTTGTCAAGGGCGAAGTCGGCGACAACGGTGAGCACGGCACGGCGACGATCACGATGGAACTGTCCGACGTCAATGCCAACTTCACCATCGAGCCTCCGGCGGATGCGGGGGCGAACGCCTTTGCGGGACTGCCGGAATATCCCAACGCGACCGACGTCTCCATCTTCGGCTCGATGTTCTCCTTCCACACGACCGACGACGTGGAGACGGTGCAGGCTTTCTACGAGAAAGCGTTGACCGATGCCGGATGGACCAAGGGTGAAATCTCGGAGATGGAAGGCATGGTGATGGAGGACTGGACGAAGGATGATCAAACGCTCAGCCTGATGATTACCGCCGATGAGGAAAACGGCGGCTCCAGCGTTATGCTGATGACGGGCGAGTAACCTTTCGCTTTCGGAACGGGGCGGGGCTTTGGCCCTGCCCCGTTTTGACTATCCCGGCTTTCGGAGGGGCACGGATGAGCTATCGATCGCTTCCGTTCGTTGCAGGCAGTGTGCTGACCGTCGGGCTGGGCTTGACGCTCGCGCGTGCGCTGATTTTGCGTCATCTTTCCCCCGCTGCACGCCGGACGGCGCACCCGATGGATGACCTGATCATCGTCTTGCTCCGTCACACGCGGGCCTTTTTCGTCTGGACGCTGGCGCTGGCGGTAGGAGCGTGGCAGATACCCCTTCCCGCTCCCTTGTCGAGCGCCTGGCATCTCGTCTTCGTGAGCCTGCTCATCCTGCAGGGTGCGCTCTGGGCGACGGCCGTCCTCGATTTTCTCCTCGTCGATCGGGCCTCCTCGGCTTCACCGACGGTGGCCACCACCTATGATTTCCTTTCCACCGGCGGGAAGGTGGTCGTCTGGAGCCTGGCGGCGCTTCTCGTCCTCGACAACATCCCTGGCGTCGAGATCGGCACGCTCCTCACCGGTCTGGGTATCGGCGGCGTGGCCGTCGCGCTCGCCGTGCAGAATATCCTGGGCGATCTCTTCGCCTATCTCTCCATCGTCCTGGACAAGCCCTTCGCCATCGGCGACTTCATCGCCGTCGATGCGCTGATGGGGACGGTGGAGCACATCGGCCTGCGCAGCACGCGCCTCCTCAGCGTTTCGGGCGAACAACTCATCTTCTCCAATCACGACCTCGTCGGCAGCCGCATCCACAACTACGGGCGGATGGAGAAACGGCGGGTAACCTTCACCGTCGGCGTCGTCTACGAGACGCCGATCGACAAGCTGGAAGCCCTGCCGACGATGCTCAAGGAGATCGTCGAAGCCCAGCCCGGCACGGAATTCGAGCAAGCCTTCCTCAAGACGATGGGAGATTTTGCCCTCATCTACGAGGTGATCTACTACCTCATGCCGCCCGATTACGCTCTCTTCGTTCGCAGGCAGCAGGCCATTCACCTGGCCATCCTGCGCCGCTGCGCCGAGGAGGGCATCGAACTGGCCTATCCGACACAGACCATCTACCTGCAGCAGATGAAGCCAAACTGACCGGCGGTCGGCCCCTCTCTTTTTCCCTTTTGTTTTCGGAATAGAAACGCTTGCCATCCCCATCGATGGTACCATAGGGATGTTCATTGCCTTAGCGCGAAAAAGGGGGTCGAGGATGTTGAAGGGGTACCGCTGGTTCATAGGGGCTTTTGTGCTGATAGCACTCGTTCTGCCGCCGTCGACGGCCCGTGCCCAGCCGCCCGATCCGGTGGCCGAGGCGACCGCTTTGCTCGCCCGCCTGCCGTGGCCTCTCGTCTCGGTGCAGATGGAGGACGAGACGCTTTCCGTCTGCCTGCGGGTCTCCCGCGATACGCTGGCATTGCGCAACGGCAGCGGCGTGGAGACGGTCGAGGATGCCGTGGCGCACGCGCTGACGCCGCTCGACTGGCGGACGCTCCACGTGCTCGCCCCCGACGCGGACGGCGTGTGCCGTCCCCTCTCCGACGTCGCGGGTGGCGGGGCAAGCCCCGAACCTCTCACCTTCTCCGCCGCGAATGCCAAAATCCGGCCCGCGTGGCCGGAAACGCCTTTCCCCCGCTCCCTGGCGGGCAAGGTGATCTTCGTCAGCGCCGGACACGGCTGGGAATGGAACGGCTACGCCTGGAGGACACAGCGCCCGCCTTACCAGCAGATCGTCGAGGATCACAACAACGCCGAGGCGGTGGATCAGTACCTCATCCCCTACCTGGAGCGGGCGGGGGCGATCGTCATCCCCGTGCGCGAGCGGGACTGGAACGGGAGCCGCGTCATCGTGGACGATACCGATGGCGGCTTCAGCGCTCCCGGCTGGGTCGAGAGCGCCAGCGAGGGCTACGGGACGCACTATCGCTTTGCCCCCGTCTCGACCGATGGAGGGACGATGACCGCCAACTGGACGCTGACCGTCCCGGCGGACGGGCGTTACGCGCTCTACGCCTGGATTCCGGCGGCGGCCAACCGCGCCCCCGATGCCCGTTACACCGTTCGGCACGCCGGAGGGACGAGCGAGGTGCGCCTCGACCAGCGGCTGCAGCCGTCCACCTGGCGCTATCTCGGCACCTTCCCCTTCCGCGCGGGGACGGCGACCGTAACGCTCTCCAACCTGTCGGGTACGGCGGGGGCCTACGTCGTCGCCGATGCGCTGCGGCTGGGCGGCGGCCTCTTCGACGATCTGCGCGGCATCGAAACGACGGCCTCGCAGCCGCCGAACCGCCCCTGGTGGGAAAGCTGCACTTTCTACTACAGCCAGTGGATGGGGCTCGATCCGGACGATTGGGCTTCTCAGAACTGGAACGATTTCAACGATGTCGTCGCCCGCCCGATGTACGCCCGATGGCGCTACAGCGGCCTCGCCGCCGACGCGATCTACATCTCCTGGCACACCAACGGCTGGAACGGGACGGTGCGCGGGACCGAATCCTACATCCACGACGGCAGCACCTATCCCGTTACGCCGGGCAGCGCCGACCTGCAGCGTGCCGTCCATACGGAGCTCATCCACGACATCCGTGCCGGATGGGATGCGGGCTGGGTCGATCGCGGGCGGCGATCGCGCAATCTGGGGGAACTGCGGCTGCTCTGGGACGGCAACCCCGCCAATCGCCTCCCCGGCGTCCTCGTCGAGATTGCCTATCACGACAATCCGGAGGATGCCGCCGCCCTGAAGGAGCCGCGCTTCAATCAACTGGCCGCGCGGGCGATCTACCAGGGCATCGTCCACTACTTCGAAGGCAAGGACGGCGTGGACCTGGTGGAGCTTCCGGAGCCGCCGACCCATCTCTACGCGCAGAACCTGGGCGGCGGCGCGGTGCGCATCGCCTGGCAGCCGTCGCCGACGGATGGGGTGGGGCTGGTCGGCGATCCCGCGACGGCCTACCGCCTCTACCTGAGCGAGGACGGCTTCGGCTGGGGGGAGCCGATCGCCGTGCAGGGGACGAGCATCACGCTGAGCGACCTGCCGCAGGGCGCGGTGCGCTACTTCTACGTTACGGCGATCAACGACGGCGGCGAATCTTTCCCCACGGAGGTGCTCGGCTTTCGGGTGGGCGATCCGTCGCTGCTGATCGTCAACGGCTTCGATCGGGTGAGCCGCACTAACCTCGTGCCGGACGATGATCCGGTGGAGGGGTTCAACCTGCGGATGTGGCTGGATCGCATCAACCGGGGGGATTACGTCGTGACGCACGGCGAGGCCGTCCCCTGGCGCTATGCCTGGGATGCGGCGAGCAACGAAGCGGTGTGCGATCGTCAGCTCGACTTGGGGCGGTATGCCGTCGTCGATTGGCTGCTGGGTGAAGAGGCTGCGCAGGTGGACGGCGTCTTCGACGCCCAAGAGCGGGCGGTGCTTGCCGACTATCTGGATAACGGCGGCAACCTCCTCCTCAGCGGCAGCGAGTGGGCCTGGTGGCTGGATGGGGCCGCCCCCGCTTTCCTGGGCGGGACGCTGCACGCACGTTACATCGCCGACGATGCCGGTACCTACCGCGTGGTCGCTGCGGATGACGGTGTGCTGCGCGACGTGGGCGAGTTCACTTTCGATGCGGCGGGGGAGTACGACGCCGATCGCCCCGATGTGATCGCGCCCGCGGATGGCGAAGGGCGGACGGCCCTGACTTACGTCGGCGGCAGCGGCGGGACGGCGGCTCTGCATACCGACGATGGCCGCCACTGTTTGATGCTCTTCGGCTTCCCCCTGGAGACGGTGCCGCCCGCGCAGCTTGCCCCGCTGATGGAGCGCACGCTGGACGCTCTCCACGCCTGTGCCGTGGGGGCGGAGGCCGCCATTGCCGTGCCCGGCGACGGGCGGGCCTATCGCGCCGCGCCGACGGCGGTCGGGACGGCCAGCGCGAACAGCGTGCGCGTCGAGGTACAACTCCGGCGGGAAAGCGACGGCCTTTTCTGGGATGGCAGCGCCTGGCAAGACGAGGCGCGCTGGCTCGTGGCGGAGGGCACTACGAACTGGCGCTATTCCCTCCCTCCGCTGGAGGACGGGGGCTACAGCCTGTCCGCCCGCGCGACGAACGACGCCGGACGGATGGGGGAGGTGCAGACCGCCTCGTTCCAGATCGACAGCGTCGTGCCTGCGCAGCCGCTTCTCCTCGTGCCGGAGGACGGGCTGATGCTGGTCGCCGTCGCCCCGGTGCTGCGCTGGAGTTCTGTCGCCGACGGCGGCTCCGCGATCCACTATCGCGTGCGCATCGACGGTGTCGATTACGAGGCGGGGCAGACCACGCTCGCCGTTCCCCTGCGCGAGGGCGGGCATCGATGGCAGGTCCAGGCCGTCGATGCCGCGGGCAACGAGGGGGCGTGGAGCGCCGCCCGCACCTTCGCCTTGAGCCAGTTCCACGCCTACTTGCCCGTTACGCTGCGCCGCTATGCTCCGGCAGCGGGCACGCCGCCGCCCTCGCCGACCCCTACGCCTTTGCCGTCGCCCACCCCCACGCCCACGCCGACGCCACCCGCCTGCACGGTCGTGCTGCAGAGCGACTTCGAGGCGGGCGATGATGGCTGGACCTTCGGCAACGCCGTCGAGCGGAGCACGGCACAGGCCCACGGGGGCACCTACGCCGTGCAGATGGGCCTCCTCCCCGGCGAGGCAGGTGGAACGCTCCTCTACAGTTCCGTCTATCGGACGGTGGCGCTTCCCGCGGGCGGCACGCTGCGCCTTTCGCTCTGGCTCTACCCGCTGGCGGAAGAGGCGGAAGACGACCTCCAGTACGTCATCGTGCGCGATGCCGACGGGGCTTCGCATACCCTCTACAGTGCTCTCGAGGATACGCGCAACTGGACGGCCCACACCTTCGATCTCGGGGCCTACGCCGGGCAGACGGTTACGCTCTACGTGGGCGTGAAGAACGACGGGGACGCCGAAACGGCGGCGCTCTACGCGGACGAGATCACCATCACGCAGTGCCCCTGACGCCGTGGAAAGAACAACGGGGCGGCCCCGCGAGGTCGCCCCGTTTTCGTGTGCCCGATGCTACTCTTTCTCGTAAGGCTGACCGTCGGCGGCGGGCGGGTTGGCCTGTCCGACGACGCCCGCCAGGACGATCATCGTCACGAGGTAAGGAGCCATCAGCAGGAACTGGGAGGGGATGGGGACGCTGAGGATGGCCAGCTTGGTCTGCAGCGAGTCGGCGAAGCCGAAGATCATCGATGCGCCGAAGGCCCCGAAGGGCGTCCACTTGCCGAAGATCATCGCTGCCAGGCCGATGAACCCCTTGCCTGCCGTCATCAGTTCGTCGAAGCGGGCCACGGAACTGAGGACGAGATAGGCCCCGCCCAGTCCGGCCACGATGCCGCCCGCAATGACGTTGACGTAGCGCACCTTGAAGACGTTGATCCCCAACGTATCCGCCGCGCGGGGATGCTCGCCGACGGCGCGGGTGCGCAGTCCCCAGCGCGTGTAGAAGAGGATGATGTGGATGAGGACGACGAGGATGAGCGTAACGTAGACCAATAGCGTGTGGTTGAAGAAGATGGGGCCGAGGATGGGGATGTTGCCCAGGAGCGGAATCGAGATCGGCTGGAAGGTCGGCGGGTGGTTCAGTTCCTGGTGGACCTGGAGGTAGCGGGAACTGAAGTAGCTGGTCAGGCCAGTGGCGAGGATGTTGATCGCCGTACCGGCGATGATCTGATCGACCTTGTAGCGGATGGCGAGCACGGCCAGGAGCGCGCCGAAGAGGCCGCCCGCCAGCAGGGCGGCGAGCAAGCCCCACCAGTAGCTCTGCGTTACGCTGCCGACCAGCGCGGAGACGAAAGCCCCGGCCAGCATCATCCCCTCGATGCCGATGTTGATGACGGCGCTTCGTTCGCAGAGAACGCCGCTCAATCCGGCCAGGGTGATGGGGATGGCCCGCAGGAGGGTCGATTGCAGCATACCGGTCAGGTTCATCGATTTGCCCTTCGCTGCCCAGGCAAGGAAGGCGAGGACGAAGAGGAGCGAGACGAAGGTGAGGACGAGGTAGACGCGCTTGAAGCCCTTCGCCAGTTGCCACATCCCCAGGGCCACGGAAAGGAGCGCCGTGAAGTAGAGCGCCATGCGCGTGCCGACGGTCAACGGCGGTATCTCGATCGCCTCGCTGCTGCTGAGGTTGAAGGTGAAAGTCGTCGTCTGGTCGGCTGCCGTGCCCGGAAGGAAGAGCGCCAGGACGGCGAAGCCGAAGATGATGAAGGCGATGCCCAATGCGCGGGCTTTGCGGATGGAAATTTCCTCGTGCATAGCTCCTCCTCCTACATCTGGCCCCAGCCGCGTGTGAAGACGACACCCTCTTCGCCCTCGATCTTCTGCTTGAGCCGGTAGAGCGTCTGGATGATCTCCGGTGCGGCGATGAAGACGATGATCACGCCTTGCAGGATGGAGGTGATGTCGAGCGGGATGTGGGCGATGCCCTGCATATAGCGGGCACCGGCCCGCAATGCGCCGAAGAGGAGCGAAGCCAGCACCACGCCGACGGGGTTGCTCTTCCCCAGCAGTGCCAGCGCGATCGCGTCGAAGCCGTAGCCGGAGGCGAAGGCGTTGGGCATGAAGTGCAGCACGCCGAGGATGTCGGTCGCTCCGGCCAGACCGGCCAGGCCGCCGCTGATGGCCATCGTGAGGATGATCGTCTTGGGGACGCTGATGCCCGCGTAGCGGGCGGCGTGGGGATTCTGCCCCACGGTGCGGATTTCGTAGCCCAGCGTCGTTTTGTAGAGCAGCCAGCCGACGAAGGCGGCGGCGGCCAGCGCGAGGAAGAAGCCCCAGTTGAAGCGGATGGCCGAGTTGGAGGGGAAGAACTGCGGCAGGTAGGCGCTTGGCTCGATCTCCGGGCTGACGGGGCGGAAGGAGTCGGGGCGTGCCATCGGGCCGCCCACATCGAGCATGAACTCGGCGAAGCGGAAGGCAATGTAGTTCATCATAATCGTGTTGATGACTTCGTGAGCGCCCGTCTTCGCCTTCAGGTAGCCGGGGATCGCGCCCCAGAAAGCGCCCCCCGCGATACCGGCCAACAGGGCCAGCGGCAGATGGATGATCGCCGGTACGCCCTTCAGACTGTAGCCGACGAAGACCGTCGCCAGACCGGCGATGAAGTACTGCCCTTCCGCGCCGATGTTGAACAGCCCGCCCTGGAAGCCCAAGGCCACGGCGAGACCGGCGAAGATGTAGGGGGTCGTTACGCGCAGCGTCTCGGTGAAGGGGTAGATGGCCTGGGTGAAGGCTTCTCCGTCGCCGTGGACGATGGCTTCCCAGAGCAGCTTGGGATCGCCGAAGGCCCCGATGAAGAGCGCGCCGTAGGCGATGCGGATGACCTCCACGGCGCGTCCTATGCCGCCGAAGAAGCCGCTTTCACGGAAGGCGGCGTAAACCGTCTCATCGGTGAAGGCGATGATCAGCGCGCCGAGTACCAGCGCCGTGAAGATGGCCAGCAAGGGGACGGCCATAGCCTGCCAGTTGATCTTGAGGATGCGTTTTTCCTTCTTGTCCTTTTCCTTCTCCTGCGTCATGCGACCGCCTCCTTTTCCGCTTCTGCCGCGGCATCTGTGGGATGAACCCCGGCCATCAGCAAGCCCAGTTCCTCCTTGGTCGCCTTCTCCGCCGGTACGATGTCCATAATCTTGCCTTCGAACATCACGATGATGCGGTCGGCCAGCGACATAATCTCGTCCAGTTCGGCGGAGACGACGAAGACGGCCACGCCCTCGTCCCGCTTCTTGACCAACTGCGAGTGAATGTACTCGATCGAGCCGACGTCCAGCCCGCGCGTCGGCTGTGAGGCGATGATCAGCTTGACCGGGCGGCTGAGTTCGCGGGCGACGATCACCTTCTGCTGATTGCCGCCGGAGAGGTTGCCCGCCGGGGTGAGGATGCTCGGCGTGCGCACGTCGTACTCCTTGACCAGCCGCTCGGCGATGGAGAAGATGACCTCGCGCTGCATCACCATCCCTTTGGCGACCGGCGGCAGGTAGTAGGTGTTGAGGATGAGGTTGTCGGCGATGGGATAGCTGAGGACGAGGCCGTCGCGTTGCCGATCTTCGGGGATGTGCGCCGTCCCCGCCTCGGTGATCGTGCGGGGCGTGGCGTTGGTAACCTCCTGTCCGGCGACGCGGATGGTGCCCTCGACGATGGGACGCAGGCCGGTCAGCGCTTCGACCAGCTCCGTCTGGCCGTTGCCCTGCACGCCCGCCACGCCGACGATCTCCCCCGCGCGCACGGAGAAGCTGATGCCATCGACGGCGATCTGTTCCTGCTCGTTCAGCACGTAGAGGTCTTCGACCTCCAGGACCTTTTCGCCGGGGTGGGCCGGTCCCTTGGGCACCTGGAGGATGACCTCGCGCCCGACCATCATCGCCGCCAGTTTGCGCTCGTCGCTTTCCTGGGGGCGTGTTTCGCCCACGACCTTGCCCCGCCGCAGGACGACGATGCGATCGGAGATCTCCAGCACCTCCTTCAGCTTGTGGGAGATGAAGATGATCGATTTGCCCTGGGCGACGAGGGAGCGGATGACCTCGAAGAGACCTTCCACCTCCTGCGGCGTGAGGACGGCGGTCGGCTCGTCCAAGATGAGGATGTCCGCGCTGCGGTAGAGCAGCTTGATGATCTCCACGCGCTGCTGGATGCCCACAGGCAGGTCGCCGACGAGAGCATCGGGATCGACATCCAGGCTGTATTTGTGGGAAAGCTCGGCGACGCGCTTGGCGGCCTTGGCCTGATCGAGGAAGAGCCCGTATTTGACCGACTCCATCCCTAACATCACGTTTTCCGTAACCGTGAGCACGGGGATGAGCATGAAGTGCTGATGCACCATCCCGATCCCCTGGGCGATGGCGTCGCTGGGGCCTTCGATCTCCACCTTCTTGCCGCGGATGTAGACCTCCCCCTCGTCGGGCGTGTAGAGACCGTAGAGGATGTTCATCAGCGTGCTCTTCCCTGCGCCGTTTTCGCCCAGCAGCGCCAGGACTTCGCCTTCGTTGAGCGTCAGATCGATGTGGTCGTTGGCCAGGACGCCGGGAAAGCGCTTGGTGATCCCTTTCAGTTCCAAGACTGGGGGCATAGGCACCTCCTTGCTCGTGCCAGCGGATGAAGAAAGCCTGCCGTCGGGATAAGGGAGGGATAAGTGCGGCAGCGAACAGGGCACGGCAGGCTTCCGCTCTTGGGAGGAGAGGGGCCGGGCCGTGAGGCCGAGCCCCTCTCCGTCGTGAGACTAATTGCTCAGGCTGGCCAGGTAGCTGCTCCAGCCGGTATCGATCTCGCCGGAGATGATGCCGGCCTTCACGTCCTCCAGTTCCTTGAGCACGTCATCGGAGACCGCGCCCGCGGCGACCGGGGCGATGCCCACGCCGCCGTTTTCCAGCGTCCCCACGTAGGTCTCGCCGTGGAAGCCCTCGAAGTCCGGGGAGGCGACCATCTTGATCGTGTCGAAGACGGCCACGTCCATGTTCTTCAGCACGCTGGTGAGGATGATGTCCTTGTACTCGGAGGCGCTGACCGTCCAGTCGGTGTCCACGCCGATGATCCAGGCGTCGCCGTGCTGCTTGACCGCCTCGGCGGAGCCAAGGCCGACAGGCCCGGCCACGGGCATGATGACATCCGCACCTTCGGACATGAACTCCTCGGCGGTGCGGCGGCCATCGTCGGTGGACTCGAAGTTGCCGACGAAGACGCCGTTGTTCTCCGCTGTATTCCAGCCGAGCACCTCGACGCTCGTGCCGTGCTTCTCGTTGTAGTAGTTGACGCCGCTCTCGAAGCCGACCATGAAGGCCGCCACCGGCGGGATGTTGATGCCGCCGAAGGTCGCGACCTTGCCGGTCTTGGTAGCCGCTGCCGCGACGTACCCGGCGAGGAAGCCGGCCTGGTCGATGGAGAAGGTCAGCCCGCGGACGTTGTCGATGGGCGGATCGTAGGCGAAGTCCACGATGGCGAAGTTGATGTCGGGGTGCTCCTTCGCCGCCGCGGCGGTGTCATCGGCCAGCAGGAAGCCGACGGTGATGATGAGGTCCACCTTCTGGTTGATGTACTGGGTGATGTTGGTGGCGTAGTCGGTCTGCTGCTGGGATTCCAGGTAGGAGCCTTCGATCCCCAGCTCCTGGATCGCCCGCTCGACGCCCTTCCAGGAAGTGGCGTTGAAGGACTTGTCGTCGATGCCGCCCATATCGGTAACCATGCCGACCTTGATGTGGCGGTAGCCGCTCTCCTGCGTCGGGGCCTCGGTAGCGGGGGCCTCGGTGGCCTTGCCGCCGCAGGCCGTCAGTACCATACTGACGAGAATCAACAGACTCACGAAGGCGAGAAAATGCTTGCGCATAGGAAATTCCTCCTTGTTTGAATGTTTGTTAGAGACAGGGCTTTTCGTGAACGACAACCAGCGACTCTCCAAGAGCTTCTCCTCCTGTGGCACCTCCTTTCCTGCAAATTTCGAGTCCCCCCACGGGCGCTCGATACGCAGGGGCATTATAATGACGTTTGCGCCGTTGCGCAAATGGCGACCTTCCCGGCCTGAGGCACGTGGAAAGGCTGCGGCGGGTATGAGCCACCTGTTCGCCAGTGCTCTTCAGTTCGACTCGTCCTCGCCTTGGCCCGCGGAGGATGCGGCGTCTGTGGCCGGGCGTCGGTGAAAGGTCAGCGCCTCCTCTTCCAGATCGACGACGATGTGATCCCCGGCGTGGAAATCGCCCTTCAGCAGGGCAACGCTCAGCGGGCTTTCGACGTAGCGCTGGAGGGCGCGGCGCAGGGGCCGTGCGCCGAACTGCGGATCGTAGCCTTGCTCGGCCAGCCACCGCCGCGCAGCAGGCGTGAGCGTGATCTCCAGCGCGTGCTCGCCCAGCCGCTCGCGGATTTCATCGAGTTGCAGTTCGACGATGCGCTCGACGTGCTCCAGGGTCAGATTATCGAAGACGATGATCTCGTCCACGCGGTTGATGAACTCCGGGCGGAAGGTCTGCTTGAGTGCATCGAGCATCTGACGGCGCATGGCCTCGCGGGCATCCTCCGTGCTGCGGGTGAAGCCCAGCCCGCCGCCGCGGCGCAGCATCTCCGTCCCCACATTGGAGGTCATAATGACGACGGTATTGCGGAAATCCACCACGCGCCCCTGTCCGTCGGTCAGCCGACCCTCGTCGAGGATCTGCAGCAGCGCATTCCAGACATCGGGATGGGCCTTTTCGATCTCGTCGAAGAGAATGACCTGGTAGGGACGTCGGCGCACCGCCTCCGTGAGCTGACCGCCCTGATCGTAGCCGACGTAGCCGGGGGGGGCGCCGAAGAGCCGCGAGACGGTGTGCCCTTCGCGGTACTCGCTCATATCGACGCGCAGGAGGGCCTCCTCGTCGTCGAAGAGGAAGGCCGCCAGCGCCTTGGCTGTCTCCGTCTTCCCCACGCCGGAGGCTCCCAGGAAGAGGAAGCTGCCGATGGGGCGGGCGGGGTCCTTCAGCCCCGCGCGGGCGCGCCGGATGGCGTCGGCGATGGCGTGGATCGCCTCGTCCTGGCCGATGATGCGCGTCTGGAGGGCCTCTTCCATCCGCAGGAGCTTCTCCGCCTCCGTCTCCATCACCTGCGAAACGGGGATGCCCGTCCACGAGGCGACGACACCGGCGATGTCCTCCGCCTCGACCGTCTCGTCCAGTTCGTGATTGGCCATCCATTCATCGCGCTGGCGGGCGAAGACCTGTTCGAGCCGGAGCCGCTGGGTCTTCAGTTCGGCGGCGCGGGCGTAGTCGCGCTGACTTCCGGCGGCCTCCTCCTCCTTCCGCAGCCGATTGAGTTCCTTCTCCATTCGCTTGAGGTCGGGCGGGAGCGTGTAGAGTGCGACGCGCAGCTTGGCGGCGGCCTCGTCGATGAGGTCGATTGCCTTGTCGGGCAGGCGACGGTCGGCCACATAGCGGTGGGCCAGTCGCGCGGCAGCCTCCAGCGCCTCGTCGGAGATGTGGACGCGGTGATGGGCCTCGTAGCGGTCGCGGAGGCCGCGCAGCATAGCGACGGTATCCTCGACCGATGGCTCCTCGACGAAGACAGGGGAGAATCGCCGCTCCAGCGCGCCGTCTTTCTCGATGTACTGCCGGTACTCGTCCAGCGTGGTGGCCCCGACGCATTGCAGTTCGCCGCGGGCCAGCGCGGGCTTGATCATATTCGAGGCGTCGAGTGCGCCTGTCGCGTTGCCCGCCCCGACGACGGTGTGCAGTTCGTCGATGAAGAGGATGACCTCGCCTTCGGAGCGCTGGGCTTCCTCCAGGATGCCCTTGAGCCGCTCTTCGAATTCACCGCGGAAGCGCGTTCCGGCGACCAGCGCGCCCAAGTCGAGCTGGAGCAGCCGCTTGCCCTTGAGGATTTCGGGCACGTCGTCCTCGGCGATCTTCTGCGCCAGCCCCTCGACGATGGCCGTCTTGCCCACGCCCGGCTCCCCGATGAGGACGGGGTTGTTCTTCGTCCGCCGCACGAGGATTTGGATGACGCGCTGGATTTCGGCCTCCCGTCCGATGACGGGATCGAGTTTGCCCTCGCGGGCCATCTGCGTCAGATCGCGGCTGTACTTGTCGAGGACGTGATATTGCCCCTCGGCCTGCGGGGAGGTAACCCGCTTGCCGCCGCGTAGCTCCCGGAGCACCTTGAGCACGCCTGCTCGGGTGATGCCGCTCGTCTGCAGGAGGCGGGCGACGTTGGTGTTGCGCTCGTGGAGGATGGCGAGGAAGAGGTGTTCGGTGGAGATGTACTCGTCCTGGAGCTGGGAGGCTTCCTGTTGGGCGACGTCGAGGACGCGCTTGACGCGCGGGGTGATGAAGACCTGCTGCCCGCCGCGGGTGCCGTAGATGCTGGGGCGGGATTCGTTGCGCAGGACGCCGTCTAACGTCGTGGCCATCGCGTTGGGATCGCCGCCCAATTCGCGCACGATCTCCGGCACTGCTCCGTCTTCCTGCTGGAGGAGCGCGAGGAGGAGGTGTTCGACATCGACCTGACTGTGGCCGTAGCCGGTCATCAGTTCGACGGCCCGCTGGGCGGCTTGCTGTGCCCGCTCGGTGAAACGGTCGAAGCGCATCATCGCTCCTGCTCCTTGTCTGCTGCGCCCTGCGTGATGCGGGCCAGGGCCTGGACGGCGGCGGCCTGCTCCGCTGCCCGCTTGTTCCGTCCCTGTCCCTCGCCCATCACCTCATCGCCGAGGAGGACCTGGGCGGTGAAGATTTTGGCGTGGTCCGGCCCCTCCTCGCGCACGATGCGGTAGCTCGGCGTCTGCCGTCGCTCCGCCTGCGCCCATTCCTGGAAGCGGGACTTGGCGTCGATGTAGCTGCGGTCGAGGAGGATGCGCTCCAGCGCCTGCTCGAACCGGGGATGGAGAATCTGCCACAGCTTCTCGATGCCCGCGTCGAGGTAGAGCGCGCCGCTGACGGCTTCCATCGCATCGCAGAGATTGGCATCGCGATCGCGCCCGCCGTGTTCCTCCTCGCCGCGTCCCAGCTGCAGCGCCTGGCCGATTTGCAGTTGGCGGGCCAGATCGGCCAGCGATTCGGTGCAGACAAGGGTGGCCCGCAGGCGGGTCAGCGCGCCTTCGGGCAGGTCGGGGAAGCGTTCGTACAGCCAGGCGGCGATGAGGAAATCGAGTACGGCGTCGCCGAGAAACTCCAGGCGCTGATTGTGGTGGCTTTCGCCGCCTTCCTGCGGATGCTCGTGGGCGTACGAGGGGTGGGTCAGCGCCAGACGGAGCCGCGAGGGATCGTGAAAAGTGTAACCCAGGGCGGCTTCCACCTTCGCGATGGTCTGCTCTTTGTCGTTCATCGGCCCTCCTCGGTATTCGCTGAGGTCATTATAGCTATCCATCT
Organism: Anaerolineae bacterium; assembly: GCA_026991395.1. GTDB lineage: Bacteria > Chloroflexota > Anaerolineae > B4-G1 > SLSP01 > JALXBP01. The sequence continues at coordinate 13,516 of JALXBP010000097.1, read as the reverse complement.
TGTGCAGGCAATAGGGTGGCATTGAAGGTGGCCGGAGATTAGGCGACGTCGGTGAGCGTCGCTCCGCGCCATTCGCGCTCCCAGCCGAGGGCTTCCGCCGGTACGGGGAGGCCGAAATGGGCGGCACGCTGCGCGTAGCGGCTCTCGACGTTCCAGCGGTGCGCCTCGCGGTTGGCCGCGTCATCTAAGGGGAGGGGGAAGCCGCAGCGCTTCAAGGTCGCCGCAAGATCGCTGCCCGCCTGCAGCGCCTCATCGACGCAACCGATCAGGTGATGCAGGTAGGCGATGTCGCGCTCGAAGCGGGCGGCGATGGCCGCTTGGCTTTCGGCTACTGCGCCGTGTCCGGGCACGAGGTATTCGGCCTGCAGGGCGCGGAGCCGCTGCAGGCTGACGAGGTAGGCGTCGGCGTCGTGCTGCACGCAGGGCAACTCGCGGTCGCTGAGCATATCGCCGGCCCACAGCAGCCCCGTGCCTGCGTCGAAGAGCGAGAGGTGGTCGGCACTGTGTCCCGGCGTTGCCAGCAGATGCAGCGTGCGGCAGCCGACGTGGAGCTTCAGCGCCTCGGCGAAGGCCAGCGTCGGACGCGGCGGGGTGAAGTCGGGCGCGGCCCTGTGCTGCGAGGCGGCCCAGCGGGCGACCTGGCGGCGCAGATCGTCGGCGTGGGCTTCGATGATCCCCGTGTAGGGCCGCCGCGCGACGATCGTCGCGTGCGGGAAGGCGGCAGCGCCGAGGAGGTGATCCCAGTGCGCGTGGGTGAGGATGAGGTAATGGGGGCGGCCCTGCTGCGTCGCGAAGGCGTGCAGGACGGCGATCTCGTCGGGCGCGATGCCCGGATCGACGAGCGCGATCTCGCCGTCGTCGGCGCGGAGGAGGCCGCTGTTGGTGGCGTAGGTGCGGCTCTGCAGGGACCACCAGCCGCCGAGGAGGGGGCGCAGGCCCGCTACCCTCACCGCTCCTCCGTGGCAGGGCGCAGCGGGCCGCCGAGACGCCGGACCGCCTCGGCGATCACCGCCGGATCGGTCGTGCGCAGGGCATTCGGCGGCGCGTCCTCCTCTCCTGTGGCGATGGCGACGAGGCCGTCGCGGCAGGGAATGGCCAGATCGACGCGGTAGGTCGCCCCGCCCTCGCGGAGGATGTAGTCCCGTTCGGGGAAGAAGCCGCTTTCCTTCAGCGTAACGTAGAGGCCGTCGTTGCCGGAGGCGAAGAGGTCGTTGATCTCCTCGGCGGCGGCGAAGCGATCCCACGTCGTTTCGATGAAGGTGATGCGCCGCCAGCGGCGGCTGGGGATGGGCGGCTCGCGGCGGATGAGGGGGCCGATCTGTAGCTTGTAGTAGGGTTCGTCGGCGCGGGGATGGTCGGGCTGGTCGGGGAGGAGATCGCGGCGGCGCACCAGTTCGTAGCCGCGGACTTCGGCGTACCAGTGAATGGCCCACTTGTCCTCCCCGAAGGCGGCGGTGAAGTAGAAGGCGAGGACGGCGGCATCGGTCGTGCTCGGCGGGGCGCTGCGCTGCGGGATACGGTACCAGCCGGCATCGCGTGCCAGACGGAAATCCTCTCGTGAGCGCATGATGCCCACGAGAACGCGGTCGGCGGCGTAGAACACGGTGCCTCCTTTCACTCCTGCGCCTTGGGATGGGCGCGGTTGTACACCCGCCGGGCGTGCCTGAGGCTGATGTGCGTGTAGATCTGGGTCGTGGCGATGCTTTCGTGGCCGAGGAGGGTCTGCACGGCCCGCAGGTCGGCGCCGCCGTCGAGGAGGTGGGTGGCGAAGGTGTGGCGCAGCAGGTGCGGCGTAACCCGCCGTTCGATGCCCGCCTGCTTCGCGCTCCTGCGCACCATCTCGCTGACGGAGCGCACCGAGAGCCGCCCCCCCAGGCGGTTGAGGAAGAGCGCCGTCGTGCGGTGCTTTTCGCTGCGCAGTGCGGGGCGTCCACGGACAAGGTAGCGTCGTATGGCGGCGATCGCCGGTCGTCCGAGCAGGGCCAGCCGCTCCTTGTCGCCCTTGCCGAGGACGCGAAGCTGTCCGCGCTGCAGATCGAGATCGTCCAGATCGAGCCCGACCAGTTCGCTGACGCGGATACCGGAGGCGTAGAGCGTTTCCAGAATGGCGCGGTCGCGGAGGCCCTGAGGGGTGTCCCCCGGCGGCGCAGCGAGCAGGCGCTGCATCTCCTCGATGGTGAGGACGCGCGGCAGGCGGCGCGGGAGACGCGGGGCGTCGATGCGGCGGAAGAGGTTGTTGTGCCATACGCCCTGCCGCTGGAGGAAGTCGCCGAAGGCCCGCAGTTCGAAGATGCGCCGTGCAATGCTGGCTTGGGCGTAACCGGCGGCTTTCAGTTCGGCCAGGTAGCCTCTCACCAGTTCGAGGTTCAGCTTCTCCACGCTCTCCACGCCGCGCTCGGCGCAGTAATCGAGGCACTGTCCGATCTCCGAGCCGTAGTTCTTGATGGTGTACGGCGAAGCGTGGTTCGCTCGCAGGGTGTGCAGATAGCGCTTCAACCAGAGCCGGAGTTCGTCCATAGCTTTACTCCGCTGTGCCTTCCGCTTCCTCCTTGAGTGTGTCGTAGATGCGGAGAATGTTGGCGGTATGCAGCGCGTGGCTGGCGATGCCTAAGGGGACGCGCTCCAGGCCGCAGCGTTCCAGCGGGATGTCGCGGATACTCTCGCGGGGTTGGCCCTTCCGCAGTACCTTGCGGGCCTCGCCCTCGATGCATTCCAGGTAGGCGATATAGCGATCGATGACGTGCTGCACTTCGCCGCGCAGGACGACCTCGCCATGCCCTTGGATGATCGTCTCTGGAGCCAGCTTCTTGATGCGCTGCAGTGTCTCGATCTCCTCTCGCCAGTCGCCGTCCGCGATGATGGGAATGGCCATCATCGCATCGCCCGCGACGAGGATACGTTCTTCCTCGTAGAAGATGCCGATGTTGTCCGGCGTGTGGCCGGGCAGGGGCATCAGGCGGAAATGTTTGTCGGGCGTTTCGACGGTCAACGCCTCTTCGAAGGTGATGGTGGGGATACGCAGGGTAACCTCTTCGAACTGGGGGTCGTGACGGCGGGCCTCCTCGAGGGAGCGTTCGCCCACCTCCAGAAGCATCTCGCGGCATCGCCGGGAGCTTATGACGTCGAGATGGGAGGGAAAAGCGTGCAGGCCGTACACGTGGTCCATATGGTAGTGGGTGAGGAAGATGGTGCTGAAACGGCCACCGCCCTGGGCTTCGAGGAAGCGGGCGATGGTCCTGGCTTCATCGGGGAAGGGGAGGCCATCGATGACGACGACCCCGCTCTGTGTCAAGAAGGCGACGGCGTTCACCAAGGCGTAGCGTTCGCTGGTGAAGACGAAGATCTCTTCGGTAACTCGTTCCCAGTACATACGTTTCCCTGTCAAAAATTCCACAGCCGCGGCAATCTGTCGGATGCCGATGTGCTACAGGCTGCTGTTGCAACTCAAAGATAACACAAGCGGGGGACAAAGTCAAGGTGGCTTGACATAACGCATCCGGCGGCGAGACGAGAGCCTCCGCAGAGAGGACGCGGGAGGCTCTCGTCGGCTTTCAGATGAGCATCATCAGCAGCCAGACGGCCATCACGGCGAAGAAGAGCGCCGTGGCGGCCTTGACGGTCGCCGTGTGCTTTTCCAGGAAGCGGCTCAGTTGGAGCGAGGTCGTCCCGAAGTAGACGAGGACGAAGACGACGACGAGCGGCGTGATGAAGAGCAGGTTGTAGAGCAGCAGGTAGAGGAAGCCCTTCGCTCGCAGGTCGGGGAGACCGAGGACGAAGATGATCGTCGGCAGGTAGACCTGCCCCGTGCAGGCCAACTCGATGATGGAGACGACCGCACCGGTTACGAGGGCGGAAAGGGCGATCCGTTCCGCCTTCGTCCGGCGGATGATGCGGGCGATCTTCTGCCGCCAGGAGGCGGGGAGCTTCAGCGTCATCGCCTCGCGTTGACCGCGGCGTGCCTTGAGGAAGTCGAAGAAGCTGTAGACGGCGAGGACGGCGCAGGCGAGGGCGGTCAGCGCGTAGAGCCATCGCCCGATCTGCGCGAGGAAGGGCAGCGCGGAAAGCGCCTTCCACAGGCCGACCCCGACGGCGAGGTAGGTGATGAAGACCCCCAGCGCGAAGGCGGCCCCGACGAAGAGCACCTCCTTGCCCGACCGTCCGAGGAAGGTCAGGTAGGAGATGAAGAAGATCAGGGTGGCGAAGGCGCATGGGTTGAAGCCATCTACAAGCCCGGCCAGCGCGACGGTCAAGGCCCCCAGCGAGCGGAAACGCTCGACGATGGAGCGCTGCCCCTCCTGCGCCGACCAGTCCTCCCACGCCGCGGGGGCCCCGCTTTCGGCGTAGCGCTGCACGGTGGCGAGGAGGTTGTCCGGCGTCAGGCTCTCGCCGACGAGGTAGGTATCGCCGATGACGACCGCCGGAGCGACCAGCCGCAGCGACTCCGGCACATCGTACCGCTGCCCCAGCCATTCGGCCAGCGGCGCATCCTCCAGGACGTTGTGCTCCTCGATGATCACCTGCGGATACTTCTCCTGCAGGTAGCGCAGGTCGTAGCGGGTGCGTTCGCATTCCTGACAGCCCGGCTTGTACAGGTAGAGCAGGTGGATGGGGTTGGGGGCGTCGCACCCACTGCTCTCCTCCTCGCCGCCGCACGGCGTCAGCCCGCCGCCTGGGGAGATGAAGGGATTGTCGATCGTGCCCGGCTGGTGGGCGGCGAGCAGCGCCTCGACCTCCGGAAGCGCGGGCCAGGGGACCGCCTCGCCCGCGGCGATCGCGGCGGCGACATCGTCGGGAAGGTGGCGCAGCGCTTCCTCCCCGACGTAGCTTTGGCTTCCCATCACCACCGTGGGGATTTCCCACGTGCCGGAATGCCCCGTGAGGGCCTTTTCCGCGGCGACGAAGGCTTCGTAGCCCTCGGCCGTGCCGATTTCGACCGGCAGGATGTCGATCTGATCCCCGTATTCCTCCTGCAGGGGGCGGATGATCGTCTCGTAGGCCGCCCGGCAGTGGGGGCAGGATTGCGCGTAGAAGTAGAGCAGGTGGACGGTGGGCGTCTGTTCGGCGAGGGCGGGTACGGCCAGCACCAGCATCACAGTGAGCGCGAGCAGGATGAACGCTATCGGTCGTCGCATCTTCTACCTCCGGCCAAAAGTCACTAACGTCCTATCATAGCACGGCTGATGGCGATGTGAGGATGACATTCGTCACGGTTGGGGGATGACATTCGACACCCCGCCGCCCTTCTCGACGATGATCCAGGCGTTCGGGCCGCCGTCCTCGTGGACGTGCGCCTCTCCGCCCGCGGCGCGGAACATCTCGGCGATGGCCTGCGGCGGGTAGAAGTGGCTGCGCATCACGAGCACGAACTCCATCAGCGCGATCAGCTTGACGGAGAAGCGGCGGATGTCCGGCTCCTCGATCACCATCCGCCCGCCGGGGGCGAGGACACGCAGCAACTCGGCGGCGGCGCGGCGCTGATTGCGGTAGTGGTGGAAGCTGTCCACGGCCAGGATGCGCGGGAAGCTGTCGTCGCGGAAGGGAAGCCGCTCCGTAACGCCGCGGCACGTTTCGAAGCCGCCGTGGGCGCGGGCCTGGCGCAGCATGCCCTCGGAGAAGTCGAGGATGCAGATGCGGGCGACCTTGCCGCGGAAGAAGCGGCTGACCCGTCCCGTTCCTCCGCCCGCGTCGAGCAGGTGGTGGCCCGCTTCGAGGCGGAGGAGCCGTTCCAGTTGCTCGACGTTGACGCGCGGGATGAGCCACTCGTAGAGCGGGGCGAGCAGGCCGAAATGATCGAAGGGCGGTGCGGCTTGTTCTTCGTCGGCGTGCATCGGCTCAGGTCTCGTCTGCGCCCAGGTGAGGGAGACCGAATTCGGCCTCCAGTTCCGCCCGCTTGCGCCCCAGGCAGATGCCCAGGTCGAAGGCGGTGCGGACGATGTCGCTTTCCAGGGAGACGAGCTTCTGCTGGGCGACGGCCTTGGCGATGGGCACGGAGGTAACCCCCGCTCCCTGCAGGGCGACCATCTCGCCGAGCTTCCCCTGCGCGACGAGGTGAACCGCCGCCGTGCCGAAGCGGGTGGCGAGGATACGGTCGAAGGCGGAGGGGGAGCCGCCGCGCTGCAGGTGGCCGAGGACCGTCACGCGCACGTCGGAGATGCGCCGTTCGCGAATCTCCTGGGCCACGATCTCGCCGATGCCGCCGAGCCGCTTCACGCCGCCGATCTCGCGCACGCCCTGGTAGACGGGCTGCCCGCCGATGGGATAGGCTCCCTCGGCGGCGACGATGAGGCTGAACTTCGCGCCCTGACGATGGCGGGCGATGATCTTGCCGAGCACGGCTTCGATGTCGTAGGGGATTTCGGGGATGAGGATGATGTCGGCATCGCCGGCGATGCCGGCCTCCAAGGCGATCCAGCCCGCCTCGCGTCCCATAACCTCCAGGATGATGGTGCGGTGGTGGCTTTCTGCCGTCGTGTGCAGGCGGTCGAGCGCCTCCATCGCGGTGTTGATCGCCGTATCGAAGCCGAAGGTGATGATCGTCGCCGAGAGATCGTTGTCGATCGTCTTCGGCACGCCGATGACGGGCAGTCCCTTGCGCATCAGTTCGTGGGCGATGCGCAGGGAGCCGTCGCCGCCGATGACGATGATGGCGTCCAGCCCGAGGACCTGGGCGTGGCGCACCACGTCGTCGGAGACGTCGAAGACCTTGACCTCCCCGTCGATCTCGACTTCGTAGTGGAAGGGATTGGCGCGGTTCGTGGTTCCGAGAATGGTCCCGCCGCGCGGCAGGATGCCGCGCACGTCGGCGGGGGTGAGCGGGCGCACCTTGCCCGGCTGGATGAGGCCCTCGAAGCCGTCCTCGATGCCGATCACCTCCCAGTTGTAATCGTTGTAGGCGGTCTTCACGATGGCGCGGATGACGGCATTGAGGCCGGGGCAATCGCCTCCGCCGGTGAGGACGCCGATGCGTTTGTGCTCATAAGTGATCATCGCCACCTCCTCGAAAGAATGAAAATGGGTGCGCCGTCATCGCCTCGACGGCGCACTGTCGTTTCAGGCCAGACCGGCCAGTTCCAGCCCTGCCTGGAGCACCGGCTCGACGAGGGCGGGGTCGGTAACCTCGCAGTAGACGCGGATGATCGGCTCGGTGCCGGAGAAGCGGATGAGCAGCCAGCCCTTGTCGCCCAGGTCGTACTTGAAGCCGTCGAGGGTGATGATCTGGCGCACGGGGACGCCCGCGATCTGCTCGGGGTGTTCGCTCTGCAGCCGCGCCAGGGCCTGCGGGCGTTTCTCCGGCGGGAAGCGGGTGTCGATGCGCTTGTAGTAGTAGGCCTGTCCCAGCTTCTCGAAGAGGGTCTGCACGAGCTGGGCGGGCGTTTCGCCCGTCTGGAGCATCAGGTCGAGGAAGTAGAGGTTGCCCAAGATGCCGTCGCGCTCCGGCACGTTGCCGCGGAAGGCGTAGCCGCCGCTTTCCTCGCCGCCGATGAGGGCGTCGGTTTCCAGGAACTTGGGGGCGACGTACTTGAAGCCGACGCCGGTTTCGTAGACGGGGACGTTGTACATCTGCCCCAGCTTGTTGAGCATCGAGGTCGTGGAGATGGTCTTGATGATCGGGCCGCGCTGGCCGCGAATCTCCAGCAAGTAGTAGGCCAGGAGGGCGTAAACGCGCAGTTGGTCGATGAAGCCGCCTTTTTCGTCGCCGATGCCCATCCGGTCGGCGTCGCCATCGTTGATGAGGACGACGTCGGCCCCGATTTCGACGGCGCGCTGCAGGGCGACGTCGATGTTCGGGGGAATCGGTTCCGGGCGCTTCATCTCCGGGAAGAGCGGGTTGCGCTCGGCGTGAATCTCGATGATCTCGTTGCTCCCGCCGCCGAGGAGACGGGGGAACCAGCCCGCAGCGTTGCCCCACATCGGCTCGCAGAGGATCTTCAGACCGGCGTGGCGCAGCTTTTCCAGATCGACCAGGTGGCCGATGTGGGCGATGTAGGCGGGATCGGGGTCCCACAGTTTGACCAGTCCCTTGGCCTGGGCCTCGTCGAGGGGCATACGCTTGACCGCGGCGGGGTCGTCGGGGATGAGGGCCTCGATCTCCTTCAGGCCGACGGGGGCGATCGCGCCGCCGTGGGGGTCGCGCACCTTGAAGCCGTTGTCGGTGGGTGGATTGTGGCTTGCGGTGATGTTGATCGCGCCTCCGGCCTCGCGCTCGACGGCGGTGTAGCTGATCACGGGGGTGGGGGCGTTGCGCTCGGTCAGCCAGACGGCGATGCCGTTGCCGGCCATCACCTCCGCGGCGGCGGCGGCGAAGTGCTCGGAGGCGAAGCGCCGGTCGTAGCCGACGACGATGCCTTTGTCGGCGAGGTCGTGGGCCTTCAGGTAGTCGGCGAAGCCCTGGGCTGCTCTGCGCACGTTGGCGAAGGTGTAGTCCTCGGCGATGCGGCCTCGCCATCCATCCGTTCCGAATTTGATGTCGCTCATTTTCGCTCCTTTCAGCTTTTTGTTGCGGGATGTTTTGCGTACGGGAAGTGTAGCGCGAAGAACGGGCAAGGCAAGGGGACTGTGGATCGCGAAAAAAGGCGTATAATGGCCTCATCTTGCCATCGGAGTGTGCGTATGGATCGAACGGTTGTCATCGGGCTTCTCCTTTCGTATGGCTACGCTTTCGGCATCCTCCTGGCGGTCGAGGCCGTTGGCCGCCGTCTCCGCTGGCCGCACGATGTAACGCGGAAGATCATCCACGTGCTGGCCGGTCTCTGGGTCTGGGCGATCCTCGCCCTCTTCGACGAACTGCGTTACGGGATCATCCCTTTCGCCACCTTCATCGTGCTGAACTATCTCTTCTACCGCTTCCGGCTCTTCCAGGCGATGGATGAGGCCGACTCGACGCCGGGGACGGTCTACTTCGCCATCTCCATCACGCTGCTCTTCGCGCTCTTCTGGCGTCCGCGCGGGCCGGTGGATCGCGTCCCGATTGCCGTCGCGGCGGTGATGGCGATGACGTTAGGAGATGCGGCGGCCAGCTTGATCGGGCGGCGGTGGGGCAAGCATCGCTATGCCGTCTTCGGGCAGCACAAATCCTGGGAGGGTTCGGTGGCGATGTTCGTCGTCACGTTAGTCGCCGTGGCCTTCACGCTGACGGTCCTCCCCGCCTCGGCGCTCAGTCCCTACAGCTACGGCTGGCCCTTCGCCAAGGTCATCGCCGTCTCGACAGGGGCGGCGGTGCTGGCCGCCTGTGTCGAGGGACTTTCGCCCGCCGGAACGGACAATCTCTCGGTGCCGCTGCTCGTGGCGGCTTTCCTCGCCCTGCTGCTGCGATGATGGCGGGACGGTTCGCCGTCGGCCTGTTGCTCAGCCTGGCGATCGCCGGTGCGGGGTTCCTCAAGGGGGCGCTGACGCGCGAGGGGATGCTCGCCGCCGTCGTGGAAGGGACGGTGATCTTCGGTGGCGGCGGATGGGCGTGGGGGGCGGTGCTGATCGCCTTCTTCGTCCTTTCCAGTGCGCTCTCCTTCTACCGCCGTCGGGAGAAGCGTTCGCTGGCCGAGAAGTTCGCCAAAGGCTCGCGCCGGGATGTGGGGCAGGTGCTGGCGAACGGCGGGCTGGGGCTGCTGCTGGCCCTCGCCTTCCTGCTGAGCGGTGAGGCGCAGGTGCGGCGGTTGCTCTTCGCCGCCTACGTCGGGGCGATGGCGACGGTCAACGCCGATACGTGGGCGACGGAGATCGGCGTGTTGGGACGGGGGGAGCCGCGGTTGATCACGACGGGACAGGTGGTGGAGCGCGGCACCTCCGGTGGCGTAACGCTCGTGGGGACGGCGTCGGCGCTGCTCGGCGGCGCGGCGATGGGGCTGGTGGCGGCCCTCTTCGAGGGGGCTTTCCGCCGCTGGCTGCTTATCGGCGCGGTCGGCGGCCTGGCGGGGGCGCTCTTCGACAGCCTGCTGGGGGCGACGGTGCAGGCGATCTACTACTCGGAGAGGCGGCGGAAGGAGACGGAGCGGTCGCACGAGGCCGACGGTACGCCCAATCGATTGCTGCGCGGTTGGGTGTGGATGGACAACGACAAGGTGAACTTCATCAGTTCGATGGTGGGGGCACTCGTCGCGGCCCTGCTGCAGGCACTGCTGACTTGAGCCTGATCTTTTCGGCGTACAATCACTTCACATTGAAGGAGGTCTGCTATGGCGACGGTTATTCACGAGGACAAGGAACGCCGCCTTCGCGTCGAGGTCGGCGAGGAGCGTCCGGAAGGGTTCATCCCCTTGCTGGAAAGGACGATCTGGGGGACGCGCGGGGCGCTCTACCGCGAGGATAACATCGGCGACATCGTGCGAGAGATGGCGTGGGGGGCCTACTACGCCCTCTATCTCGACGATCGCTTCATCGGCTGCTTTCTGACCTCGCCCGTGCGCCAGGGGCGGGTGGGGGAGAAGGTGTACAACATCAGGTACGATGCTTTCTTCGCCATCGAGCCTTCGCTCATCGGGCAGGGATACGGCAGCTTCTTCGCCCGTTACATCCGGCAGCACAAAATGGAGACTTTGCCCGAGCCGGGCATCTCTTACGGCTTCATCGACGCGGACAACGACCGCTCCGTGCGTTCGATGACGAAAGCCGGTCATTTCCTCCTTTCGACCTTCCTGCCGACCTCATTCAGCCCTTATCGCCCGAAGGACGATCCCCGCGTGCGCCCTCTGCGTGAGGAGGAGCGCGAGGCGATGGTGGAGAAGCTGCTCGCGCTCTACGCGGGGCACTCGTTCGTCGATTGCGACCAGTCGCTGCACGTGGAGGATTACCACGTCCTGGAGGAAGACGGGGAGATCGTGGCCGGCGTGCAGACCAAGCTCCGCATCTGGACGATTATGCGGATGGCCGATCCCCTGTCCACGATGGCTTTCCGCCTGCTCTCCTACATCCCGCTGCAGCCGTGGCTCGAGCCGGGCGGGAGGCTCTCCTTCCTCAAGGTGGGCAATATCTACATCCGCGAGGGGAAGGAGGCGGCGATCTACCGTCTGATCGAGGCGGTCCTGGCGCGTCAGGGGCTTGCGCTGGCGATGGGGTACTTCGATCCCCGCAGTCCCGTCTTTCAGCGCATCAAGGCGGCGGGGAAGTTCGGCGTGGTCAATGCGCTGACGGGGACCAAAGCCTACCTCTACGCTGCCTTCAAGGGGCTGACGGAGGATGAGATGTTCGACGTCAAGCAGCGCCCCGCCTTCTTCTCCCCGCTCGATCCGTAGCGCTTCAGAAGGGCTTGCGCAGGACGGGGCGATGGCGCATCCGCTCGCGTTGACGGGCCAGCGCTGCCGCCGCTCCGCGGAAACGGTTCGGCTCGCCGATCTGGCGGCGGGCAGGACGGGTGAGGGGCGGGCGGATGAGGCGGCGCAGCTTGACGATGTCGATCATCTGCAGGGGGCGCTCATCGAGGGCCAGATCGGCGGCGTAGGCTGCGGCGGCCTCGGCCCAAGCCCACGTCCGGCGCATCTCGTCGGCGCGGAGATGGTAGGCGCGTTTGTCCCAGGCGACGGCGGAGCGTTCGGCATCCTCGGCGACGGCGGTGAGCGCGGTGGCGACGACGGCCATCAGGTCGTGGGCCAGCGGTTGATCCGCAGCAAGCCGGTCGGGCAGGTGGACGAGAAGGATTTCGGCGACGATCCGCAGTTGACGCTGGCGTTCACGCTGGGTCATGGGTCTCTCCTTCGGGAGCGGGTTTTCTCTGCGTCTCTGGCGGTGAGCATAGCTTCCTTCTGTGCGATCTCTTGCATCCGTCGGCGTAGTGCGCGCAGGCGAGAACGATGGAAACGGTAACACGAGCAGCGTTGAGGTCAAGGCAGGGCAGACGGCCGGTCGGCTCTCGATACCGGCTGTCGAGTGCCCGCGCCCGTCGCCTCATCGTGCGCAACCGGTCGTCCCTCGCTCGGCGAGGCCGCCGGGTCGTTCCCGACCGGTCGGCGATGCTCTTCGCGCGGCTTGCCGTGCTCGCCGTCCTCCTTTCCAACCTCTCGGCGGCGATACCGTTCCTCGTCCACCCGGCGAGCTTCGCGCCCGCCTTCGAACTGGAGGGCGCGGTCGGCGCGGTGATGGTACGCGCGATCGGCCTGCTCTTCCTGATGTGGGTCGTGCCCTACGTGCCGGTGATCGTCGCGCCGCGCCGCTGCCGCCTTTGTTTGGGGGTGATCGTGGCGCAGCAGGTGATCGGCCTCGCCGGGGAAAGCTGGCTCTGGCTCACGACCCCGGCAGGGCATAGGGCGCTGCGGGCGATGGGGCGGCGCTTCATCCTCTTCGATACGGTGGGGCTGCTCGTGCTCCTGTTGGCGGCTTGCCAGCTCTTCGTTCACTCGGACAGACGAGGCGCGTAGGCGACGCCGAGTGCATTCGGGCCGGCGTGGACGCCGAGCGGCGGAGGGATGCGCAGGAGGTGGCTTTCCACGCAGTGCAGTTCGGCCTCGAGTTCGTCGAGCAGGGCCTGGCCCTCTGCGCGATCTAAGGCGTAGTGGACGGCGAGGCGCACCGGACGTTCTCCCCAGCGTTGCCGCATCTTCCGCACCAGCCGCGTGAGGGCAGCGCGTCGGCTTCGCGCTTGACCGGCGATGGTCAGCTTGTCTCGCTCGACGGCAAGGAGGACGTGAACGCGCAGGAGATTGCCGAGCAGACGGGCTGCCGAAGCGACGCGCCCTCCGTGGACGGCGTAGGCAATGTTGGGCAGAAGAGCGAGAAGCCCGGCTTCCTCGGCGGCGCGTCGGCTCCGTTCGATGACCTGTTGCAGCGGGAGCCCCCGGCGCAGTGAGCGGATGGCCTCGAGAACGACGAAGCCCTCGCCCATCGCCGTTGTGCGCGTGTTGATGACGTGGACGGGGATCGGCGCTTCCTGTGCGGCCAGGCGGGCCAGGTTACAGGTGGCGCTGTTCTTGTCCGTCAGGTGGATGGAGAGGATGGCTTCGGCCTTCTCGGCCAGGCGGCGATAGAGGGCGGCGAAGGTCTCGACCGAGGGTGTGGCCGTCCTCACCGTGCCGGGTGGATGGTGCTCGAGTGAGCGAAAGAACTCGTCGGGGGAGAGGGTCCCATCGTCCGGGTAGCTTCGCTCCCCGATCTGTACCCAGAAAGGGACGAGGTGGATGGCATCGCGGCGGATGAGATGCGCGGGCAATCCTGCGGCACTGTCGGTAACGATAGCGGTTTTCATCGATCCTCCTCCTGTCGGGAGAGAGGTACTCCTTGCGTTATGACTCAGAGCGAGCGGGGCGATGAGCCGTTCTCACTCTATGCCGCTTTGCGTCGCTGTCAACGGCCGCTTTGCTGAAGCGGCAAAAGCGTGGTACACTGTAGATGTTATGAGGATAGGCAAATTGACGAAGAGGGATACGATGGGGATGAGCCCTGAGGAGCTGTCCAGATGAGCCGTGTCGCTCTCTTCGAGGGATTGATCTTCGACGAAGAGGGGCAAGCCGTCGATGTCGCCTTCGTCGGCGGGGAGGCGCATTATGTCGTGAGCGACCAGGGCTTCCTCCGCCACATTCCGGCAGAGCAGATC
>JALXBP010000096.1 GCA_026991395.1 Anaerolineae bacterium | reverse complement strand
TGGTAGGTGAACGTCGTGTCCAGCGCCGCCGGAAACAGGGGCGGCCCTCCCTGAGCCTGCGCCGCTCCCGGCGGAAACAGGCTCAGGGCAAACAGGGCGAATACCATCCCCAGCACCCCAAACAGTGTGAACAACCTTCTCTTCTTCATCTTCTGCCTCCTTCTCAGGTTACGTCCTCTCGATCATCTCGGGGTGAAACTACGGCTCGTCGGACCAGAAGCGATGGCGGGAACGGGCCAGCATCACGGCGGAGACGGCGATCAGAAGAAGCTCGCCCGCAGGAAGCGCAGCCTGCCGACCGGACGACGCCTCCTGCCCCTCCTCCAGCGCCGACAGCCGCACCGCTAATGCGTCGATCTGCGCCTGCTGGTCGGCGTTTTCCTGCTGCAGGGCCTCGATCTGCGCCTGCTGGTCGGCCAGTCGGGCACGCAGCGCCTCGTTCTCGCCCTGCAGTTCCCGATTCTGCTGATAAAGCCCCTGGACGGCAGCCAGAGCCACGCCGCTGGAGTCGAGCGGCGCGATGTGTCTGTCATCCGCCCCCAAGCCGAAGGTGGCGTAGAAATCCTGGGCCACCGGCCCTAAGTGGCGGATAGAATCGTCCTCGGCCTTGTAGTTCCAGGTGGTGATGGGCAACTGCGCCACCCCCTCCAGCACCTCCGCCGGGTCCACCGGCTCGAAGTTCTCCTTCAGATTGCGGTCGGATGAGTCGATCCACACGCCGCCGCTGCTCAAGTAGGCACCGGTGTAGGTGTCAATGGGCTTGCTCGTATCGTAGACCATCTCCACCCACATACCGGTTCGATCCTGGAACCTGGCACCGCCGTCAGCCACAACCAAGAATTCGTTAGCTCGCCCGGAAGTTGCGCTGCCGTTCGCATCCGACCAGACGAAAGCGCCCTCGTGAGCGGCGGTCGCCCGATGCCCGGCGGCGAAACTATAGTCTCCTGAGGCCGTGTTGATCTCTCCTCCGCACACGGTGGCCTCATCGCCGCTGGCCGTGTTGCCGTAGCCGCCACTCACGGTGGCCTCATCGCCGCTGGCAGTGTTGCCGTAGCCGCCACCCACGGTGGCGTGCCAGCTACCGGCGGTGTTGTCTTCGCCCCCGCCCACGACGGCGTACCGCTCACTGGCGGTGTTGTCTCTGCCCCCGCCTACGGTGGCCCAATCGCCGCTGGCGGTGTTGGTGAGAGGGCTTCCCGACCAGTCCATGCCCCCACCACCGGCGACGACTGCTCCCCGACCGCTGGCCGTATTGTATCCGCCTCCGCCCACGGTGGCGTACGGAGCGGTTACGGTGATCTCGTACCCTCCGGCGATGGTGCCATAGGTCGCCATAACCAGGTTGCTGTACCCGCCGCCGATGACCGCGCCCACGACGGTAGTCCGGTTGTCCAAGCCACCACCGATGACCGACAGATCGCCGCCGGTCGTGTTGCTCTGGCCCCCACCCACGGTGGCGTATGTCCCGGTAACGGTGTTATCGTATCCCCCGCCGATGGTGCCAAAGGTCGCCGTGACCAGATTGCTGTACCCGCCGCCGATGACCGTGCCGGTAACGGTAGCCCGGTTGTCCCAGCCGCCGCCGATGACCGACAGATCGCCGCTGGCCGTGTTGCCCATCACGTTGAGAAACTCGCTCCAACCACCACCACCGACAAAGGCGGCTTGACCGCTGGCGGTGTTGGCATAGCCACCGGCCACCGTCGCGGCCCAAGCCGTAGCACTGTTCTCTGCACCGCCACCGACGGTAGTTTCATCACGGCTGGCCGTGTTGTTATTCCCGCCGCCGATGGTGGCATACCATTGACCGGCCTCATTGCTGTATCCCCCGCCAACGGTAGACCGGTAGCCGCTGGCAGTGTTTGCATCCCCTCCGCCGACGATGGCACCGGTGCCGCTGGCGGTGTTGCCGTGTCCCCCACCCACCGTAGCGTAATCGCCGCTGGCGGTGTTTTGGTAACTCCCACCGACCATAGCGTAGTCGCCGCTGGCGGTGTTGCTGTAGCCTCCGCCCACGGCGGCATTCTGACCGTCTGCGGTGTTGCTATCGCCTCCGCCCACGGTAGCCCAATCGCCGCTGGCGGTGTTGCCGTAGCCTCCGCCGACCGTGCCGTAGTCGGAAGTTACGCGGTTGACGGCGCCGCCTGTACCTCCGCCGCCGATGGTGGCCCCTACCACGCCAGCCCCCAGGCTGTTGCCGCTGTAACCGCCGATGACGTTGGGGCTGGTGGCGCTCGGCTCCAGGCGCAAGGCGCGGGCGTTGTTCACACGGAACTCCAACGGCTGACCGTCGGTCGTGCCCACGAAGTGGGTGCCCGGCGTGGTGCCACTGTTGCCCGTCAGCGACCAGAAGGAGCCTCCACTCCCGCCGGTATCGTCATCGCCGCACTGCCACCGGCCCGCCCCCGCGTTCCATTCGGCAATCTGCCCCCCGGCGCAAGCCTGGGGCAGCCGGTAGGCCGTGGCAATGCTGAACTCCGTGCCGCTCAGACTCAGCCCCGTCCCCGCGGTGTAGGTGGTGTCGTCGTCAGTCTCGCACACCACCGTCCCGTCCTGGTTGATCTGGCGGATGCTCTGCCCCCCAGGACAGCCGCTCCCAACCCGCGTCTGCATCGTGCTGCTCATCACATAGAGGGTTACATCGCCGGACGCCCCGCCGCCCCCTAACCCGTACCCCGCGTACACCGCAGTGATGTCCCCGCCGCCTCCCCCGCTGCCCACGTCGTCGTCCCCGCACACCCAGGCCGTGCCGTTCCACTCGGCGATCTGCCCATTGGCGCAGGAAAGACCGGCGAGGGTGTCGTCGTCCGTCCCGTCCGCAAAACCGCCCGGCACCCCACTCAACCCCGACCACGGGGCACCCAGAGCGTACTGCGCATAAGGCCCGGCATTCAGCGCCACCCGTCCCCCCAGCGACACATAGTCACTGTCGCCGCTGCACTTGACCGCCACCTGCAAGTAGCGGGCCTCCCCCGTGAAAATACCGCTCCCAAAGTCCAGGTCCGCCACCGTGAAGTAGCCCCCGCTCACCTGAACCCCCGTCTTGCTCTGCGTACCGCCCACCTGCGTCCCGCCGCTGGCCGCATCCCACAGACTGAACCGGAAGTCGCAGGTGCCGTTCACCGCAGCCCCCGCCTTCTCCAGCCGTCCCTGGTAGGTGAAAGCCGTGCCCAGCGGAGCCTGGGGAGCCAGCACCGTGCCCGGCCCGCCCTCCTGCGCCGAGACCCGATAGGCCGGCCCGGCAAAGCTGCTGCCCAACAACAGAACGAGTGTCAATCCTGTCACCACAGCGTGTACCAATGAGCGCTTCATCTTGCACCTCCTCTTATCGCGCCCTCTGCACCTCCGCAGAAAGCAGTTACGACAACGCCTTCCATCAAGAGAGCGCAGAGACAGAGACTTTTCGATGGTTGGCCCTTTTGATCGAGCTCAGTCACCCCTTCCCCTGCGCTCTCCGCATACCCCGCGATCGAATCGCCCTGCTCAGGCCGGGCCACGGCCTAATGGCGCATCACCAGCGGCAGATAGAGTTTGTGCCCGCCGGGCGCAGCCCCGCC
Organism: Anaerolineae bacterium; assembly: GCA_026991395.1. Lineage (GTDB taxonomy): Bacteria > Chloroflexota > Anaerolineae > B4-G1 > SLSP01 > JALXBP01. The sequence goes on along the minus strand of JALXBP010000096.1, from coordinate 11,829 downwards.
TCCCGCTCCAGGCCAGAAGCCGCCGTACAGTGTGTAGCTCCCGCCGCTGAGGGCGGCCCCCGCGTCCGGCTGACCGGCGGTGCCCGTCAGCGTGTACCCGCTCTCGCTAACCGTGCCGCCGCCCCCGTCCACCGTCCACCAGCTCAGATCGTAGCCCCCGCCCGATTGGGCCAGGGCGACGCTTACCGTCAGCAAGCCAATCGCCAGGACCAGAGTCAAGGGTAATAGCTTCCAGGTGTTCATCGCGCGCCTCCCCAGGCTAATAAGGTTCGGTGATAGTGTATTCGATGACTACGCCATACGCCCCCACCCCCGCAACCGGCAGGTCCCAATAGAGATAGTAGCTGTATTGGGAATTGTCCACGGTGGCATAGACGATGGAGTCGTCCTGGCTCGAACTATTCGTCGCCGCATCCCCGCTGGTCCAAGCCTCTGCCATCACGACGGTGTTGGTGCCATCCATAGCGGTGCGATACAAAGTGCAGTGCCCATCATACGTTGATGTCCCGTCCCACCAGTAGAAAGTCATACTGGTTACCGTAGCGCCATGGGGCAGTTGCACCGAGGCCACATAGCCATCGCTGGCATTGTCCAAGTTCCACAGTTGATCCCCTCGATTGTCATAATCGTACCCATCCGCCATCGGACGGAAGGCGGCTGCGCTGACAGAGATATAGCTGGTCTTGGCCCTCCAGGTCAGGTCGCCTTCGACGTGAGCATTACCGTGGGAGTAGACGCCGTAGCCACTCGACGAGCTTGTCTCGCCATAGACGCCGTAGTTCAGTCCGCTGTTGGCGGTGGCCGCACCATAGACGCCGGTGCCCTGCGTGGATTGACCCTTGAGGGCAGCGCTGGCAAACATCCCGTCATACGTGTCCTCGACGTACAGGACCGCCCCCAGTCCACCGGCGGTGTCGCTCGAAATCTCGGCTCCGGGCTGCAGGCTGAGAGCATAGGGGGCGGGGGCCAACCATACCATCCCGCTGAGGGTAGTGTAGGAACCGCTGCCGGCCGGGCAGCGCACGAGGATCTCCAACTGCCGCCCCTGGCCGGTAAAAGCGCCGGAGCCAAAATCAATGCTCGTGGAAAAATAGCCATCGCTGACCGTCACGCTGCTTCGGTCCACGGGGCCCGCCACCTGTGTAGGAGAAAGCATATTGTCATCGTACAGATTGAACCGAAAGTCGCAGGTGCCGTTCACGGGGCTTCCGTTGTTGAGCAGCCGTCCCTGGTAGGTAAAGGCGGTGCCCACATCGCCCTGAGGATTTTGGGGAATCAGATACTGCGCCTGGCCAACGGTCGTGACGCTGCCGACCAGCAACAACACCACTCCAACAACGACCATCCAGCTCAAGTACATTTTGTTCATCTCGATCCTCCTCGAAGGTGTGACATAACGCTGATCCGGTCTATCGCCCACACTGCCATCAGTTCATATCTCCTCCTCCTCTGTCCGCGTTTCACCGGATAGCGATCCGGTGTATTCCTGGATGAAGGAGAGCATCTCCCCAATGGAGCGGAAATAGCGAAACCTGTCTGTGAAGGCATGCTGTATCCAGCCACGCCACAGGAGTTGCTCCCCCTCGAGTTGCTTCCGGGGATGTTCCCACCAGATGCGCACCACGAACGAATTGCTACGACGTTCCTCGTCCGACATACCTGTTCCCGCTTTCAATAAGCTCTACCGTCCTGCCGAAGGACGAGTGCTCGAAAACCGATCCCAGTGTAGCAAACCCGTGTCTATCGAATGTCTCGAAAAAGGCAGCCCCACGACAAACCTCGAGACCATTTTGAGCCAGGTGGCAGCGGCCGTTTCGATTGCCGCTCGAGGAGAAATGACGGCCACCTTTCAACCGTAGAGCACGACGGGGAAATCGGCACCGGATTCACAGAGGGGTTGGGGGAAACCAAAAAGGTGCGACACACTCGAGTGCGTCGCACCTCATATCGCCAGTGTCAGGCGTCGAGCATTCAATCGCCGGTCGAGTGGCTTCCTCGCGTGCGCACGTCGTGGCCCTGCGCACGCAGCGCCGCCAGGTCACGCTTGACGGTGGAGATGCTGACGCCCAAGGCTTCGGACAGGTCATAGACGGTCGGGGTTGCGGCTTGCTCCGCCGCCTCGCGCAGCAAGCGCAGCAAGCGGTGGCGGCGCCGGGCCACTTTGCCGATGACCTCGTCGTCCTCCGGGGCAGCGATGCTCCAGGTAACCTCGACATACTCATCGTCGCGCAGGGGGCGTCCGGTGGGCGCGTCGGCGCGGGGAAGACGGGCCCGCCGACGATGGGGAAAAGCAGGAGGGCGCCCAAGGCGGTAGGCGGCCACGATAGCACGGTTCTCAGCCACGTTCTCCAGGAAGGAGCGGCGCAGGTCGGGATCGCTGATGCGCTCGACGATGGACATCAAGAGTTGATAGGCACGCTCCAAGAGCGGGACGGCGGCTTTGGCCCCCTGAGCGACGCCGACGATACAAGCCCGCTCCCAGCAGGCTCTCTTGAGATGATCGTCCACATCCCGCTCCCGTTCCAGCGCTTCCAACGCCCGGCCCGAAAGGCGCAACGCCCCCTCATAATCTCCCAGCCGGGCATAGGTCAACGCCAGGTGTGAGAGCTGCTCCGCCCAGTCCACCATCTGCTGCTGGGCCTGCGCTACGGCAACGCCTTGCTCGAACCACGCGCGGGCCTGCTGAGGGTCATCCCGATCCAGCGCGATCAGCCCCAGCATCTTGAGCGCTTGAATCTCAAAGTTGTAACTCCCAATCTGGCGGTTGACCCGCAGCGCCCGCTGAGCAAATCGTTGGGCTTCCTCCAGTTCACCCAACCCCCGCAGATTGAGTGCCTGGAAAACGCAAAACCCTCCTTCGGCATAGCGATCACCGATCTGGGTGACGAAATCCAGCGCCGCCGTCAGCGCTCGTTGCGCTGCTCCATAATCTCCCAGGAACGCGCGTGTGAGGGCGATGTTTCCAAGGTCGATGGCTTCCCTGTGCCGATCGCCGAGCTGGGCCGCGATGCGCCGGTCCTCCTCGAAGTACATCAGCGCCTGTCCATAGTCACCGGTCAATCCCACGTGCAAGCCGGCCAACGCCCCTCGTGCCTCCTGCTCTCCATCGAAATCGCCGATCTCCCGGAACAGTTCCAGGGCCTTTTCCGCCGCCGCCTGGGTACGGCTCGTATCCCCCAGCAGCCAATGGACCTCGGAGATTCGCATCAATCCGGTAGCGATCAGTTTCCGGTCCCCGTCGGCACGGGCCAAGCGGAGCGCCTTCTCCAACACGCCAAGCGCCTTGTGAGGATCGCCGCACATCTTTTCCCGTTTTCCCACGAGGTAGAGGACATGCACCCGGCGGCGGGGATCATCCATCTCTTCTGCCAGTTGGGCCATCTCCTTGTGCACCTCGGCCTGTTCACCCCAACAACCCAGCACGTTGAGAGCGTCGTTCTGCCGGGCCAGGACCTCCCAACGGAGGGTCGAGTCGTCACCAACCAGAGACAACGCTCGCCGGTAGTGGGCCAGCGCCGTCTTGTAGTCGTAGACCGCCTGGGCTTGCTCCCCGGCTTGCAGGGCATAAGTCAGGGCCTTATGCCGGATGCCTCCCCGGTAGAAGTGGAGGGCCAGCGATTCGACCCGTTCGGGATGGATTTCCTCCAGCACGTCGCCGACACGGGCATGGAGCGCCCGCCGCCGCTTGGGGGCGATGGCCCGGTAGACGATCTCCCGCACCATCTCGTGCTCGAAGCGATAACGGGCCTCGGTTTCGATCAGGAAACCCCGGCGGATCAACGCTTCCAACGCAGGCAGCAAAGTGTCCGGTTCCAGCGTGGCGCGGGAGAGGACGGGGAACTCTGCTTCATCGCCCAGCACCGCAGCCAACTCCAACACTACCCGTTGCGAGGGTGAAAGCCGGGCCAGCCGCTCGCCGACGACGGTTTGGAGCGAAACGACGGTCGGCAAGGGGACGTCGGGGGCGGGGAAGCGCCAGCCGTCGTCCGTGCGGACCAGCGTCCCCTCCTCGAGGAGCGATTTGAGCACCTCGACCAGGAAGAGAGCGTTACCCCCCGTCCCGGGCCACAGTTGTCGAGCGAACGAGGCCGCCTCTTGGGTAACACCCAGCGCCCGTCCGACCAGAGCGGTAGTTTCTGCAATATCAAAGGGAAGCAAGCGCACCCGCCGCACAGGGGAGGCCCGGTCGATCGCGTCCAGTGTCCGCCAGACGACGGGACGCTCGCGGGCCTCGGCGCTGCGAACGGTGAGCAGGATGAGCAAGCGGCTTTGGCGCAGGCGGGGGGCCACGCGGAGCAGGGTGGAAAGCGTGGCCTCGTCGGCCCAATGCAGATCTTCGAGGATCAGCACCAGGGGCGCGATTGCCGCCAGCTCGTTCAAGCAGTGGGCCAAGCCCTCCCACAGCCGCTCTCGTTCACGCTCCGGCTCCATGGGAGGCAGTTCCGGCAGGCCCGGAAGGGCAGCGACGGGCGGCAGGAGCGGGGCGACGGCGCTCAGCCAAAGCGGTTTCACCAGCGTGGCCAGTTGGGAAGTGCGCAGGGGAGTCAGCAGCGACATCAGCGCTTCCACCAACGGCTGATAGAGAGCGACATCGGGGACGGCCCTGCCCAGTCCCACCTGCATCCCGCGCCAGCGCGCACCGGCGGCGATCTCGTCCACCAGGCGGGTCTTGCCCACGCCTGCATTTCCCTCGACCAACGCAATTCCGCCGCGACCCTGGGCGGCGGCCTGCACCGCGTCGAGCAAGGCGGCCCGCTCCTGCTCACGACCAATGAAGGGCAAGTGGCCGATGTCGCGCAGCGCCGGAGGTGGTGGAGGAGGAGCCGGAAGATGGGGCACGCCGGGCTCCTCCATGGCGTTAGAGATTTCGTGGTAGAGCGCGGTGGTGGCTGCAGCCGGTTCGAGCCCCAACTCGTCTTCCAGCAGTCGGTGGAGGGTAACGTATTGCTCCAGGGCAGCGCGGTCACGACTCAAGAGGTGGTAGAGACGCATCAGTTCCCGGTGTGCCGCCTCACGGAGCGGATCGGCAGCGACCAATCGCTGGGCACAACTCAGCGCTCGCTCATAGTCGCCCCGCTGCTTGTAGAGCACGATCAACCGTTCCAGCGCTTGCAGGTACAGTTCTCGCAGCCGCTCCCGCTCCAGGAGTGCCCAGTCATCGTAATACGCCTCCAAAAAGTCGGCCCGGTAGAGGTCTACGGCCTCGTTGAGATCGGCTATGGCCTCACGTCCGCTCTCATCGAACGGGGAGGCGTGGGCCGCCGCAACTTTGTCCCCAAAGACCGCCACATCGAGCCAGTCGCCGGGGTACAGAGTAAACGAGATGGTGTACTCGTCGGTCGTCAGGCGCGAAGCAGCGGAACCGAGCGCGGCGCGGATCTGCCACAGGGTGTGAGAAAGCGCACGTCGAGCACGAACATCGGAGCGCTCCGGCCAGAAGAGGCCGATCAATCGGTCGCGGGGTATCGGGCGATTGTGGTGCAGGATCAGGTAAGCCAGCAACGCGCGTGCCTTGGGGGTGGAGGGTAACAGCGACGCACCGTTCTGGGTCAGTTCGAGTGGGCCAAATAGATGAATCTGGAGGTCGAAGGGTGCCATTGGGAAAAATCATACTGACGTCAGGACAATCAACGAAGTGCCGGCCTGCAAGGATGACCGTGCCTCTCGGGGCAGCAAGCGTCCGCCGCTCTCGGCTCACTTCGACAATGACGCGCCCGTGAACACAATCATATTGTACCATAGTTATCTCCGACCGAAAAATCCGGCTTCATCTTCGCTACGAGATACCCGATACGCGACGAACGTCAGGCGATGATTGGCCGCCGGGCTGAGTTCGCGCATCGCGCGGGCGAGCCGGTGCAGGAGCGCGCGGGTGTGAGCCGAAGGGAAATGGCAGAGAGCGGGAATTAGGGGGCGCGCTCGAGGGCCCTGCCCGATCTCGTGGGGGGATGGGCGCGCCGGTAGTACCCCGTCCCCGGAGAGCCGAGCCAGAGGGTATGTGGAGGGTTGGGGTCCACCACCAGCACGTTGGCGAAGGGCCAGGGCAGTCCGTCGTTGAAAGGCGACCACGTTCGGCCCCCATCGGTGCTGATGAGGACACCTCGAGAACCCGGCTCGTAGCCGCCGGAGTAGAGGGCGCTGCCGGAGGCGACAAAGAGCACGTCAGGGTCGGTTGGCGAGATAGCCACATCGTGCAGATAGTCGTCGGTGAACAAGTGCTCCCAGGTCCGACCGCCGTCCCGGCTGTGGTAGAGCCCCCGCTCCTCGCCGAAGACGGCCACATAGACCCCCTCGGCGTTGAAGGGATCGGGACGGATGGCGGCCACGCCTTCCCAATAGGTATCCCAGAACTCGTCGCCCAGGGAGCCCCTCATCTCCGGCAGGCCGGTTTGCTCCCACGTCCCAGGAGCCCCGCCCTCGGTGGAACGCCAGAATCCGGCCTCGCCTCCGGCGTAGACAGGGTTCCCGTCGTGGGCATCCACGGCGGTGTGGCGGCAGCCGTTGCAGTCCAGGACCAGCGTCCAGGTGTACCCGTCGTCTCGGCTGCGGTACACGTCGCCATCCACGGTGATGAACAGGGTGCGGCGGTCCGTCGGACTGTGGGGGTCCACGCTCAAGCCAGAGGGGATGCCGTCGGGCAGGCCGGTGTTGGTGGGTGTCCAGGTGACGCCGTAGTCATCGCTGCGCAGCAGGGTGTGGGAGGCCTCGATCTCCTCGGCCTGGGTGAGCCAGACCACATTGGGACGTGTCGGGTCGGCGAGGACGGTCATACTGTTGCCGCCGACCCCTTCCCAAGTGCCGACGTAGTTCGGGTCGTTGCAGTTCTGCCAGGTCTCGCCCCCGTCGTCGCTGCGGAAGCAGCCCAAATCCGGCATAGCCAGATAGACGTGTGCGGAATCGGCGGCGAGGGCCAGGCCGAAGGTAACGATGTTGTCCACGCCTCGGGAGCGCCATTTGCCGGGTGCGACTTCGTTCGTGTACAAGGGGCCGAAGGAGCGCCCGTCGTCGCGCGTGGCCCAGACGAACTGGGAATCGACCCACAGCAGAGCATCCGGATCGGAAAGATCCACACCCAGAGTCTTGGCATCCCCGTTGAAGCTACCGCCGTAGGCGAAATCGACGCTCGTCCAGCCCGTCTCCCACTCCTCTTTGCTCCCCAGCCATCGCCAGGTGATGCCCTCGTCGGTGGTTTCCCAGATCTCGGGGTAATCGATATCGATCACCCGCACCGCGTGCCGGTCGTCGGCATCGGGCCAGACGAGGAGGTTGCGGCTGCCCAGATCGTCCTCGTCAGTCCACTGCTCCCATGTCCACCCTCCGTCGTAGTGTCCCTGGTAGAGGTAGCCGCCATCGGGATCGTCGGTGATGCATCGGTAGCCGGGGTCCCACACGTCGCCGTAGGTGGTGAGATAGAGTGTGCGTGAATCGTCGGGAGCCAGGGCGAAGTCGGCGATCTGCCCCAGGTCGGCGGCGATGCGCGTCCAACTCTGGCCGCCGTCGGTGCTCTCGAAGAGCGCAGCCGGGCCGCAGGCGAAGCGCCCTTCTCCGGCCAGCAGGTAGAGCCTGTTCTCGTCCTTTCGATCCACGGCCAGTTCGAGGATGTGCAGATTGCCGGGCAGGGTTTCGTTGCTGATCTGAGCCCAGGCCCGGCCACGGTCGGTGGTCTTGTAGATGACACCGTCGGCAACATCATACCTCGAATGATAGGCCGCGTAGCCCACAGCGGGATTGCCGGGAGCGATCTCGATATCGGTGATGTAGCCGTGATCCAGCACTGGACGGAAGGTGTCGCCTCCGTCGTCGCTGCGAAAGAGCCCCCCATCGGTGCCCAGGTAGAGGATCTGCGGATCGACGGGATCGAAGCCCAGGCCGCTGACATCGGTGGCGGTCAGGCCGCGAGTGGAGCCGATGACATCCCACGTCTTGCCGCCGTCGAGGGAACGGTACGCGCCGCTCAGGTCGCTGGCGGCGAGGATGATGCCCGTAGGGCCAGCCCCGATGGTGTTGAAAGCGCCGCCTCCGCCGGGGTTCGTGGATTGCCAGCGGGAAGATGAAAGACCGGCAGGCGATGATCCATCCGGCACCGGTGCGGCCGTTTCGGGAACGGCTCGTTGCGCTTCCACCCCGCTCGGTGTCGGCACAGCGGTCTCCGAAGGGGTTCGCGGTGCTTCCGTCGCCGTGCAGGAGAGCATCAAGAAAAGAATGAGCATCAAATACGCTAGCACCCAACGTTTGGTCAACATCACAGGCGGCTACCTCCATCTGCCCGACGATACAGCGGCACTGCCGTCCAGAAACGCGCCAGGGGGAGGATTTTTGGCCCGACTGCCGTTCGTAGCCCGCGCTCAGGCAAAGCCCAGCATCCTGCGTATTTCACGGCATGTTTCAATCGCCCGATCGCACCGCTCCGGCTCAATGCCGGCATCTTTTGCGGAAAGGCTCAAAGCAAGCGAGATTTCCGAAAACCGCTTTGCAAGGTCAGGGCGACCCAGGCGGTGCGCCAGAAAGACAAGGCCCGTATGACGGTATTCGATCATCCCCCTGCCGTTGATGGTCTCTGCCACGATGACCTTTGTGCGAAGCGGCAATCTGTCCACGATCTCTTCCGTTACCTCATGAATGAGTTCCAGTGCATCTTCCACGCTGAGTTGCTGCACCAGATCCGCTGCTCGGGAGTGTCTCCACCACAGCCTGCCCGGTTCCGTTGCAGAAGAACGCAAGGCATCGATGTGCCCATACAGCGCTTCATACGTCCATTCACGCTCCAGGCGCTTCGGTATGGAGAGGCTTTGATACTCCTCGTATCGCTGCGGGTATTCCCGCCCCATGTGGAAATGGCTGCACCCCATAGCTCGAAAGAATGCTTTCGCCCGTTCTATGCTGTCGATGGGCCGATTTTCGAAGTCCATGCACTCCTCCTCACAGCTTCACGATAGCGTCATCGGCCTGGCTTCACCGGCAATTCGACAAACTTCGACACGGGATTAGTCCATCTGCTGCCTCGGAACAGCTATTCTTTCCCGACAACGCGGGGGAATTCACACACCCATAAAATTGTTCTCCCTTGTGCTTCCTTCGAGTTGCCGTTCTCAACACCATTGGGACACAAAGGGCACTCCTGTCCGTGTGGCAGCAACTGCATCCCCCCTCTGCCCCCCGTGCCGTCCTCGCACGCGGCGGCAGCCGCCCGCAATCGCGAGGGATCGGTTACTCGACAAGATACCACGCTTTCCCCGGCGCGTCAAAACCCCCGCCCCACGAGAGCGGTCACTGCCGGTCGTGGAGCCAACCGGCAGTGGGGCCTCCTTTTCACCTGCTGACGATCACACGGTGAGGGTACGGCGCACGCCGAGATGCGCCGTACCCCCGATAGGAGGAACTACGGCTCGTCGGACCAGAGGCGATGGCGGGGACGGGCCAGCATCACGGCGGAGACGGCGAGAAGGAGAAGTCCGCCCGCAGGAAGTGCGGCCTGCCGAGCGGACGATGCCTCCCGCCCCTCCTCCAGCGCCGCCAGCCGCGCCGACAGCGCGTCGATCTGCGCCTGCTGGTCGGCGTTCTCCTGCTGCAGGGCCTCGATCTGTGCCTGCTGGTCGGCCAGTTGGGCACGCAGAGCCTCGTTCTCGCCCTGCAGTTCCCGATTCTGCTGATAAAGCCCCTGGACGGCGGCCAGGGCCACCCCGCTGGCATCCAGCGGCGCGATGTGCTTGTCGTCCGCCCCCAGCCCGAAGGTGGCGTAGAAATCCTGGGCTACCGGCCCCAGGTGATGGATGGAATCGTCCTCGGCCTTGTAGTTCCAAGTGGTGATGGGCAACTGCGCTACTCCCTCCAGTACCGCCTGCGGGTCTACCGGTTCGAAGTTCTCCTTCAGATTGCGGTCGGATGAGTCGGTCCACACACCGCCGGTGGAGAGGTACGCCCCAGTGGAAGTGTTGATGAAGACGCCGCTGCCGATGGTGGGGGTGAGGTTGCCATAGGTCTTGCCGAACCAGATGCCGCCGTTGGCCCGGACGATGAAGGTGTCGTCCGCCGGGGAGTTGAGGTCGGCATCTGTGCTGTCGCCCCAGACGAAGGCCCCGTTGTGGTTCGCCCTGGCCCGCCGACCGGCGGCGAAGCTGAAGCTACCGGCGGCGACGTTGTTTTGACCGCCCGGCACGATAGCGTACCAGCCATCGACGGTGTTGCCCTCGCCCCCGCCCACGGTGGCCGCATAGCCGTCAGCGGTGTTGTTGCCGCCCCCGCTCACAGTGGCATAGGAGCCGCTGGCGGTGTTGCTGTCGCCCCCGCCTACGGTAGCGAGATTGCCGCTGGCAGTGTTGCCGTCGCCCCCGCCAACGGTGGCCCAATCGCCGCTGGCGGTATTGTCGCTGCCCCCGCTCACGGTGGCGTGCCAGTCGCTGGCGGTGTTATGCTCGCCCCCACCTACGGTGGCGTACCGGCCGGTAACGGTGATGTTGTAGCCGCCGCCGATGGTACCGTAGATGGCCGTGCCGGTGATGAGGTTGCTACGCCCGCCGCCAATGGTGCCGTAGGTGGCCGTGCCGGTGATGAGATTGTTGCGCCCGCCAACAATGGCGGTACCCGTTACCGTGGCCACATTGGAGAGACCCCCAGCGACCGTCGCCCCGGAGCGGCTGGCGGTGTTACCGCCGCCCCCGCCAACGGTAGCGTAGCCGCCGCTGGCGGTGTTGCCGTAGCCCCCGGCCACGGTGTTCGCCCAGTTGCCGTCGGTACCGGCGGTGTTGCTCGCGCCTCCACCCACGGTGGCGTAGTCGCCGTTGGCGGTGTTGCTCAAGCCTCCACCCACGGTGGCCTGGCTACCACTGGCGGTGTTGTCCTGGCCCCCACCCACGGTGGCTCGGGGTTCACTGGCCGTGTTGTTGTAGCCGCCGCCCACGGTCGTCCCATCGCCGCTGGCGGTATTGCTGCTACCCCCGCCCACGGTGGCGTCATCGTTACTGGCGGTGTTGCTCTGGCCCCCGCCCACGGTCGCGTACTTGCCGGTGACGGTGATGTTGTAGCCACCGGCGATGGTGCCGTAAGTGGCCGTGATGAGATTGTCGAAGCCGCCGCCGATGGTGGTGCCCGTCGTCGTGGCTGTGTTGGTGATCCCTCCGGCGACCGTGGCCCCGTAGCCACTGGCGGTGTTGGTGCTGCCTCCGCCCACGGTGGCGTTCTCGCCGTCAGCAACGTTGCCTGTGCCCCCGCCCACGGTGGCGAGATAGTTGCTGGCCTGATTGCCGAAACCTCCACCGACGGTAGCCCATGCGCCGACGGCGGCGTTCGCCTGGCCTCCGCCAATGACGGCGTAACCACCATTGGCGCTGTTCTGGAATCCACCGCCCACAGTGGCAAGATAAGCGGCCTGGTTGCTGACACCCCCGGCAACGGCAGCAGCGTCACCGATCGCCCAGTTGGCGCTGCCCCCACCCACGGTGGCGTAGATGCCGATGGCGACATTGCTGTCGCCCCCGCCAACGGTGGCATAGTCGGCAGACACCTGATTGACCGCCCCGCTGGCACCGCCTCCGCCGATGGTCGCGCCCCTCACCCCGCTCGCCACGCGGTTGCCGCTGTAGCCGCCGACGAGGTTGGGCGTGCCCGCCGCAGGCCCCAGGCGCAGGGCCGCCGTGCCGCTGACGGCCAGGGTGAGGGTTACATTGTCGGTCGTGCCCAGGAAGTTGGTGCTCGCGCTGGTGCCCCCATTGCCGCTCAGTTTCCAGTAGGCGCTGTCGTGATTGTGGTCGCTGCGGGCCACGGTGGTAGCCGTCCCGTTGCCGCCAAAGTTCACCGTGAGGGTTACCGGCCCCGACGTGCCGCCACCGGTGA
>JALXBP010000095.1 GCA_026991395.1 Anaerolineae bacterium | reverse complement strand
AGTGGGGGGACGACGAGGTCGCCTACCTGCACGAGGTTCACCCCCACGGGCGTGGGGACAACTATGCCAGCCGAGCTGCTGTAGTCGATCCATCACCGGTTCACCCCCACGGGCGTGGGGACAACGCGATTTTCATCTCCACGCCGTACGGGAAAAACGGTTCACCCCCACGGGCGTGGGGACAACTCATAACTAACTGCTACGTCCGCCTTAACACACACGGTTCACCCCCACGGGCGTGGGGACAACCTCGACACCCTCCAGTTCCCGGTCGAGGCGATTGAGGTTCACCCCCACGGGCGTGGGGACAACTTGAAAGTTTGCTTAAGCAAACTCGCCCTGTAACGGTTCACCCCCACGGGCGTGGGGACAACCGAAGCCTGCAACGTCTCTGCAACCGTGGTAGTCGGTTCACCCCCACGGGCGTGGGGACAACCGTTCCCGTGCGCCTTTTCGAGGGATGCATCGAAGGGTTCACCCCCACGGGCGTGGGGACAACCAGCGTTATGCCGTCGCCCCCATTGCACCTCAATCGGTTCACCCCCACGGGCGTGGGGACAACTGGTCGCGGCTAACTCCAAGTCAACCGCCGCGTCCGGTTCACCCCCACGGGCGTGGGGACAACGGCTTGGCTTAGCTTGGCCTGCTTGCTTGGCCTGCGGTTCACCCCCACGGGCGTGGGGACAACCGTCAAAAAAGCGTTTTACTGCGCGTACCTGCGCAGGTTCACCCCCACGGGCGTGGGGACAACGGAACGCGCCGCACGCAGCGCACCAACCTGGCTTAGGTTCACCCCCACGGGCGTGGGGACAACAAATTTGGCTTAGCGGCACGAAACCCGCAAAGCAAGGTTCACCCCCACGGGCGTGGGGACAACTCCCTTGTTTGCTGAATGCTGGTTTCAGTCGTGTTGGTTCACCCCCACGGGCGTGGGGACAACCTGTTTACGACGGCGAAAATTGGATAAAAGCAGGGGTTCACCCCCACGGGCGTGGGGACAACCGCTCAAGCAAAAGCGGAAATCAAAACGCTCTTGGGGTTCACCCCCACGGGCGTGGGGACAACGGACAACGACCGTCGGCCAAGCCCAGGCCAAGTAGGGTTCACCCCCACGGGCGTGGGGACAACGGGGGTGGCCCGCCTCATCCGCGAGGCAGGGTATCGGTTCACCCCCACGGGCGTGGGGACAACCGTGAAAGGTTTCGTGAGTGATGACGGTTTCAGGCGGTTCACCCCCACGGGCGTGGGGACAACGAACCTTCGAACTCCAAACACGCAAGCTCTGAACCGGTTCACCCCCACGGGCGTGGGGACAACAAAAGTTCGTCGAGTTCCAACGTGAGGAATACGAGGTTCACCCCCACGGGCGTGGGGACAACAATCAATACCAAGCTCTCTTGCAAGTAGCTCGTAAGGTTCACCCCCACGGGCGTGGGGACAACAGACATGTCAGACAATACCCGAATCACACGAGAAGACAAGCAATGCGCGATGCTACACCCGCCTACCCCCACGTGGGGACTATGCACCTGTTAAGGTACAAGCACCCCCATCTTAACTCATTCTTCTTTCGGAGACAAGCGGATGAGCTGGATGCCCTCCCAATCCACGATCTCCCGCCCCTCGATGCCGTCCATGCGCATCGCAAAGCGCTGCTCGTTGTTCGTGGACCATATCTGAATCACGCCGCCACGCCGCTTGGCCTTGAGGCAGCGCTCCCAGAGCTTATCACGCACGCGGGCGGAAAGGTGCCCGACGAAGACGCCGGGGTGAGGTTCCAACATCCAGCGGGTAAGCACTCCCCGCAGGGCAGGCGGCACTTTTTCCAGGATGATCACGACCATGAGGATTCTCCGATCTGTTCCAACAAGGCGGCCTCGACTTCCGGCGGCGGGTCCCACAGCGGCTTTGGCTCGCCGGGTTCGGCATCCTGCTTTTCGGGGCGTAGCAGCGGCTCCGGCACATCGAGGACTTCGGCAATATCCGGCAGGATGCGCTGAAGGAGTTTCTGCTCCTTGAAGACGGCACGGCAGGCTTGACGTACCCGCGGTTCTACGCGCTCGGTCGATTCGCCAACGACGCGAAAGGCGGTGGGGATGGTGATCTCGACTTTGTAGAGGTCGGCGATGTCGTAGACGAAGGAGCGGTAGTTGCCGGTGTGGATGAAGCCCAGCGCCGGTGAGTAACCTCCGGCGACGATGGCGGCATGGCACAGCCCGTTGAGGAGGGCGTTGGCCGCCGAGAGGGCGCGATTGATGGGATCATTGCGTTCCCATTGGCCAAGGCGATAACGCCGCCCTTCCCAGGGGACATTGTGGCGGACACTGGCCTGGGCATAGGCGGTGCGCACGCGAGCGCCTTCCATGCCGCGGAGTTGCTGCAAGGTGAGATGGGGCTCGAGCGGCTCCTGGAAGCGGTGGCGGTACATCCGCCGACAAACCTCCAGCCGCAGGCGCGGATCGCTGACCAGGCGGGCCTGGTGGAGCAGGTGCCGTGCCCGGCGTGTCTCGCCGCGGCCATGGGCATAGTACCGCGTGCCATCCTCGCCGACCCAGACGACGGTACAGCCATTGTCGGCCAACGTCTTGATGGCGGCATGGGTGGTCCTCGTGCCCGGCCCCAAGAGCAGGACGGTCAACGCCGCCACGGGAAGATAGACTTTGCTTCCCTCCTGAAGCACGAGCAGGCCGTATTTGTCCTGTGTCAGCGCAGCGTGTTCGATGTAGAGATAGGAGATGCTATCGGACAGCTTGGGCAACTGTTGCAGGTCACGGAGCATAGGGCCTCCTTAGGGAATACGGAACACGGAATACGAAACACGGAATACGAAACACGGAGTACGGAACACGGAGTACGTGTTGCGTGATGCGTGTTGCGTATTGCGTGTTGCGTGGTGCGTCATTCCTCCTCCAAGTCGTAGGGTTCGGCTGATTCGTGGAGGGTGTGGCCGCGCTGGGCGGGGATGATGGTGAGGAGCAGGCGGATGATCTGAGTCTGCAGGGCGACGCGGGGACGAATGGCTTCTTCACCGAGGATGTGTCGCGCCTTGTAGTACCAGTCGCGGCTTTCCCGCGCCGAGCCGAGGGCGTATTCGTAGAAGCGGGCGCGATCCTTCCCGGAGCCTCGCGAGTAGCCTTCGGCGATGTTCGCACTCACGGAGCCCAAGGCGCGGTAGAGCTGGTCGGTCAGGGCGCGAGTGCGTGGGTCGGCGGCGAGGCGGGTGCTGTCCTGCCAGCCGAGGTCGGCGGCGAAGAGCGCCAGGCGATAGACCTCCATCCGCCAGAGCGCGTCTCCGGTGATGGAGGCGGGGACGGTTCGCTGCCAGTCGTTGTAGTTCATGGCGACTCCTTGCGGAAGACGGAATACGGAACACGAAACACGGAGTACGTGTTGCGTGCTGCGTGTTGCGTGCTGCGTGTTGCGTGTTACGTGTTTCGTGTTGCGTGCTGCGTATCGCGTGAGGCGTGAGGGCGCGGCCTCCCCCACGCCTCACCTATGGCTCTCAGCGCGGCGGCGCGAGGGAGAGCAGACCGAAGCCCAGTCCCTTGCCGGGGCCGATGCCATGGCGCACGGCCTCGGCGAAGCGGACGGGGTCCTCCACGGCGAGGATGCCATCGAAGCGGACGGCGTAGAGGATCAGGCGGCGGCGCTTCGAGGCCCCTTCGACTTGCTGATAGCCGCGACGATTCCCCTCGGGGACGATCGTCAGGCTGAGGAGACGGAAGCCGTGCTGGTCGGCCTTGCGCTCTATCCACCGCTGCTGCAGTTCCTCCCTGAAGAGGGCATGCCGCTTTCCCTGCTTTTTGACGGTGGGATTGGCCCGCAGACGGAAGGCCAGCACCTGCCCGTGGCGGAAGGTCGGGTCGAAGGGCTTGACGGCGGGATTGCGTCGATCCTCCCACCATGGGCTGTCGGTCGGCAGGAGATAGCCCTCCCGCGCTTCGAGAAAGCTCCAGTCCGGACGATGCCACGATTGCACCAGGCAGATGGGGACCGCGGAGCCGCGCTCCTCATCCACACGGAAGAGGATGCGTTCTTCCCCATCCTCCAGGTTGTCGGGGAAGGCCCGCATCAGCGTGCGGTGCAGTTGGTAGAGATCGGCGAGATCACGCCGCACGGCGCGGCTGCGCGGGTTGAGGATGAGACGGGACAGGTACATCGCTACACCTCCTCCAGGACGACGTGGGGGCGTGGGACAAAGGTTACGCGCAGACGTCGAAGCAGATAGCGGCGACGCAAGGGGTCAAAGGAGACAGGATGATCCCGACGGATTTCATAGCCGTCCTGCTCCTCGATCATCAGGCGAAGCCGTTCGGGGGGATTTTTCTGCCACGCCGAACCGAGCCACGGATAGCTTCGCAGCGCCTCCTCCAGCGATTCGTCGGTGCGCAGACCGTCCTGTAGCCAGACGGGGCGGGCAGGGACGAAGGCTTTGCGCCCCAGGTAGAGTGGCCAGACGGGAGCGCGAAGCGCCTCGTAGAGGCGGTGCAGCAGCGCCTCCTCCCCTTCCAGGCCGACGAGGAAGACGGCATCGGCGAGGTAGTAGCGGCTGGAAGGCTCCGTTTCCTTGACACTCTTGCCGTCGGCTTTGAGGACCTGCTGGGCGATGTGATAATCCCGCATCACCTTGCCCTCCCTGTCCACGCGCACGCCCATGCGCAAGGCGGCCAGATCGTCCACAGCAGCCGTGCGCGGGCGTCCCAAGGCGGCGCAGAGCAAGCCGATGACGCCGCTCTTGGAAGGCTCCAGTCCCGTCTCGCGCACCGAGAAGTGGCTCTGCGTGCCCCAAGACTGCATCGGGGCGGCGAGACGTAACAAGAGGACGGCCATCTCACGCCTCCCCGCCGGGCAGGGCCTCCAGCATCCGCTTGAGGAAGGTCGCCAGATCGGGGACGAGGTCCGCCTTAAGCGCCTCCAGCGGGAGATCGTCTTCCAAAGCGAGCACGGCCTTGGCCTTGATGGAGTCCTCACCATAGACGGCGGCGATCCGTCCCCAGTAGCGATCCAGCGCCTCGACGGAAGGGCGCATGTAGCCGCCCTTGGGGCGCACCGGCTTCTCGAAAGCGTTGACCAGCGACCAGGCGAAGCTGCCCTCGCGCACGACGCCGAGAACCAGGCCGGGCGGCGTGTAGGCGGCGAAGGCGTTTTGCTTGCCGCTGGGGACCGCTTCGATCATCGCACGGATGAAACCCTCGACAGTGCGGCGGGCCATCTCCAGGTCGCCGCCCAGGTTATCCTTCAGTTGCTGCCAATCGAGGCGCAGATAGCGGTAGAAGGTGGCGCTGTCGTAACCGGTGTAGCCCATCATCCCCGCGCCGGTCTCATCGTCCTGCGAGAGATCATCGACGGCGGTGTAGAAGTCCATCTCCATCGAGATGCGATGGGTGGAGAGCGCATGCGCCACCTGGGTGGCCGCCTCGATATTCAGATCGGGCTTTTCGGCCAGCATACGCCCGAAGAGCGCGATGTCGGGCGCACCGGCGATATTCTTGTGCTGCTTGACGAAACTCTTGCTGAGTTCCTTGGCTTCCTTCTCGGCCGCTTTTTCTTCACCGGCAAGCATCTCCCAGCGCTGGAGGATCTGTTCGACCAGATCATCCAGTTCCTTCTGGCCAATGTAGATGAGAACGGCGGTACGCTCCGGATGCTTCTTGTCCAGCTTGCTGAAAAGTGCGGGAATGACCTTGTCGAGGACCTTGCCGGCCTCCTCCTCGTCCTTCCCCGCCTCCTTCAGCTTGGGGAGCAGCAAGCGCTTGAGATAGCGGGTGCGCTGAGCGGGCGCGACCTTCGTGGTCTCGGCGAAGACGGGCGTCGTCCGGATGGCCCGCTTGAAGGATTGCGAGGAGATGCGGGCACGGCGCACGCCGCCGAAGAGGGCATCCTTTGGATTGTTCGTGTCATCACGATTCAGATTGGCAGGCGGGAAGCTCTGCAAGAGATGGAATTCGAGAAACATCGTCATACCTCCTTATTCCTGAGATTGATTTTCGGATGAGGGGGCTGCACGATAGCCCCAGAAAGCCCTGGCCCACTGCCGCTGCACGTAGCGATCCGGATGCCCCCAGGCGAGGACATCCCGAAGCAACTGGGGCCAGTTCACAGGGACGGCTCGCTGACGCGATTTGAGAAAACTGACGGCCTGTCGCAGGTGAAAGGGGAGATCATCGGGATGGGCGGCCAGGAGAACGCTGAAGCGTCGTTCCAAAGCGGTGTCATCTCCCTGTGGATCACGCGCCTGGCGGAAGTGGTCGCCCATATTGCCAACGCCGCCGGGATCGGGATGGTAAGCAAAGAGGGCGGCGATGAGGAAAGCGGCATCGATCTCCCAGTCCTGGACATCGGCGGGCAGGTAGGGCATCACGTAAGGATACATCTCTACCGCTTCGCCGGGCGCATACCCCAACCCGCGCCGCAACGATGCCAAGGCTCCACGATCCCCGCTTTCGCGCAGTCCCATCAGGTAGTCGAGGAATCGGCTCCAACGGTCGAAGACCGCCGGTTCGGCAGAGGCCGATTTCTGCTCCTCTCCAACAAAGTCCATCACTGGAACACCTCCTTCGTCATACGAGTTACTCGGTCAAGCGAGGCCAGGAACGGCCTCAAGATGAGCCACAAAGAGATTCGCTTTTCGACACTCTGGATGATCGTTCACCTCCTCCCGTTCACGATACTCGGCATCACTGATGCCTCCTCATTCCTGCTCCTCGGAGCCTGCGCCCACGATCTTCTTCAGTCCGGCCTCCAGACGGCCACGGGCCTTAATCTCCGCCTTGAGCGCGCGCGGCATATCCCCCAGCCCATCGGCGACGCGGTCGAAGGCCTCTCTGGCGACCCTGCGCACATGCTCCCCCCACTCACACAACACCTCGCTTCCCTCATCAGGCAAGCGCACCATCATATCGTAGAAAGGAAGGGTCAGACCGACCCAGTAGTCCCGCTCGACGGCCCACTGATCCATCAGAGACTGGACATCTTCCGATTGGGGTTCGCGTTGCTGCTCGCCTCCCCCGCCGGGAGAGAGATAGTCGTGCGCCAGCCACCACGTCGCCTTCCGCAGAACGCCGCGGACATCCTCCGCCTCCTGCAGGGCGACCTGCAGCCTCTCAACCAATTCCGAATTCTGCAGATAGTCCAGCGGCAGGGGCAATGTCTCGTGGCGGTAAAAATAGGTGAGCTTCTGTCCCGGCTTGGTTGCAGCGCCGATCGCCATCAAGCGGAAGACCGCCTCCTGCGAGAGAATATCCATCTCGATCAAATCATGCAGCCAGAAAAGGTTTCGAGGAGCACGCTCTTTCTCCTGCTCCTGCTTGTGCACCTCCAGGATCGCAGCGCTATCGCGCCAGAGGGCGCGATCCTCCCGGAACTTCAGCGCAAGCCACCCCTTCTTCTTGTCCCGACGGTAATGGTGCATCGGCTCCAGGTAGCGGGGGGCGTTGCCTGCATCGGATTGTGGCAGAGGCAAGCCGGGTGAGATGGCGAAGCTCTCGACGACGAGCTTCCCCTCCACATAGCCCGGTCGCAGGCGAACACGGCGGCTCGGCCACGTGAGATAATCCAGGTAGCCCAGCGGCAGCCGTTCGGCAAAGGGGTCTTCCTGCTCCCAGAAGGGGGCATCATTCGGAGCGCTCTCGATGCCGCTGACGCCATTGTCGCCTTCGGGATAAGGCAACAGATTGAGCATCAGAGTCTGGGAGAGATTCGGCCCCTCCACGAGGAAGAGGATAGCCCGTGCGCACGGGGCATCTTTGGCCGAGACGGTATCCTTCCCCCGTTTTCCGGGCACGACGCCGCCCAGCCCAAAGTAGATGAGCGACAACAACCATCGGGCACCTTCCTCCGGCGTCAGGGGAAACTGCTGTGCCTTCACGTGATGATCGAAAAGGGTCGCCCCGTAAGCCAGATGCGGCACCATATCGATGGGAGAGACGTAACGCACCTTTTCCAGGTCCGGCTCCCCTTGGAAAAAGGGGCGTTGCGGGTGGAAAAGGTCGAAGCGCGCTTTGTGCCGTTCCAGATAGGGCACGACGACCTCGGCCAGGTGCCCTTCCTCCCACAATGTTGCCCAATCCTCCTCGCTTGCCGGGCCGCGCAAAGCGCTGTGCGTCACGGCCAACAGGAAGCGATAGAGACTGCCGGTCACGATGGGCGTATCCCCCGCCAGGCTCCCGATGTTCTCCGCTTCCTGAAAGAGGGTGCGCAAGCTCACCACGTTCGACGGCCTCGGCTGAAGCCATACGACCGGAATCCACGGCTCATCAACCAAATTGAATGTTGCCACGCCCTCAAGTTCGGTCATTGTGTTACTCCTTTCTGCGCGATTAAGTTGTCGATAGTTTATACCAACTCAGCCCAAAGTCATCTTCCAGCGTCAACCTGAACTCTCCCACCGTCGTCCTTCCCCCCTCGAAGACGAGAGGATAAACGTACTGGAGCAAGGGGTGCCGTTTCCATCCGGGAGCCTTGTTCTCCTCCATCTCGGCCATCCCGTGCCGCACAACCCAAACCGGTACCGTGATCATCGTTTGCACGAGTTCATAGGTCGAAGCCGTCCCACTCTGGTCAGGTGACTTCGAGAGATCGACCGGGCTGCCGCTCCCATCCGCCCGCGTGTTGATCGATCCGTCGGCCATACGATGGAGACAGACAGCCCGTACCGACGGCGGGGAGAGGCGGGTCATCGCCTGCAGGTCCTGGTGAACGGTGGGGTCGTCATCGTCCGAAAGCTCCATATTCTGCATACGGAGCAAAGAGCGCTTCGCCACATCGGGAATGAGCCGCTGTCGCGCATTCCGCATCTCCTCCTCCCGCTTCTGCTTCGTCTGACGACGGGCCTCCAGCAGCCGAGCATCGTCTTCCAGAGAAATCTCATCCCCATAGACGCTTTCGATGAGGGCCGCAGCTTCGTCGGGCAAACGGAGATGGTCGCGTTGGCGGAGGCGGTTCCAGCTCAACCAGAGAATATCGCGTTCGTAGATGTACTGAGCGTTGCCGAAGTCCGGCCCGTCCTCCCTCTCCTCGGGGCGGATCAGGAGGAGAGTCGGACGGGCCAGCGGCGCCGGCCGCGGGCGCTCGTGGCGGTGGAGCCGTCCCACGCGCTGGATGATCAGGTCGATGGGGGCCACATCGCTGACCATCAGGTCGAAGTCCAGATCGAGGCTCTGTTCGATGACCTGCGTGGCGACGACGATGGCCTTCTGCGGACGCTCGCCTTGCTTGCCGAAGCGGTCGAGCACCTCCTTTTCGATCTCCTGACGCCTCCACATCGGGTAGCGGGCGTGAAAGAGGAAGAGGGCTTCATCGGGAACGATCTGCGCCTCGTGCAGACGGCGATAGGTCTCCTGGGCTTGGCGCACGGTGTTGCAGAGAACGGCGGCGCAGCCGCCTTCGCGCAGCGCCTCCTCCAGCCGTTCCACTAACTCCTCGCGATCGATGATCTGCAGGGCGATGTCGCGCTGTTGCTCCGCCGCAACGGGAAGCGGTTGGGTGTGAGGACGGTGGCCCGCCTCGACCCAGCTCAGCGCGGGAGCAGGGAGGGCCGCCGCCCCCTCCTCCACGTCCACCGCATAGGTCGCCAGCAATCGACGCCGCGTCGCCTGCGGCAGCGTAGCGGAGAGGATGATGACCGTCGCGCCCAGTTCGCGCAGCCAGCGCAACAGCCGCTCGAAGAGCGTACTCATATAGGTATCATAGGCATGCACCTCATCGAAGATGAGCACCTTGCCGCTCAGCCCGAAGTGGCGGACGAAGAAATGCTTCGTCTTGAGCACGGTGAGGAGCGCCTGATCGACCGTCCCCACGGCGAAAGGCGCGAGCAGGCCGCGCCGACGGCGGAGGAACCAGCGCATCGCCGCAGGGTGGTCTCCCCAGACGTTGACTTCGGGAAGCCGATCCTCTTTCGTCCAGCGGGCCTGGCTGTGGAGAAGCAGTGGCTGAATTTGGGGACCTTCGTAGCGGTCCTCCAACATCGTCCTCACGCGCTCGTACATCTGATTGCTCGTCGCCATCGTCGGCATGGCGACGTAGAAGCCGCGCATCCCCCGCTCGGCGATCAGCCGGTCGGCCAGGTAGAGCGCCGCCTCCGTCTTACCGCTTCCCGTCGGCGCTTCGAGGATGACCAGCGCCGGACGTCCGCTTTCCACCAGCCGCTCACTCAGGCGGATGACCTCCTCCTGCATCGGGCGGGGAGCTTCCACGTGGAAGAGTTCGGTGAATGGCACAGCCTCCTCCGGCGGCTGCCACCCCGTCCAATCGTTCGCCTCCAGCACCTGAATGGCCTTCTGCGAAGCTCCTTGCGCATAGTCCATCAGGTCGAGCGGGGCATCAACGAAGGGGAAATAGGTCTCCATCGAACCGAGCCAGTCGGCGGTGCTGGTATAACCGCTGAGGAAGGTCCAGAAAGCATTCCTGGCTTCCACATCTTCGGGAAGCGTGAAGTGCCGAGACGGCTGGAAGAGTTGCTGCAGTCTCACCACGATCGTGCGCCGCGCTTCTTGCCACGCAGGCTCATTGGCACCGCTGGCCAACACTCCCGCCTTCGACACAGGCCAACTGCCGTGATGGCCGCCCAGAACGCGGGCAAGGTTGCGGATGGCTGTGGAGGACACAGCAGGATGCACGGCGGGCAGAAGGTCGGGAAGCAACGCAGTCGTCGCGCTGCCATGGGCGAAATGCTTGCTCTTTCTCACAGCGGCCTCATCGAAGGGGAAACATCGACGCAACTGCGCCATCATCGGCTCCACCTTGGCCTGGAAAGCCGGAGTCGCCTTGCCCAGGTCGTGGAGCGCGATCCAGAAGGCGAGCAGCCGTCCGGCTTCCGCCTCGCAGAGGCCGAGCCATCCGGCCACGCGGGCACGGAGCGCGGGGGTGAAGCTGCGCTCCCACATCGTATGGGCCACCATCCCCACGTCAATGAGATGGGCAATCAGCGGATGACTCCTCCCGGATTTGCGATCGTACTTCGCCCACAGCCGTTGCCAGGGCGGGGCCTTTCCCGCGAAGGCCAGTTCATAGACCTCGGCCATCCGCCGCACCTCCTTCTCCAGAGCGCGGCGCAGTTCGGGCGGCTCCAGCACCTCCACATCCGCGCCCCAGCCGCGAATCCAGGGGAGCATCTCCTGCATCTCGGCGATCTCGGCCTCCCAGATGAGCGAACCGTCCTCCTGCTCCTCGACGCGCTCGCTGGCGTGCCAGCGGGTCTCGCGCACGCGGCGGGCGACGCGGGGCGAGAAGCGCAGGCGAACGCGGATCGGTTCGCCCTCGGTGTACCAGATCCCCCAGGCGGAGCGGAGGAGCTTGCGCGGGTCGAAGGATTGGGGGATGGTGTAGCGCTTGTTGGGAAGCAGCTCCACCCAGCGGATACGCTCGATCTTGAAGGTGCGCACCTTCCTGGGTGGATCGCGCCAGCCGATGACGTGCGTCGTCCGCCCGATGGCGTAGGGTTCGATGAAGTAGGGAGCGAAGTCGTACTCGAAGGTGCGCCCGTCCTCCATCTCGTGCAGGAGATGCACCATCCGCCCCTCCGACCAGGCACGGGTCAGCTTTTCGAGCACTTTGAGATAGAGAGGGTCGCGGCGCACCGTCCCCGACTCGTCCATCACGTCGGCGGCGGCCAAGACATGGCGGCTGATGGGCGGGGCCAGCGCCTCCAGCGATTGCCCCAGCTTGCGCAGCGCCGAGGCGGCGTGCGGGTTCCACTTGTCCATCCGCGTCGCCATCAGACGCGCCGCCAGGTGGATCGCCAAAGCCTCGTGCATCGTGAAGCGCACCTTCGTCAGGTAAGCGTCGCGGTCGAGCTTGAGAAGACCACCATCCTCGTAAATCGGCAGACCGCCGGACGTAGAGAGTTGGTCGATGTCACGTCCGATCGTCGCACGGTGAACCCCCAGCCGCCGTGCGATCTCGGCCCTGGTCAGCCCCTCCGGGTGGGCCAGGAGAAGCTGCTCGATCTTGAGCAGGCGCTCGGCTTTGCCCTGAGCTTTCTCGCCCATCATCGCCTCCTTCGTCTTGATTTCCGCGCTTGGGTTTCAAACAACCCTATCATAGCAGAAATGTGCACGAAATTCCGCAACAATCGCGCCGAATTTCCTGATTTCTCGTTGCGATTCACCGTACAAGGCGCGGAGGTCGCGGCGGAAAGGCCAAAGTCGCCTCTCTGCGCTCCTCCGCGCCCCTGCGGTGTCCCCGCGCCGAGCCGTTCCGCCCGTCAACGCTTCACGCGCTTGAAGGGCCAAAGGCCGCCTCGCTCATCCTCGTAGTAGAGGTAGCCCGCCTCCTCCAGCGAGGGGAGCCGCCGCTGCACCGTCGAACGGGAGATCTGCAGTTCGCGTGCCAACTCCGATGGCCGAATGCCCGGCTTTTCCTGAATGACCCGATCCATCGCCTCGAACTCCGACTGCTTCCGCTTCCAGAACATCTTCACACCTCCTTGTCCTTGAGTTGCCTCGAGCCTACCAGGGAGGTGTTGCACCTACTGCAACAAACAGGGCCTTTTTCCGGCCATTTGTCTCACACCCTATCGGCGATAGAATGAGCGGGGAGGTGAGGATGGAAGAGAGAGGTATGGGAGAAGAGACTGCCGTCCACGCAACGATTCGGGGCATCGTCCAGGGGGTGGGCTTCCGTTTCTTCGTCCAGCGTCAGGCCCGAGGGCTGGGCATACGGGGATGGGTGCGCAATCTCCCCGACGGCTCGGTCGAGGTCTGGGCCGAGGGGAAGCGCAACCGGCTGCTCGCCCTGCTGCAGGTGCTGCGACAGGGGCCGCCTCACGCGCGGGTCGATGGGATCGACACCGTCTGGCGCGAGCCGGTCGGTGAGACGACCTTCCGCGTCCGCTTCTGAGCCGTATGCGCGACGAGCGACGAACCTCGCGGCTGGCCTGGCTGATCCTGACCCTCGCCTTCCTCACCTGCATCGGTCTGACCGTCGGGACGCCGATGGGCGTGAGGTGGTACATTGCCCACGCGACACGTCCGCTGGAAGTCTGGCTCCAGCCACGGGCCGGGATCGTGACCTTCCAGAACGGGCGCAGCAGTGCCTTGACGCTCGTCAGAGCGCGGCAGGAGGTCTATCCACGAAGCCGCATCGTCCTCTCGTCCAACGATGCCGAGGCTCTGCTGCTCTTCTACCTGCCGCACCGCCCCGATCGACCGGTCAGCACGCTCCAACTCTACGGGGAGACCGACGTCGTCTTCGTCTCCGCCCGCACGCCGCGCTTCGCCAACAGCCCCCTCCCCCACCGCATCGTCCTCCAGGTCAATGCCGGGCACGAGATGCGCATCTCGGTAGGCGGCGACGAGCGGACCTCCCTCCTCCACATCCAGACGCCGCAGGGAAGCTTCGACCTGGCGGAAGGCTCCTACACCCTCGCCGTCGATGCGGAACGGACCGAACTTTCGGTCAGCAAGGGACAGGCGCGCATCCCGACCGGCGAGGACGAAATCCTCGTCCTCACCGACTTCCAGCGCACCGAACTGACCGCGGAAGGCGTGGGGGAAATCGTCAGCGGGGGGCAGCGCGACCTGTTGCGCAACAGCGACTTCAATCAGCCGATAGGCTCCTACTGGCACCCTTACCGACGGGCCAAAGAGCGCGGCGACCAGAGCGATGGAACGGTCGAGCGAGTCAGCGGGGAGCGCAACTTCATCCTCTTCGAGCGGAACGGCATCGGGCACATCGAGACCGGCATCACGCAGGAGGTCAACCAGAACGTCCTGGGCATCACCTCGCTGCACGTCAACGCCGTCGTGCGCGTCGATGCCCAGAGCATCCCCTTCTGCGGCGAATCGGGGACGGAATGCCCGGTGATGATCCGGATGACCTACCTCGACGCGCAGGGAGGGCTGCACGAATGGCTGCAGGGCTTCTACACCTTAGAGGGCGGCGGCTACAGCAACGTCTGCGACGTCTGTGAGGGAGGACCGCGACATATCCAGGTGCCCACGGGAGCCTGGTATCCCTACACCTCTCCCGACCTCATCCCGGAGTTGAGGAAACGGGGAATCCAACCGGCCACCATCCTGCGCGTCGATGTCTACGCCTCCGGGCACTCCTTCCGCGCTGCCGTGGATGAAGTCTCGCTGCTCGTGGAGGAGTGAGGCGATCCCCTCACCGCAGAGACGCGGAGCACGCCCACTTCTTGCCAAGGCGATGGGCTATGCTACAATGCCCCCGCCGTCGCGGCCTCATCCATCGGCGTGTTGAAGGTGAGGCGGATGCCCGTCTCCAGCGGGACGGCCTCCGCGTAGGGCTGCGGTTCGACCGAGAGGAGGCGCGGCTGCGCGGTGGCGAAGGACCAGGTCAGCGGGGCCTCCATCTGCGCCCCGTTGAGCGCCGCCGTCGGGGCCAAAGTCACAAGGTAATGCTGCCCGGCCTGCCATCCGGGGACGGGGTCGGCGCGGTAGGAGGCGGTATCCACCCAGAAGCCGCGCAACTGGGTCGGCGGATCGGTGCTCAGGCGAGGAGCGGACAGCCCTCGACGCGCCCGGCCTCCTGCCCCGTGCAGTTGATGGGGACGATGGGATAGTTGAAGGTGAGGAGGAGCGGCGCATCCACGCGCACATCCTCGGCCTGGTCAGCGGGCGTGTGGGTGGTAACGGCGAGCGGTTCGACCGTCTGGAAGGAGAACTCGACGCCCTGGGTCATCGTCATCCCGTCGGCGGCGCGGACGCCCTCCCCCAGCGAGACACGGTAGCGCGTCGCCAGGGCCAGCCCCTGCGGGCGGAAGACCAGCGTCCGCGCGTCGGGCCAGCTCATCTCCCCCTCGACGGGGGGGCGAATCTGCAGGGCGTTCTCCACGCTCGCCTTGTCCATCGCGCGGTCGAAGCGGAGCGTGAGGGAGGCCTGCTGCGGCGCGACCTCGGCCCCCCGCTTCGGCTCGAAATCCACGACGACGGGCGGCAACTTGAACGCAGCCTGCGCCTGCGGCGTCGGCGGCGGCGACTGGAGGGGAAAGGTCAGCGGCACCTGCGAACAGGCCAGCGAAAGAAGGAGCAGGATGCTGACCAGCGACCAACTCCGGGCACGGATGCGTTGCATAGGATACCTCCTCACGGCAGAGACAGGACAGCCGCCGCTATGATAGCACGGAGCGGGGGGAAGAACAAGGGGGGATGCGTCCTCTCTCTTCCCCCTGCGAGGAGGGGGGAAGTACGCTCACCGCCCCGAGGCCGCCAGCAAGTGCTCGAAGTCGTCGATCTCCTGCCGAATCAGCGCCCGAATCCGCTGCTTGATGTCGACCAGCGTCCCGTCCGGGGCAAGCGTCTCGCTCCGCTGCCGGTAGTGCTTGAGCAGAAGCCGCAGGGACTCCCGCAGCCGCTCTTCCCCCTCATCGGCCAAGATGACCATCGGTGTCTCGGTGCCATTCTCCCGGTCGTGCGCTATGTCGTCAAAGTCCTTGTGCAACAGGCTTACCGCCCGATGCAGCCGGGCCAGCGGCACCACCTCCTGCAAGGGAGCCTCCGGCCCGAAAAGCGCCAGCAACGGCAACTCGACAAAGATATCCATCACTAAACCCTTGGCGTCGTAGCACTGTCGCGCGTACAACAGCCGGTCGTCGAAATCATCCGTCGCCTTCATCTTCTCCCGGTAGACGATCTCGGCTACGACGATACCGATAGCCTTGTTGAAATAGTCGGCGATCTGCTCCCGGTACT
>JALXBP010000094.1 GCA_026991395.1 Anaerolineae bacterium | reverse complement strand
CATGAGAACCTGTCGAGGTGGAATCTCCTTGCGGCGCGATTGCGCCTGCTGCTGGTGAGCAGGGCGATCGCGCCGCAGTTCGTCTGGGATGAGGACGTGGCGTGGTCGAAGTTGCAGACGGTCGCAGCGGCCATCGACTGCCCGCCGCAGGATGCTGCCGTGCGACCCGATGGCGAGGGATGGGCCGTCGCCCCCGCTCGATACGGGCGGCGGATGGTGATGACGGCGACGCTGGCCGCACTGGAGCCGCTGCTGCGCTCCCCGGATGGAGGCGTGGTCGAGGCGGTGGTCGAGCCGGTCGCGCCGCAGATCGACGATGAGGCGGCGGCCTGGGCGGTCGAGCAGGCGGAGGGGATCGTGCACCGGCCACTCGAACTCCTTTTCGGGGAGGCGCGGTGGACGTTCGACGAAGCCTCGCTGCGGGCGATGGTCGTCATTCGCCCGCAGGAGCACGGCTTTTGGGTGGGGCTGGACGAGGCCGCCATGCGCGAGGCGCTTGCGCCCATCGCCGCGGCGCTCCGCCGAGCGCCTGTCGATGCCCGTTTCCATTTCGATGAGACCTCGGGGACGCTGGCGGCTTTCGCCGAGGCGCAGGAGGGGCAGGAACTCGATCTCGAAGCCACGATTGCGCAGATCGAGCGTGTGGTGCAATCGGGCGGGCATCGGGTGCCGCTGATCGTGCGGGCGGTGGAGCCGCGCTACGTCGGCGGGATGTCGGCGGCTTCCCTGGGCATTCGGGAGACGATCGCCGTTGGGGAATCGTACTTCACCGGTTCCTCCTCCGCACGCGATCACAACATCCGCGTGGGGGCGGCCCGCTTCGACGGGGTGATCATCGCGCCGGGGGAGACCTTTTCCTTCAATGCGCTGCTGGGCGATGTTACGCTGGAGGAGGGGTACGAGCAGGCTTACGTCATCGTCGGCGAGCGCACGGTGCAGGGTGTGGGCGGCGGCCTCTGTCAGGTGGCGACGACGGCCTTCCGCGCGGCCTTCTACGCCGGTTATCCCATCCTCGAACGCTGGCCGCACGCCTATCGCGTGCGTTATTATGAGCTTGGCGGCTATGGGCCGGGCTTCGACGCCACGATCTACGCTCCTCAACTCGATCTGCGCTTCGTGAACGATTCGCCCTATCCGCTGCTCATCCACACGGAGGTGGACAAGGCGCGGTCGCGGCTGCGCTTTGTCTTCTACAGCACCCCGGACGGGCGCACGGTGGAGCAGATCGGCCCGACGTGGGGCGAGGAGGAACCGCCGCCTCCGCCTGTGTACGAGTACGATCCGT
The DNA here is from genome assembly GCA_026991395.1 of Anaerolineae bacterium. Lineage (GTDB taxonomy): Bacteria > Chloroflexota > Anaerolineae > B4-G1 > SLSP01 > JALXBP01. Next base: position 3,507 of record JALXBP010000094.1, on the reverse strand, counting down.
TCCTGCCCTCCGGGACGGTACGCCAAGTCGAGCGGGCGAAGCCCGGCTTGACGGCGGTGCTGGAGCGAATCGTGCGGGATAGCGAGGGGCTGATGCTCTACCACGATCGTTTCGTCAGCCACTTCCTGCCCTGGCCTGCTCGCTACCGCTTCGGGCCGGGGTTCGTGCCTCCGCCGGAGGCAACGGTGCTCGGTGGGGACTGAAAAGGGCCTGACGTTGCGTCAGGCCCTTGGAGTGTCTGTTGTCTACTCGGCGGGAGCGGAGGGGGTTGTCTTCTCCAGCGTGTGAAGTTCTGCCGTAACGCGCTTGAAGATGCTGTGAGGCGGGTAGTCGTCCTCCTCCGCATACTCGACTTCCTTGATGTGTACGAGCACTTTGAGCGCCGTTGTCTCCAGTTCGAATTCCAGCCCCGGCTTGATGCGCTTGATATCGCCTTTGGCGGCGAGCTTGGCGCTCAGGGCTTCGTCGTCGAAGGCGTAGTCGCTGGCCAGGACGGTGGTAACGGTGCGGATGTCACTCTTGTCGAAGAGCCAGGCTTCGAGGGCGGTAACTTTCTTCGGGGAGCCTGCGCCGATCGTTTCCGAGATGCCGATGCCGCATTCGCCGAGAAAATCGCTGCCCTTTTCGATGCTGAAAGAGGGGTCGAAGAAATCATCGCCAAAGGTGTAGGTCGTTGCGTAGGAGCCAAGGGATGCGCCTTCCTCGGCGACCTCGGCGGGCGCTTCCTCGATGACGGTGCCGTATCCGGCGGCACTGCCCATACCCTCGAATCCCTCGGCGCGTGGCTTGCCCTTGCGGAGGCGCGTGATGAGGTAGAAGAGGGCGGCAAGGAGGGCGAAGATGATGAGCAGGAAGCCCAGAGCGCTGCCGACGGAAATGCCCTTCTTGGAGGACGATGCCTCTTCTCCGGCGGTGAGTTGGATGCCCATAGCGTTGGCCAGCGCCTTGACCGCCGGACCGTTGACCGGGTCCTGGGCGGCTTCGGAGAAGGCGGCCTGCAACGTTTCCGGATGCTCGAGCCACGGGTTGCTCTTCTTGGGCAGGTCGAGGCCGAGGTCGTGCTTGGCCATCTCTATGTCGCCGGTCGCGAGGTACTCTTTGGCGACGGCGGTGATGTAGTATTGCTGGTAAACCGGGTGGAGATGGCCCGGAGAGGCATCGTGCCATTGCACCGGCATGATGCCCCACGCGAAAATCAGGCCGATGATGAGACCGAGAATGATCCCGCCGCCGAAAATGAGCTTGGTGCGGTGCTTTTCGGTAACCTGCAGAATGTTCAGGAGCATGGCTGACCCCCCTTCCTGTCGAAATGAGTGAAGATGGACTAAGATTAGCACGGCTTGCCGAAATGTGCAAGTGCCTTTCGGCAAGCCGCGGGCAGACTACTTCTTCGCCTGGGCGGGGGCGGCTTGAGGGGTCGGCTTGGGTGCAGTTGCCGCCGATTTCTTCCCGCGTGCAGGCGCTTCGATCTCCGGTGGTTTGAGGTCCTTGGGCATAAAGGTCTGGCCGCGCAGGTAGGCTCCCTCGTTGATGAGCAGCGACTTGATCGTCAGGTCGCCCCAGACGCGGCCAGTGTCGAGGATCTCGACGCGGTTGGCGGTGATGTTGCCGCGTACCGCTCCGGCGATGGAGATGTTGTTGGCCTTGATCTCGGCCAGCACCTTGGCGCTTTCGGTGATGATCAGATTGCCTGTCGTGTCGATCGTGCCCTCGACGACGCCTTCGACGCGAATGCCGCCGTCGCCCTGAATGTCGCCCTTGATGTAGGTGTTGGGGCCGATAACCGTCTCGATGGGGGCGGGGGCTGCCGGGCGCGCTGCGCCCTGTTGCGCGCCGAGCTTCTGTGCTTCCGAGTGCGTTGGTTTTTCTTTACCCCACATAGCTTGCCTCCTTGATTTTGGATTTCCGCAAGGGGATGATAGCGAATCTTAGGGTCTTGTCAAAGCATCAGGCGGCCATCACGGCCCGCGCCTTGCCCAAGGCTTCCTGTTCCTCCGCGCTCAGGCTGTATGTCGAGCGCCACTGGACGAGCGGCTTGGCGTAGATGCGGGTTTCGTCGCGCCCGTGCAGGGCGGTGATGAGCAGCCCGCTTCCCCCCTCATCGACCAGCGCCAGCGAGAAGCTCTGATCGCCGCCCATGTCGGCGAAGGCGCTGTAGCGGACGATGCCGTAGCCTTGAATGATGTGCGGCATGGCCTTTTCCACGGCGGCGAGGCGTCCGTCGAGCGCGGTGATGGCTTCTCCCTGTCGCTCCAGTTGCTCCAGCAGGCGGACGATGGTGGCTTCGTCCCCCTCCTCGGCCAGTTTCAGGATGCGCCGGTAGCGATCTTCCATCGCCTTCAGCTTCTTTTCCAGCGTGTAGCTCCAGAAGATGGCGACGAGGAGCAGGATGAAGGTGGCGACACTCCAGATGAGCAGAATCGGCTCCATAGCTTTCCCTCCCCTGCTTACGATTATAGCCCCCTTTGCCCGCTTGTCTAACTTTTGGCCTCCGATCGACGGTCAGCCGCCTGTTGGACGGCGTGGAAGCCCTCGCCGAGGACTTCGTGCGCCTCGCCGATGACGACGAAGGCGTGGGGGTCGATGGCGGCGATGATGCGCTTGAGGACGGTAACCTGTGCGCGACCGACGACGACGTAGAGCGCCGGGCGCGGCTGGAGCGTGTAGCCGCCGCGGGCTTCGAGGATGGTTACGCCGCGGTCGAGTTGCTCGAGGATGGCCTGCCGGATGGCCTCGTGTTCGCGGCTGACGATGAGGACGGTGCGGGCGTAGCTGACGCCTTCCTGCACCACGTCCACGACGCGGGCGGAGACGTAGTTGACGATGAGGGCGTAGAGGATGGGGACGATGCCGACGACGAAGGCGGCGAGGACGAGCGTGAGCGTGTTGGCGATGAGGAAGACGGTGCCGAAGGCGATGCCGCGATGGCGGTTGAGGAGCTGGGCGATGATGTCGGTGCCGCCCGTCGTGCCCCGTCCGCGCAGGACGAGGCCGATACCCACGCCGTCGAGCAGGCCGCCGAAGAGCGTGTAGATGAGGGCGTCGCCGGTGATGGGGGCAAGGCGGGAAGCGAGAAGGTCGATGGCGAGCGTCATCAGAATGACGGCGTAGATGGTGCGCACGAAGAAGGTCAGCCCCTCGCCCCAGCGGAAACCGGCGACGAAGAGCGGCAGGTTGAGGGCCAGGGTTACCAGGCCGATGGGCCAGCCCCACAGGTAATGCGCCAGCATCCCCAAACCGGTGATGCCGGTCGAAACGACGTGGTTGGGGGCGAGGAAGACGACGACGTTGGTCGCCAGGATGAGCGCCCCCGCGGTGATGAGGGCGTAATCGCGCAGAAAGGGCCACAGCCGTCTCATAGCCTGACCTCAGCGGCGGCGGAGGAAGAGGTAGAGCAGGAGGAAAATCGCCAGGCCGTGGAGGAGGAGGGCGGTGACGACGGCCCAATCGGCAGGATGGCCGCTCCCTTCCTCCTCGCCCGCCGGGGTGGGGAGGGGCGTCCAGGTG
>JALXBP010000093.1:293-4877 GCA_026991395.1 Anaerolineae bacterium | reverse complement strand
TCGCTGGTGGGGAAGCCCGCCGGATTTTGATGGTCGTCCTGGCCGTAGAGGTGCCCCGCCTCGTCCCGCAGGTAGAGACCGACGCTGTAGTCGGCGGCGACGGGAGGGCTGGCGGCCCAGTAGAGCGCCAGCGGCGTGTCGCGGTCGGGACTGAGCGGCTGCGGCGGCGGATCGAGGCCGAGCAGTCGCATCTGCCCGCCGAAATCGAGGTCGAGCGGGGCGGCGACCCCCTTGATGGTGTGGCCGTCGAAGCGGTGCGGGGCGAAGGGCGTGTCGTGGTGATCGAGAACCGCTCCCTTGAGGACGACCAGTATCCCCGCGATGAGCAGCGTGCGGTGCAGCGCAGACGGAAGCCAGGGCGCGGGCGGCTCCTTCACCGGCGAGGCCGTCCGCGTCCCCGTGGCGAGCAGGCCCAGCAGCAGGGCCAGCGAGACGAGGGAGAGCAGATCGGCCCCGTGGCGCAGCGGCGTTTCCCCGAAGCGGATGCGGAGACGATGTTCGCCCGCAGGAATCGCGACCGAGAGCCGCCCCTCCTCGCCCCAGGGCGCGACCTCCACCGGCTCGCCGTCGAGCAGGGCCTGCCAGCCGGGGAAGTAGAAGCGGTCCTCCACCAGGCGGAAGGCGGTCGTCGCCGTCAGGTGGAGGGTATCGTGCAGCAAGCCCCACTCCGCACCGAGGAGTTCGACACCGTCGGGGAGGTGCGCCCGATCCACGCGCGGAATGCGTCCGTCGGGATGGGCCTCGTAGCGCGGCAGCAGGCTCTCGGCGGGAGGCAGGCGTCGCACCCAGCGGGGGAGGTAGTCGGCGGCGGCGGTCGTCCCGATGCCGCCGGTCTGCGCCTCGCTGCGGATGATGGTGGCCGGTGTGAGCGTCGCCTCGACCCGGCGACAGTCGGGGAAGAGCCAGGGCAGGGCGTAGAGCGCGAGGGTGAGGTAGAGGAGCGGCAGCAGCCATCGTCCACCTTTCCCCCTGCCGAGGTGGCGGGCCGCGCCGCCCCCGCCGAGCACGGCCAGGGTCAGACCGGCCTCGCCCAGGAAACGCCAGGGGAACTGGAGGAAGCGCAGGAGCGGCAGGCTTTCCCAGAGAGGGCGCGAAAGGGGCGTGGTCATCAGCATCGCTGCCACCGCCGTGAGCGTCGTCAGCAGGCGGAACCGCCGTTCCTCCCTCGTGAGCGGTCGGCCTCCCGGAAGCCAGGCAGCCAGCGCGAGGAGGAGCGCAGGCCATCCGAGCGCGATGGGGACGGGCGGGTTGACCATCGCCGGATCGACGGGGCGGGGCGGGGCGAGGATCGCCTTCAGTGTGAGGAAGTGGTTGTGGAAATCGAAGCGCGGCTGCGCGTAGAGGTTTTCGATCTGCACGTAGCCCTTCTCGAAGAAGGCCGGCATCCAGAAGAAGGCGGCAAGCCCCATCCCCAGCAGCAGAGCGCCCAGCAGGCGGCCTGTCCGCCGCCACGATCGCCCCTCCATACCGCAGTAGAGCGCAAAGCCCCACACGATCGGCGTGCCGACGAGCGCGGTGATGTTGTGGGTGAGCATCAGGGCGGCGTAGGCGACGGCGGGAAGGGCCGCACTTCCCTCGCCTTTCGCCGCCCTCTGCACCGCCCAGAGCGTGAAGCCGAGGGCGGCCAGGCCCCACAGTTCCGCCAGGGCCCCGCGTTGATAGAGGTCGTAGAGCGTGTAGGGCGCGTAGGCGGCGAGCAGCGCGGCGACGACCCCCGCTTCCGCACCGAAGCGGTCGCGGGCGAGGAGGTAAGCCGCCAGCGCGAGCGCGAGCACCGCCATCGCCATATCGAGCACGAGCGCCGTCTTCGTCCCCAGGAAGAGCCAGGGGAGCGCCGGGAGATAGCCCAGCGGCGCGTAGTAGTTGAAGAGCGGGAAGCCGTAACCCAGCCCCAGTTCGGGCAGCCATCGGGGAAAGAGGTGGCCTGCATCGAGCATCCGCTTCAGGGCGGCGAGCCGCTGGAGGTGAAAGAGGGCGTCGGCGCGGGGGAGGCATCCCCACAGCAGGGGCTGGACGGCGAGCACGGTCAGCGCGGCGAGGGTGAGGAGACGGCGTCCCTCGTGGCCGCGGCGCTGCTCTGCTGCGGGGGGCGCATCCTGTATTCGCACGGCTTCCTCACTCATCTGTGGGCGGTACAGGACTCGAACCTGTGACCTCCTCCTTGTAAGGGAGGCGCTCTGACCAACTGAGCTAACCACCCGTGGACCTGATGCCCCTGGAGGGACTCGAACCCCCAACACCAGGTTTAGGAAACCTGTGTTCTATCCGCTTGAACTACAGGGGCGAGCGCGCGCATTGTAACATAGCCCATCGCCTTGACAAGGGTGGGCGACAGGGACTTTGCATTTCGCGAATTTCTCATCTGATGCTACCTCGTCAGGCTATGCGGGATGACGGCTTTGCCTGGCTCTCTGCTCCTTTGGAACAATCCTGCGGCGGATGCTATGGTGCTTGACATCTTCCTGCAGGGAGGATATATTTTGCTTGGAACGTGGTGAAATGGAGGAATTCCCCTTTGTCGAGGGAGATACACGGTGAGGTGCGGCCTGAATGCAGAGATCGCCTATGGGACTGGAGCAGTAACATATTCCACTATCGGACAAGCAAAAAATACGATTTTATCTGGTCGGGCGGCCTCTTCGACTATTTGACGGATCGTCAATTCGTGCTCCTGCTAAAACAGTTGCGCTCCATGTGCAAGACGGAAGGGAAGATAATCCTCGGGAATTTCTCCATAGGCAACCCTCCCGAGGTTTTATGGAAGCGGGAGATTGGTATTTGCATTATCGCACGGAGGATGATCTCATCAGGTTGGCGTTGGAAAGCGGGGTAGCAGAGGATGCCGTCAGGGTGGAACAGGAGGCTACGAGGGTGAACTTGTTCTTAGTGATTGAGGGCAATTAATCACCGCAAGAGATGACAGGCGCAACGACGCACTTCCAGAGTGCATCGCGCCTAACTATACCGTTAGAAAGGGGGCTTCATCTATATGGCACTGCACAAGCGAATTTACGACGGGAGCGTCATCGGCATTGGCTACAGCGGTCAGGCAGGCTCCACCTTCCCCGTGCTGAGCATGCTCAGCTTGCTGAAGAGGGAAGCTGCGCAGGAGGGCCGCGACCTGCAAACCCTCCTGGCCTTCGACCCCAACGCGAACCCCGACCTCTCCGGCGTGATCGAAACGGCCGCCCGTCTGCTGGGTATCGAGACAACCTTCCTGCCCGAAGTCTCCTTTCAGGATTACCGCCATGCCATCGATCACAACAAGGCCTTCTTCTATGGCGAGCACCCCGACATAGAGAAGTATGTCGAGGCGGAAGTCGAGTTATTCCGCCGCCACCGGCCCTCGCTCGTGGTCTCCGCGCTGCGGCAGACGCTCCATTTCTCCAGAGACCTCTACCGCCGCCGCGAGGGTGAGGACTTTATCCATCTGGCGATTGCCTACGGCATATTGGCCGGGGATGTAAGCCACGTCGGTATTCCGGCGAACCTTATTCCCCTCAAAGTCCCACTGTTCATAGAGAATGCCTTGGGGGAAATCACCGCCGTGGCCAAGATCGTTACCTATCTGAAAGGGATAGAAGGTAAGAGACACCTGTTCCACCATGCGCCGCCCTCCTATCGCACACTCTCTTTCCCCGGCTTCTGGGAAGCCTTTCGCGGCGATATGACCTTGGTTCCCTCCTCCCCGCTCTTCCTGCCCGGCAAGCTGTTGCCCCGTACCCGCCTGGTCGGAGCGGCGGAGGTTCCCCTGCCGCTCAACGATGCCCAGCGGGAGAAAGAGGCTCGCATCCTGCAGCGGATCGCAGCCTGGAAGGAGCAAGGGGCGACCGTGGCCTTTGTCGCTATGGGCACCAGCGGCGCGGCACTCCCCCGCGTCATCGAAGCCCTGCGGGAGATCGTCCTGCATACCCCTGTGGGTGTCAAGATGGTGATCGCCACAACGACGCTCATCCACCAGCAACGGGTATGGGAGACCCTGAAGGCGCTGGAAGCCGAGGATCACGCCGTTTACAGCGACTGGTTCGACCTTTCCAGGATTATGCCCCAGGCCGACCTCTACATCAACCACGGCGGTATGAACACCCTGGAGATCGCTCTGCGCCACGGCGTACCGCCGCTGATCGTGGCTCCTCGGCAAGTGGAACAAGGCGCGAACAGCCTGCGGGTGCGGCAGTTCGCATTGGGGGAAGTGGTGTGGGAACATCGCATGGAGGATTTGCCCAGGACACTGCGCAAGATGCTGAATAACCTCGACGCCTACCGCGAACGGATCGAGGCTTACAGGCAGCGCAACGCCAGATACTACGACCGGGAATACCACCGGCAGGCGGTCATAGAGAGCGTCAACGAGCTGTGCGAGATGGTGCGGGTGTGATCCCCCGGCCATCCCGGAAAGTAGGCTTCTGCTCAAGCATTACCGGCAGCGGAGCGAGACGCTTGCCCCGGACGGGACGCTGATCGACATCAAGGAGCGGATTCGGGCACTGATTCGGCAGGAGATCGACGACTTCGAGCACTTGCTGGCGGCCTCGGGAGGGTGAGAACGTGCCGGGGATGGGACGCGTGAGCAAACGTAAACTC
>JALXBP010000093.1:0-283 GCA_026991395.1 Anaerolineae bacterium | reverse complement strand
AACGATGAAACACTCGCACGACATCCAGTCTCTCGAAGAGGTGTACCTCGCCACCATTGAGGAGAACCTCCGCTCGGTTGACCGTATCCTCGCTCAGTTGGGGATCGCCGACATCCCGCGGGAACAGCTGCGGGGGATGCTGCTCCGCGCCTCGCAGAGCCTGACGCAGCGCTGGCGAACGGGACGGAAAACCGTCCGCACGCAGATCGCTCTGCGCTTCATTCCCGACTACCCGCAGGAGGTGCTGGAACTCTCCCTGGCCCTGGATGCCATCATCAACCTG
>JALXBP010000092.1 GCA_026991395.1 Anaerolineae bacterium | reverse complement strand
GTTCCCCATCCGCTTGGACTACAGGCGGAGACGATGGAGCCGCCTATCGCCCAGCACCTCATTGCCACCTCAACCACCTCCTTCGGGCGCACCGATTACACCTACACGCTCCAGCCACTCCTCGAGATTCGCCACACCGATCGCGGCCACATCTATCAAATCGGGGATAATGGCCTCTGGCAACACGGAACCCCCGGACGTCCCATCCTTCCGATGGGCAGCACCGCCATTGTCACGCAAAGTGAAGGGATACCGCACAGCGTACTCCTCCTCAGCGCGACTCTCATCGTGGATGATGGCGTCGATCCGGTCGTCATGCGCCCCGTTACTGACACCGCGATGACGGAGCCGCTCATCAACAGTCAACTCCGATGGTGGCCACAGCGTCTCTTCACCGTCAACCGCACCGACCCCGAAAATCCTCGTCTCGCGGGCACCTACGCCTTCTTCCGCACCCTTGCCGATACTGACGGCGACGGATTCAGCGAATACACCGACATACATCTCCTCGCTCACGCCACCGTACGCCTCTTCTACTCCACCAACGAAGAGGATTTCACTCCGCCGCGCATCTACAACGGCTTCATTGAAAGCAGTGAAGATGAGGACGGCCCATATACGCTCAGCGCCGAGGTAACAGACCAGGAAGGGGCAGTAACCGGCGTTTACTTCACTTGTTTCGACGACGAACGTCTCTGGAGCATCCCGCTCCATCGCGATGTTGACGATCCGCAGGCTTCTTTCTGGCTGGCCGATGGCGTCGAGATGGACGGCGACAGCCATTGCTTCATCCAGGCCGTCGATGGCGCGGGCAACGTGAGTATCGCCGCAGCCGAGGATGCTTTCCTCGCCCCACCGATTTACTACATCTACCTCCCGCTCGCCCTGCGGAGCTATTGAGCGCGCCCTCGCCTCCGGACAAAGGACACCCTCGAGATGAGGGTGTCCTTTTTGGTCCATCCCGCTGATGACAGCGGAAATCCGGAGGGGCCGCCGGAAGCTGCGACGGCTCCGGCACCGGCTATCTTTCGCTCGCCCTCCATCTCCGCACGAAATCGCGATACCAGCGGGCGCTGGCCTTGAGCCGCCGCTCCTGCGTGGCGAAGTCCACCCAGACGAGGCCGAAGCGCTGGCTGTACCCCTCGGCCCACTCGAAGTTGTCCAGCAGCGACCAGACGAAGTAGCCCTTCAGGGGGACGCCGCAGCGGAGCGCCCGCGCGGCGGCGGCGAAGTGGCTTTCCAGGTAGGCGATGCGCCGCGTGTCGCGGATCTCCCCATCGGGGCCGGGGGCATCGTTGTAGCTCGCACCGTTTTCGGTGATGTAGAAGGCCGGAATCGGGTACTCGAAGGCCAGCCGGTTGAGCAGCTTGTAGAGCCCCTCCGGATAGACCTCCCAGCCGATGTCGGTGCGTTCCCGCTCCCCCTCTCCACCGATGAGCGTGCGCGTGTAGTAGTTGACGCCGAGGAAGTCGATCGGCAGAGCAATGAGCCGCATATCTCCCTCCTCCACGCAGGGCAGAGCGGGCGCATCCAGCCAGCCCAGACGATGGAAGTCGCGCAGGCCGTCGGCAGGATAGCCACGCCCCATCAGCGGATCGATGAACCAGCGGTTGCGCCAGGCGTCCATCGCCCGCGCCTCCTCGCGGTGATCGGGCGTGGCGGCTTCGATCCACGAGAAATCGAGCGTGATCCCCACCTGGACGTGCGGGGCCTGGCTGCGGATAGCCTCCATCGCCAGCGCGTGGGAAAGGAGCAGATGGTGGGCGACGGTCAGCGATGCGCCGCTATCCTCGATGCCGGGGGCGTGAAGACCGAAGTGATGTCCCAGGAAGGCGATGACCCACGGCTCGTTGTGGGTGATCCAGTAGCGGACGCGGTCGCCCAGCCGCTGCGCAACGGCGTGAGCGTAGAAAGCAAAGGCGTGGACCGTCTCGCGGTTAGTCCATCCGCCCTTCTCCTGGAGTGCCTGGGGGAGGTCCCAGTGGTAGAGCGTGACGAAAGGCTCGATCCCCGCCTCCAGCAGCCCGTCCACGAGCCGGTCGTAGAAGTCCAGCCCCTTGGTGTTGAGGGCCCCATCCCCTTGGGGAAAGAGGCGCGGCCAGGCGATGGAGAAGCGATAGGCCCGCATCCCCATCGCCTGCATCAGCGCGATATCCTCGCGCCAGCGGTGATAGTGGTCGCAGGCCACATCCCCCGTGTCGCCGCCCTTCACCCGGCCCGGCGTGTGGCTGAAGCGATCCCAGATCGATTCACCACGGCCATCCTCATTCCACGCGCCCTCGATCTGGTAGGCGGAGGTCGCCGTGCCCCAGAGGAAATCGGACGGAAAAGCGGTCGGCACTTCACGGAGAGCAGTCGGATCGTCGTTCATGGTTGCTCCTTCAGGATGTACAAGGTTACGGAGGTGGGGGGCAGCTCGATGCGGCTGCCGTCCTCGATCCAGAGGCCGGGGTATCGCCGGGGCAGACCGTCCTCGCCCAGTCGCCACAGTTCCGCCGCCTGGACGCTCTGCCAGCCGGGGATGCGGAGCGTGGCGCTCACCGTCTCGGTGGTGCGGTTGACGAGGATCACCGTCAGTGCTCCGCTCCCGCTATCCCGCGCGGCGGTCAGGCTGACGCCCTCGATGCCGCTCCCGCCACCAAGGAGGCGGTCGCCCATCCGCGCGTAGAGGCGGTAGACGCCGTAGGTCGGGCGGACATCGAAGCGGCCAAAGAGGCCCCAGCCGCCCATCTGCGCCGGGCTTTGCAGCGCGAAGTAGGCGACGATCTCCACCCGCTGGCGGATGAGGCGGCCCAGCACGTCGGCCCACCAGACGGCGTTGAGGTAGGCATCGGGCGTGGCCTCACCGCCCGTCGCGCCCGACCAGTGGCTGTTGACCTCGGTGATGGCGAGCGGGAGATCGCGGCCTGTCGCTTCCCGCACCGTCGCCCGCAGGTAGGGAAGGATGCGGCGATCCCATTCCGGCGGGTCGGCCAGCAGTTCCTCCGCCGTCGCCGGACGCCCGTCGGGATGGGGGAAGGGGTAGCGGTGAACGGCGACGATCGCCACCAGGTCGCCGTTGGCCTCCAGGAAGCCGCGCAGCCAGGGGCGGCCCTCCGCGTCGGCGAGGGGAGCATCGGGGCGCACCTGGCTCAGGTCGGGGCCGATGAGGCGGATGGAGCCGTCCACCGCCCGCATCGCCTCGGCGATGGCCCGCCACTCCGTGTTGAGCCGCTCCACGTCGTAGTCGCCGTAGAGGTCGGGTTCGTTGCCGATGCTCCAGTAGCGCACGCCGTACCCCTTTTCGAGGTTGGTGTAGCGGACGAGTTCGGCGGCCTGCTCAGGCGTACCGCCGCGCAATCGCACGCTGATCGCCGGTTCCGCGCCCAGTTGACGGCAGAGGGCGATGAAGGCATCGATCTGCGAGGGGCGCAGGTCGTTCTGGTCGCCCCAGTTGCCGCCGGGGAAGCGCAGATAGCGGATACCGGCCTCTTCAGCCAGCGGCATCAACTCGGCGGAGACGAAGCTCCACGGGCCGGTATTGGCCCCATAGACGTAGGGGCTGATCGCCCCCAGGTCGCCCTGCGGCACGATGAGGAGCGTCCCCGGCTCCGCCGTCGGCAGCGGCGTCGGTGTCGGTGAGGGAGCGGGCGCGGACGGCGTGGCCGGTGGCGAGGGCGCAACGCCCCCTCCGCAGCCCGTGAGCAGCGGGAGGAGCAGAAGGAGGATCGGCCAGCGGTGCATCATTTCTCCACGCCGGTGATGACGACGCCGCGCATAAAGGCCCGCTGCGCGAGGAAGAAGATGATGACCGGCAGCAGCAGCCCCATCAGCGCCGTGGCCTGAATCATATGGGGCTGGTTGGAGTAGAGCGCGTTGAACTGCTGGATGCCGACCGAGATGGGTTGCAGTTCCGGCTTGGTCGCCAGGTAGAGGTACGGCTCGAAGTAGTCATTCCAGGCCCAGATGAAGTGGAAGATGCCCACGCTGACGATGGCCGGGATGGAGAGAGGGAGAATGACCGAGAGAAGGACGCGCAGCGGACTGGCCCCGTCAATCATCGCTGCCTCGTCCAGCTCGCGGGGGATGGTGAGGAAGTACTGCCGCAGGAGGAAGACGTTGTAGGCGTTGGCGAAGAAATGCGGCACGATGAGCGGCAGCCACGTCCCCGTCCAGCCGATGCGGGCGAAGAAGGCGTAGGTGGGGATGAGGGTAACCTGTCGCGGCAGCATAATCGTGGCGATGAGGATGACGAAGAGCACCTTCTTGCCGGGGATGCGGAAGCGGGCGAAGCCATAGGCGACGGCGATGGAGGAGAGCAGCGTCCCGATCATCCCCACCGTGGCGATGATGAGCGTGTTGCGGAAGAGGCGGGGGAAGTCGATGGCCTCCCAGGCTTCGGGGAAATTCTCCCAGCGTGGGCTGAACTCCCATACCGGCTCTAACGTGCGCCAGCGCCCCTCCCAGCGGATTTCGCCCGCCTCCGGATTTTGCGGATCGACGAAGAGGCTCTCCTCGCGTCCCTTCTTCACCAGCGCGAGGATGCGCTCGCCGTCCTCGAAGGGGACGTGGTAGAGCGGGTATTCCTTCCCCTCCCAGGTGAAGCTCTTTTCCTGCGCGGGCCAGAGCGGGGCATCGGGGCGGGAGAACTGGTGCAGGTCCTTGAAGGCGGTGGAGGTCATATAGGCGAAGGGGCTGAGATAGGCGGTGAGGAGGGTGAAGGCGAAGAGGGTGAGCAACGCGGCAGCGGTGAAGCGCTTCATCTTGCCACTGACCATCTCACACCTCCTCCGAGGGGTAATAGACCCAATATTTGGCGGTGCCGAAGAGGAAGAGGGTCACGAGGAGGATGATGAAGAAGAGCACCCAGGCCAGCGTCGCCCCGTAGCCCATGTCGGAGTAAGGGAAGGCCGTCTTGAAGAGGTAGAGATTGTAGAACATCGTCGCGCCGCCCGGATCGCCGTTCGGCCCCTTGATCACCCACGGCAGGAGGAAGTACTGGAAGGTGCCGATGAGGATGAGGACGAGGTTGTAGAAGAGCACAGGGGAGATCATCGGCAGGGTGATATGGCGGAAGGTGTGGATGGGCGTCGCGCCATCCACCTTGGCCGCCTCGTAAAGCTCGGTGGGGACCCCCTGCATCGAGGCCAACATCGTCAACATCGCATTCCCCACACCCCACAGCCCGGCCAGCACCAGCGCCGGATAGATCCACCGGGGCGAGTTCCACCAGTCCGGGCCTTTGATCCCCAGCACCGCCAGCCCCTTGTTCAGCCAGCCGTCGGTCGTACCGAGAAAGCCGCGCCAGATGTAGGCGGCGGAGATCATCGGCACGATGTAGGGCATGTAGAAGAGCGTGCGCAGGAAGGGCTTGCCCTTCAGGCGCTTGGCGTTGAGGAGCGTCGCCAGCAGGAGGGGGAAGAGCATCCCCACCGGCACGGAGATGAGGATGAAGCGCAGCGTCACGAGCATGGATTGTTCGACCAGCGGGTCGTGGAGAAGGTGACGGTAGTTCTTCAGGCCGACGAAATGGACCTCGTCCGGTCGCAGCAGGTTGAAGTCGGTGAAGGAGAAGAGCAGGGAAGCGACCATCGGGACGAGCGTGAAGACGAGGAAGCCGATCAGCCAGGGGGAAAGGAAGAGCAGCCCCCATCTCGCCTCGCGGCGTGCCGACGCCGATAATTTATGCCTCTTCGATGGCTCCATTCGCGCCTCCTTACCACAGGTGAATCGCAGTCCCCGCTCAGCAGGGAAGAGGGTGCTCCCCTGCTGCGCCGGGACTGCGCCCGTCCCCACCGGGGAGGACGGGCGCAGCGAGAGAGCCTACTTCACTTCGTCGAAGATGGCCTGCAGGTCATCCCGCAGCTTGTCCAGTTCGGCGTCGATGTCGAGATCGGGCGTATTCTCGTAGAGCGACTGGAAGGCCTTGATGCGATCATCCGCCTTGGCGAAGTTGGGCATCCAGCTCTCGTGGCTGGGATGATCGGCGTAGGAGAGGCTGTCGATGGCGACCTGCCAGTCCACCCCCTGCGGGTACTTCTCATCCAGCCCCTCGAAGAAGGCGGCCTGGAGGCTCTTGTGCGCGGGCATCGCGCCGTAGACCAGCAGGAGGTCGGGGGCCGCATCGTCGAGCAGGTAGGCGAGGACGGTGAAGGCCTCGTCGGGGTGCTCCGTCGTATTCAGGATGCGGAAGGTGTCGGCGTGCAGCTTGCTGGTGATCTGGCCGTTGTAGGAAGGCGTCGCGGCGATATCCCAGTTCTCCACATCGCCCAGACAGCAGGTGTACCAGAGATGGCAATGGGCCATCGCCAGGTTGCCGGAGTTGAAGGGGTTGCCCGCCGCCAGGAGGTCGCTGCCCTGGTAGGGGCCGTTGGGGATGAACCACTTGCTCCACATCCCGTCGTAGTACCAGTGGAAGGCCGCCCGCCAGTTCTCCGGAATCTGGGCGTTGCCGTTCTCATCCACGAAGCTGCCCGGCCCGAAGAGCGTCGCCTGGCCGCGCGGATCGGTCCACTGCGTCAGGTAACCGAACTGCACGATGTTCTCCGGGTCGAAGTCGGGGCTGGTGGCATCGTTGCCGTTGGCATCCACCGTCAGCTTCATCGCGATCTCCTCCAGCTTCTCGACCGTCCACGGATCACCGTCGGCGTAAGGCTCGCCGTACTTGTGCGGGGGATAAGGCAGCCCGGCCTCATCGAAGAGGTCGCGGTTGTAGTAGATGAAGGAGGGGTAAACGGCGAAGGGGATGCCGAGCAGCGCCCCGTCGTTGTCGCGGTAGAACTCGACGGTGGCCGGGTCGTAGTCGCTCATATCGTAGTTGTGCGACTCGATGAGGTCGCTCAGGTCGAGCCACATCCCCTCGAACTCATTCGCGCCGCGCATCCCGACCGGCCCGACGATATCGGGCGGATTGCCGGAGGCGATCTCCGTCTTCAGCGTATCGTAGGCCACGTCGTTCTGGACGATCTCCAGCTCGATCTGGATATCCTCGTGCTCGGCGTTGAAGCGATCGACGACGTTCTGCTGCGCCTCGATCTGCTCCGGGTTACCCCCCGTCCCCAGACCGACGAACCAGCGGATGACGACCGGCTCGACGGCCTCCTCGGTCGGCTCCGGCGTGGCCTCCTCCGTCGGTTCGGGCGTGCTCACCTCGGTAGCTTCCTCGGTGGGCGCAGGGGTCGCCGTGGGAGCGCTCCCACACGCAGACAAAAAGAAACTGAGTACCAACAGGACAGAGAGAAAAACCATCCACTTACGCATCTTGTCCTCCTTTAAAGGTGTGAATCTTCTCAGGATAGGGATAGAACGATTGAGTCGCCAAGCGGCGCCGGTTTCGTTTTTTCGCTATCATCACCTCCTTTCCACGGATGAAAGGGTGAGGTTGAAGCCGGTCGGGAGTTCCACGTTTAGCTCCTGGCCGTCGAGGCCCGGATAATCAACTCGGTGGGGAGGACGAGGTGGTGGGGGCCGTCGTCGGGATGGGCGAGCAGATCGAGGAGCAGGGCGACCGCCTCCTGCCCCATCCGCTCGATCGGCTGGCGAACGGTGGTCAAGGGTGGCTCGAGGTTGGGGGCGAAAGGCATATCGTCATAGCCGACGATGGCCATCTCTTGGGGGATGCGCAGCCCGGCAGCGCGGATGGTGCGCATCGCCCCTTGGGCCATCGTATCACTGGCGCAGAAGAGGGCATCGGGCCGGTGAGGGAGAAGCTGCTGCATCGCCAGGGCACCGCCCTCCTCCGTGAAGTCGCCCTCGGCGATGAGGGCCTCATCCACCGCGATTCCCCGGCTCTGGAGAGCCATTCGGTAGCCCTCCAGGCGGTCGAGCGCGGCGGCGGTGTTGAGAGGGCCGGTGATGGTGGCGATGCGACGGTATCCCTGCCGCAGCAGGTGAAGCACCGCCTCCCGTGCCCCGTGGACGTTGTCCACATCCACGTAGCTGATGGTCGGGTCTTCGGGACGTCCCACCATCACGAAGGGCAGGCCGCTCTGGTGGAGGGCGGAGACAACGGGGTCGTCCCGCACCGCCGATGCGACGATGATCCCGTCCAGCAGCCCGCTGTTGAGGTGGCGGTGGATGGTGCGTCGTTCGTATTCCGGCTCGCCGATCCAGAGCATCACCGAGTAGTCGGAGGCGTTGCAGGCGGCCGCAACCCCCTGGATGAGGCGGGGAAAGTAAGGGTCGCTAAAGAGCATCGCCACTGCCGTGGGGATGACCAATCCAATGATCTGCGTGTGCCCGGCGGCCAGGCTCCGCGCCACCGCGTTAGGGTGGTAATCCAGTTCGGCGATAGCTTGCAGCACCTTCTGGCGCGTCTCTTCGCTGACGTGGGGATCGTTGTTGATGACGCGGGAGACGGTCGAGCGCGAGACCCCGCTGTGCCGGGCGACCTCTTCCAATGTGGGCATGCTCACCTGCCTGGATTCGTGATTGGGAGCGCTCTCATACGCTCATTATAGCGAGGATGGCCGCCTCTGTCAAGCACGATTTCCCCGATCCCCGCGCGATGGCCCGTCGATACGCCTCGAGACTCCAGACGGCGAACCGCAGGGGGCACTCTCTCCCAACCGGCAACGCAGGCCGATAATGACGAATGTCATCTTGACAGCGGGCATTCGTAGCGTAGACTATATGCAGGAAAATGCATATACCGAGGATGAGGACGATGAATGAGGAGAGATACCACCAGACGGTTCAGCTCTTCAGCCTGCTCTCCCACCCGGTCCGCCTGCGCATCCTGGACGAACTGCGGCGGGGAGAAACCTGCGTCTGCCATCTTCAAGAGGTTCTCCGTCGCCCTCAACCCTACATCTCCCAACAGTTGCGGGTGCTGCGGGAAGCGGGCGTGATCGCAAGCCGCAAGCAAGGACTGTACGTTTACTATCGGCTGAGCGACGAGCGAATGGAGCGAATGCTGGAGGAGTCATTAGGCCCGGCGGGGGAAGCGCACTCGCTCCCTCACTGTTCCTGTCCGTGCTGCCGGAACGACGAGAGCCTGCGTCTCTGACGAATAGTAACCCGACAAACCACATCTGAAGGAGGAAGCTCGATGTCTCAAACACGGTTCGACGAATGGATGCGTCATCTCACCTTCGACTACTGGAGCACCGGTCAGCACAAGATCGATGCCGATGCCTTTATGAAGAAGTGGGCCGCGGGCAAAGCGGTCTTGCTGGACGTGCGGGACGAGCGGGAGGCGGAGTTCGTCGCCCTCCCCTTCGCCCTTCACATCCCCATCGACCAACTGCCCGACCGGCTGGATGAGATTCCGCGCGACAAACTGGTCGCGACGTTCTGCTCCGGCGGGGACCGGGCCAACGTCGCCTTCGCCTACCTCCACGCGCATGGCTTCGACAACGTCCGCATCATCCGTGCCGGATACACGAACCTGTTCCAGGCCCTCATGCCCGGCGCGATACGCGCCCTGAAGCAGAACCAGGGAAGATGAATCCCGTCCACCTTGCGCCACCCATCTTCTTCGTCATCGCCTTCGTCTTTTCGATGCTCGGCATGGGCGGCTCCCAATTGTACATCCCCATCCTGTACTGGATGGGACTGGACTTCAAGACGGAGGCCGTGCCGTTAGGGATGCTGCTGAACGTCATCAACAGCGGCTCGGCCACCATCACCTACGGACGAAAAAAGCTCATCGCCTGGGGCGTTGCGCTTCCCTTCGCCGTAGCGATGATCGGCTTCGCTCCATTGGGCGTGTGGCTGAATATCCGCCTGCCGGTCAAACCGCTATTGGTCTTCTTCGCCCTCTTTACCGCCGCAGCGGCGGTATTGATGCTTTCCGGCTGGAAGCCGAAAGGAGGAAGCCTTTCCACCAAGGGACGGATTGCGATGGGGATAACCGCCGGTAGCGGTCTGGGCACCGTCGCCGGGATGATCGGACGAGGCGGGGGTTCCTTCATCGTTCCCCTGCTCTACATCGCCGGCCTGGAGGCCAGGAATGCCGCGGCCACCTCGGCCTTCGTCGTAACCTGCTCCGGTCTCTCCAGCTTCGCCTCCCACCTGACGACGGCGGCACGGCCCGACTGGGGCGTGTGGGTCGCGACGGCGGTCGCTGTGCTCCTGGGCAGCCAGCTCGGTTCGCGGGTGATGGTGGAGCACCTGAAATCCCGCACCGTCAAGCGGGTCTTCGGCTGGGTGCTGCTGGGCGTGGCGGCGCTGATCCTCATCAAGGATGTGTGGCTGGGATAACATCGGTGCGCTGAGGGCGCTTTTCGCACAGCCCCAAGCACGCAGCCCAATTCCTTACAGGAGGTGAGATATGGTGGAAAATCCTGCCGAGGTAACTCGAAAAATCCTCGCCAAAGTTCTGGACGAGGAAGCCCGCCGGGCGATCAACGTGCGCTTGTGGGACGGCACCTACTGGCCGGACGACCGGCCCCGCCGCGCCACGCTGGTCCTCAATCACCCCGGCGCATTGCGCCAGATGTTCCTCCCCGGCGACGAGGTCTCGCTGGCGGAGGCCTACCTGTACAACGACTTCGACATCGAGGGCGACATCGAAGCCGTCTTTCCCCTCGCCGACAGCATAGCCGAGAAGGTGAAGGACACAAAATGGAAGCTGCGCCTGGGGACAGAGCTGCTCAAGTTGCCCAATCAGAAGATGGAGCGCGTCGGGCGGCGCGGTCGGGCCCGCCTGCGTGGCCGCCGCCACTCCATCGAGCGGGACCGGCAGGCGATCGCCTACCACTACGATGTCTCCAACGAATTCTACGCCCTCTGGCTGGACGAGCGGATGGTCTACTCCTGCGCCTACTTCACCTCGCCCGACGACGATCTGGACACGGCCCAGGAGCAAAAACTGGACTACATCTGCCGCAAGCTGCGGCTGCGCCCCGGCCAGCGGCTGCTGGACATCGGCTGCGGCTGGGGGGCGCTGGTGCTCCACGCCGCCCGCCACTACGGGGTGGATGCGCTGGGCATCACGCTCAGCCATAACCAACTCGAGTGGGCCAACGAGCGGATCGCCGAAGCAGGATTGGCGGAGCACTGCCGGGTGGAGGCGCTGGACTACCGCGAAGTGGATGAGCCGGAGGGTTTCGACCGTCTGGTCAGCGTGGGGATGTTCGAGCACGTCGGGGAGGAGATGCTGGAGGTCTACTTCCGGCGGGCCTACCGCCTCCTCAAGCCGGGCGGCCTCTTCCTGAATCACGCCATTGCCCGCCGCGCCACCGACCCTAAACGCAAGGGAGCCACCTTCTCCAACACCTACGTCTTCCCGGACGGGGAACTGATCCCCATCGGCGATACCCTGCGCATCGCCGAAAAGGTCGGCTTCGAGGTGCGCGACGTCGAGAGCCTGCGCGAGCATTACGCGCTGACGCTGCGCCACTGGGTGCGGCGGCTGGAAGCGCACCACGAGGAGGCGCTGCAGTACGTGGACGAGCCGACTTACCGGGTGTGGCGGCTCTTTATGTCCGGCTCGGCCTACGGCTTCACCATCGGACGGCACAACGTGTACCAGTCGCTGCTGCTCAAGCCGGGGCCGCACGGCGAAAGCGGTCTCCCCCTCACCCGCGCCGACCTGTATTCGACGACGTAGCAAGGCACAACGCTCACGAGCAAGGCCGGACGGCACAGCGCCGTGGCACAGGAGAGAGAAAAGGAGGCGATACCTTCAGCGCAACGGCGGCATGCCTCCTGCGTTTGAACTCTCTCCAGACCACGGTATGATGACCTTCGTGAATGCGAAGGCCGAACCGAGAGCATCCTCGAACACAGGGCTCCCGCCAACCGCAGCGGAAGCCCTGCTCTTGCTGATACGCGAGGCCGCCGATCCTATCCTTTTCATCGATGCCGAAGGGCGGCTTGTGCTCTGGAGCAACTCCGCCGCCACCCTGCTGAACCTGCAGGAAGCGATGCTCGGCCAGCCCGCCGAGACCGCCATCACCCACCCGGATATCCGCGCCTTGCTCCAAAGCAACAGCCTGGAAGAGCGGCGCGAAGTCCGAATGGATAACGGGCGCACCTTCAACGCCACGCTGACCACCGTCGAGGCCGCAGGACAACTGCTGACGATGCAGGAAGTTACCCAGTTCAAGGAGATGGAGCGGGCACGCACCGAGATCGTCATCGGCGTCGCCCACGACCTGCGCACACCGCTGACCGCCGTCCAGGGGTACGTGGAACTGCTGGAGCGCGTAGGCCCCCTGAACGAGACCCAGCGCGACTTCGTGCAGCGGGCGCTCACCGGCCTGCACGCCATCGCCGACCTCATCGACGACCTGCTGGACATCGGGCAACTGGAGAGCGGCTACACGATGGTCATGCACAGGCTCGACATCGCGGAACTCCTGCTCAAAAGCTGCTGCACCTTCCGCCCCATCGTCGAAGAGGCCGGTTTGACCTTGCGCTGCCACCTCCCCACCACGCCGATCTGGATTATGGGCAACGCTGCCAGGCTTCGCCAAGTCGTCGAGAATCTCCTCAGCAACGCGATCAAGTACAACCGCCCCCACGGCTGGATCGCCCTCAGCGCCTATCGCAGCGACGAGCACGTCATCGTCAGCGTCGCCGACAGCGGCATCGGCATTCCGCCGCAGGAGCAAAACCGCATCTTCCAGCGATTCTACCGCATCCGCGACCGGGCACGCGCCGACATCCCCGGCAGCGGCCTGGGGCTGGCCATCGTCAAAGCCGTCGTGGAGCAGCACGGCGGGCGAGTGTGGGTCGAAAGTTCGCCCGGTGAAGGGAGCGTCTTCTCCTTCATCCTCCCCCTGACGATAGAAAACAACGACGCCGAAGGAGGCAAGGTCGATGAGTAAACCCTATGTCGCCATCGTCGGTCGCCCCAACGTGGGCAAATCGACCCTCTTCAACCGTCTCGTCGGGCGACGGCACGCGGTCGTCAGCGACATCCCCGGCACCACCCGCGACCGCATCATCGGCGAGACCGAGTGGGAAGGGCGCACCTTCCATATCGTCGATACCGGCGGCATCGAACGGCTCCCTCCCGCCGTCGAAGCTGGCCGCCGTCCGTCCCCCCATCACCCGCTGCTGGAGGATTCCGCCGACTTCATCCCGCACATTCGCAGCCAGGCCGAGCAGGCCATCGAGGAGGCCGACCTCATCCTCTTCCTCACCGATGCCGCCGACGGTCTGACCGGCGCCGACCGCGAGGTCGCCGACCTGCTGCGCCACAGCCGCAAACCCGTGCTCCTCGTCGTCAACAAGGTGGACAACGAGCGACGGGCGCAGGAAGCGCTGGAATTCTACGAACTCGGCTTCGACGAACTGCACACCATCTCCGCCATCCACGGACGGGGGATTGCCGATCTCCTCGACCGCGTCGTCGAACTGCTTCCGCCGGAGGAGGAGGGCGAGGAGGCGGAAACGGAAGCCGCCGCCCACATCGCCATCGTCGGGCGGCCCAACGTCGGCAAATCGTCGCTCCTCAACCGCCTCATCGGCGAGGAACGGGCCATCGTCAGCCCGGTGGCGGGCACGACGCGCGACGCCGTGGATACCGTGCTCACCTGGGACGGTCAGCGCGTCGTCCTCATCGACACGGCGGGCATCCGTCGCCGCGGCAAGATCGCGCCGGGCGTGGAAAAATACAGCGTCCTGCGTACACTCAAGGCCCTCGATCGCGCCGACGTCGCCCTCTTGCTCATCGACGCCACCGAGGGCATCACGGCGCAGGATACCCACATCGCCGGTCAGATCGCCGAAGCCGGTGTGAGCGCCGTCGTCCTCGTCAACAAGTGGGATGCCGTCCCGCCGGAAAGACGGCAGCACGGCCTGGCGCTGGAGGAGGAGATTCGCGAGGCGCTGAAATTCCTCCCCCACCTCCCCATCCTCTTCGTCTCCGCCCTGACGGGGATGCACGTGAAGCGCGTCATCCCCGCCGCGCTGGAGGTCGTCGAGGCCCGCTACCGGCGCATCCCCACCGGCCCGCTCAACGACCTCATCCGCACCGCGCTGGCCGAGCACGCCCCGCCCACGCGCCGCGGCCAACGGCTGAAAGTCTACTACGCCACCCAGGCGGGCGTCGCGCCGCCGACCTTCGTTCTCTTCGTCAACGATCCCGACCTCGTCCACTTCTCCTACCGCCGCTACCTGGAAAACCGCATCCGCGAAATCTACCCCTTCCCCGGCACCCCCCTCCGCCTCCTCTTCCGCGGCCACGAAAAAGCGGGCAAGGAGAAGCGGCGATGAAAGCCGACGAAGCCCGCTGGCTGGAAAAGGCCATCGCCATCGCCGAGGAGGTGCGCGCCCTCGTCCGCCCTGCCTGGATGCAGCGGCACGACATTCGGCGCAAGGGGCCGCGCGACATCGTCACGGAGATGGACCTGGCCGCCGAGGCGCTCGTCCTCCGGCGACTACGCGAAAGTTTCCCGACGCACGCCATCACCTCCGAGGAGGCCGGCGGCGATGCGGAGGAGGCCCACGTCCGCTGGTACGTCGATCCCATCGACGGCACGACCAACTTCTCGCGCCACAACCCCAACTTCAGCCTCTCGCTGGCGGCGGTGGTGGATGGCGAGCCGCTCGTCGGCGTCGTCTGCGACATCCTCCGCGGCCACTGCTTCGCCGCCCGCCGGGGCGCAGGGGCCACGCTCAACGGACGCCCCCTCCACGTGGCGGCCACGGCGACGATCGAGGCGGCGATCTTCGGCATCGACTGGCCGCGCGAACCGCCCATCCGGCGGCGGATGTGGCGCATCGCCGGGCGGCTGCTGGAGCGCGCGCAGACGCTGCGCACGCTGGGCAGCGCCGCGCTGATGATGAGCTACGTCGCGCCGGGCTGGATCGACCTCTACCTCTGCGGACGGCTGCACCCCTGGGATCAGGCCGCCGCCGCGCTCCTCGTCCGCGAGGCGGGCGGCGTTCTGGGGACGATCTCCGGCGGCCCCTGGCATCCTGCGGCCCCCGATCCGCTCATTGCCGCGACACCGGCGCTCCTGGAGGCGGCACATCGCCTCATCGACGAGGCGGAGGCCGCTCGATGAAGCGCGCAGGCCGCACCCTGCTCACCCTCATCCTGCTGCTCCACCTCCTCGCAGCAGGGCGGGCAGCGGCGCAGGAGGCAGACCCCGCCCGCCAACTCCTCCTTCGCATCGATCAGGAGCGCCTGGACGAAGGGCTGCCGCCACTGGCCTGGTCGCCGCTCCTCGCGCAGGCGGCCCAACGGCACGCCGACGATATGGCCGCCCATCACTTCGCCGACAACCGCGGCAGCGATGGCTCCACCTACCAGCAGCGCATCCGCGAAGCGGGCTATCACGCCTGGAACGACGGGCTGATGGTCAACGAGATCATCTGGGCCGGCAACGGGACGGCGGACGACGTCTTCGCCTGGCTCACCGGGCAGGCCGATCTCTGGCGGCTCCTCGTCGATCGGCGGTACCGCGAGATCGGCATCGCCGAAGCGACCGGCGACGACGGCACGCACTACTACACGCTCGACCTCGGTTCACGCCCCGGCATCCTCCCCGTCTTCATCAACGATGGCGCGGAGGAAACGACATCGCGTCAGGTGGCCGTGCGGCTGACCAACGAGGAGGCCGTCCCCCTGGGCGAAGGGACGTGGATGGGGAAGGCGATCGAGATTCGCCTCAACGACAGCCCCGATTTCGACGAGGCGATCCCTTGGCAGCCCTGGGCGGAACTCGTCCCCTGGCTCCTTCCCGGCGAGACGAGCGGCGATTACGCTGTCTACGTCCAGTTCCGCGACGGAGCAGGACGGACAGCCATCTCCGAGGACACCATCCGCCTCGTCATCGAGGGCGAAACGCCCCAACCCTCGCCCACGCCGACCGCCACGCCGACCGCGCCGGTCGCCACGCCAACACCCGCACCGACCGCCACGCCGACGCCGGTGCCGACCCCGTTGCCCCCGCCCTCGCCCTCCCCCCGCCCCACCCTCGTCCCGGCGTCGACGCCCGTCGCCACCGCCACCCCCGTCCCCACCTGGACGCCCCCCCCC
>JALXBP010000091.1 GCA_026991395.1 Anaerolineae bacterium | reverse complement strand
GGGGATGGACGATCGGTGCGCTCAGCAGGAGCACGGCCATCAGCGCAGCGGGGGGAGGGAAGGCGAGGGCCAGCGTGCGGTAGGGATCGTAGGTCGTGCCGCCGGTGGGGAGGAGGCGTTGTGCCGTCCAGAGGAGGGCCGCCGTCAGCGCCGCCGCCGAAACGAGGCGCGGTTCCGCGCGGGGCGGCGCGGTGCGCACCGTGTGCCGCCCCAGACGATGGAGTGCGAGGAGGGCCGCTCCCGCTCCGCCCGCGATCGCGGCCCTGCCCGCCAGGCGGCCCAGGCCCATCACGAACGCGGCGCTTCCCAGCAGGGGGAGGAGCAGCGCCGCGGCCAGGAGGAGCGTCGTGGTGCGGTCGGGCGGGCGGCGTCGGCTCACGAAGCCGCGGCTTTCCAGCGAGTCGGCCAAGGCCAGCGCTTCCTCCAGCGCCAAGGTGAGGAAGGGGAAGAGCAGCGGGGGCCAATCGCGCCACCCGCGCCCGCGATAGCCGCGCAGGGTCTGCGCTTCGCGGATGGCCCGCAGGCTTTCCCGTCCCTGAGGGAAGAAGGCCAGGGCCACGGAGAGGGTCAGCCCCACCTCGTAGAGGGCGGGCGGCACCAGGCGGGCCAGTTCGCGCGGCGAAAGGAGGGCGAAGACGAGCGCGAAGGCGGCGACGATGGTCGCCAGTGCCAGTCCGTTGAGTGCGCCGTAGCACAGCGCTTCCAGCGTGCAGGGGCCGCCGATGAGCGGCCACGAGGTCGGCAGGCGGAAGAGGGGGTGGGTACCGATGTGAACGGCGGCCACGTTCCACAAAGCGCCTGCGCCCACCAGCATCGCCGTCATCCGCCAGGGGAAGGGCTGTCCGCACCGCCACGCTGCGCCCGCGACCGTCGCCAGCAGCAGGCCGAGGAGGAGCGGATGGCGCGTCGAGGCGGCGATGAGCAGGATCGCCGCCGCCCAGAGCAGCCAGGCGATCGGCGCGTAACGCGCCTCCGTCGATGAACGTGTCCCCATCGCGCCGCTCAGGGGCTGCCGGTGGCCGGGCCTTCGCGCAGCCACAGTTCCTCCGGATCGCCGATCCAGGGAGGGAGGGCCTCGGCGGAAGGCGGCCAGTCGGCGGTGTAGAAGCTGAGGTAGTCGGGCAGGGCGATCTGCCAGGTTTCGTCGAGGTGCGCCCCGTGGTGCACCTGGTAGGTTACGTCGAATCCGGCTTCCTCGAGTTGGTCGCGGAAGTGGATCGTCGCCGCCCGCGCCCAGTCGGCGTCGCCTGCGTCGAGGTAGATGCGCTGTGTGGGACTGATCGTCGTGGCGATGACGAAGGGATCGTATTGGGGCAGCGGGTGGTTGAGCGCCAGCGCCGGACTGTGGCCGCCGACTGCGCCGAAAAGTTCCGGATGGCGCAGGCCGATTTCCAGCGCCCAGACGCCGCCCCGCGAGATGCCGCCGATGGCCCGCCCTTGCGGCGCGCGCCAGACGCGGTAGTGGAGGTCGATCAGCGGCACCAGTTCATCGACGATCATCCCCTCGAAGGAGTTGGCCCCTCCGCTGGAGTTGACGTAGAGGCCGTTGGGTTCGACGACGCCGGGCAGCACGATGATGAAGGGGCCGCAGAACCGGTTCGCGATCCACTCGTCGGCGATGCGCGTCATCCCCAGTTCCATCCAGTGCGTCTCGTCCATCGGCCAGCCGTGCAGGAGGTAGAGCGTGGGAAAAGCGCGGTCGGGGTAAGCCTCGTAGCAGGGCGGCAGATGGACGATGTATCGAATCTCCTCGTCCATCGCCGGGCTGTGGAACTGCCCTTCCACGTCGCGCCCGTGCCGCTCGCGGCAGACGAAGGGCGTCGGGGTCGGGCTTGGCGTGGCCGTCGGCGACGGGGTCAGCGTCGGTGTCGCGGTTGACGTCGGGGTCGGCGTGGCGGGCGGGGAAAGGGAGACGGTCGTCGCAGGGGAGGAGGCCGACGGTCGGGCACAACCGGTCAGCAGTATGAGCAAGACTACGGTAATCCATTTTCGCATAGTTATCCTCGGAGCGCGGCCAGTCTAACATAGGGAAGATGAGCGTCAAGACCGGCTTCGATGGCTCCTCCTTGACCTGTTCGCCTGACCGGATATAATCCGCATCGGTCTATGGAGACAAAATCTGCATCTGCACGGAATGGAACGAGGCGAAGCTTGAGCACAGCGGCACAGAACGAAAGTTATTGGGCGCAATTTTCCATCCTCCCCACCGATTTGGAGCAGTTGAGCCAACGCCTCCTCGAAAAGGAGACACCGGCCACGCTGGATGAGCTGGCACGGGCGCTCGTGGCGTCGCGGCTGGCTCAATTGCAGGCTCTCCGTGAGGCGTCCGATGCGCGTGGGCGGAAATATCGTCCGGCGGATCGCTACGCCGTCGGTGATACGATCCTCTTCCCCCTCTGGGGCGACCGGAAGGGCGAGGTCATCGCCGTGCGCGAGGGACATAATCCGGAATACGAACCGTTCAAGGTCATCCGCGTGCGGATGGAGGACGGGACGGAGCAGGAGTTCGCCGCCGAACTGCCGGTCGAGCATCCGCTCAACGAGATGAGCTTCCTCGATGAGGAGATGCTCTCGGTCGATGAGGTGATGGAGCGCTACGGCGAGGCGATCGTCGGGCAGTTGAGGAAGGCCCTCACGCAGAGCGAGGAGTTCGTGACGGTCGGCGGGCGCTGGTTCGTGCGCGATCTGCTCCTCGACATCTCGCCGGTGGCGATGAATATCGTCGAGGCGATGCTCGATATGGCATCGGGCGGCCCGCTGCGCACCGAGGCGCTGCTGGACGAACTCGATCTGCCCGATGAAGTCCCGCCTGCCTTGCGCAACTTCTCGCTGGAATACGCCCTGATGCGCGATCGGCGCTTCGACGAGGTCGGCCCCGCCGGATATGCGCTGTGGTATCTGCGCCGTATGGAGCCGAAGGCGGTGCTGGAGGTGCCGCCGCACCTGCGGTACGTCCCCGTCCCCTACGACCGCGATCGGCTCGACGAGCAGATGCTGGCGCTGGAGCAGATCATCGACGACGCCTGGGCCGAGGCCCCCTTCGCGGGGGAGATGGAGGAGCCGATCCGCGTTACGCTCTTCTATCCTCACTGGCGCAGCGGCACGCTTCCGCTGACGCCAAAGCTGGCCCGCTTCTTCCCCACGGCCCAGGAGACCGATCACATCCGCTTCACCTTCATCGACGGGCGCAGCGGCGAACAGTTCGCCGGATGGGTCGTGCGCAGCGGGCGTTACGTGTACGGCTTGCAGGCGTGGTACGAGGCCCGCAAGGTCAACGTCGGCTCGTACATCTACCTCAGCCACGGCGAGGAGGCGGGAGAGGTGGTGATCGATGTGCATCCCTTCCGCTCCAAGCGGGGTGAGTGGCTGCGTGTGATCTCCGTGGAGGACAACGATTTCTCCTTCGAGACGACCCGCTATCCCGCTTACTGCGAGTTCGATGAGCTGGCTGCCATCGGTACACCCGACCCCGAGGCCATCGATGCCCTCGCCGAGCAATTGCGGCGGCTGCCTTCCGACAGGCTGGTCGAACGGGTCTTCCGGGAACTGGCGGCCCTCACCTTGCAGCGGGTCGTCCACGCCACGACGCTCTACAGCGCCGTCAACCTCTTCCGCCGCCTGCCCCCCGCCCCGCTCCTGGCCATTTTGGCCTCCGACGAGCACTATGAAGCGCTGGGCGATCATTACTGGGTTTACCGAGGAGAGAACGTATGAGTGATCTTGCATCGAATCCTGCCCTGTCCCGATTCATCAAGCCGACGATGGATACGCCTTTCTGGATCGATATGCAATGGTGGGAGGATCAAGGTCTGGACTTCGATGTAGCACTCTTCAGCCATCTCTGTCCCGAACATCAGGCCGCTTACCGCGGGCGACAACTTCCCAAGGTCATCGACTGGGTCGATCCACGCACGGGGGAGGTCAAGCCGGTGCCGGGATTGCTGCATATCATCGCCGCGCATTGCAGCCAGCAGCCGGGCTACGTCCGCCAAGCCCCGACGATGCTCGAGGCCATCTTCCGCGTCTTCCTGCAGAACGGGAATCAGCCGCTCACGGCGCGGGAACTGGCGATACGCACCGGCTATCCGGCCAGACAGATTCTGCGTGTTCTTTCCGGTCGTCGCGTGCGCAAGGGATTGCGTCCGTACACCCCCGCGTCCTGAACGAAAGCAGGCCCCCGTAGCGCAAAAGGATAGCGCAGCGGACTTCTAATCCGTCGGTTGTGGGTTCGAGTCCCACCGGGGGTGCCACGAAAGAGCGGTCGGCCTGTCCCCACGGCGGTCGGGGAAGCGAGGCCGGGCTGTCGTGGGGATGGGGGCCGCCGTGTGCGGACGAACGCCGTGAGGTCGGGAGCGGAGGCTCCCGATTTTCGTTCGAGGAGAGGTCTTTCTATGCAATGGGTGCGGGAAGAGCGGCCCGACAAGGCCAGACAACGGCAGTACCTCCACGCGCTGCTCGTCACTTTAGGTGGCAATGTGCTGCTCCTGACCGTCAAGGGGGTGGCCTCCTATTTTTCGCAGAGCGTCGCCCTCTACGCCGACGCCGTCAACTCCCTCTCCGACCTCATCTACGCCCTGTTGATGGTCTTGGGCATCTGGATGTCCCAGCGCCCGCCCGACCTCACGCATCCGCAGGGACACAGCCGCTTCGAGCCGCTGGTCGGGATGGTCATTGCCTTGGCGATGGGAGGGGCCGGTTACTCCGCCGCGCAGGCGGCATGGGCGCGCTATCAGAGCGGCGGGCTGGCCGTGGAGCCGGGATTGCCGACGGCCGTCCTGCTCTTCAGCGCCGCCGTCAAGGGCGGGATGTACCTCCTCATCCGCCGCATGGCCCGCTCGCTCGACAGCCCCGCGCTGATGGCTACCGCCCGCGACGACCTCAGCGACGTCCTGACCTCGGTTACGGCGGTCATCGGCGCGGCGGGATCGGCTTACGTGCATCCTCTCTGCGACCCCGTCGCTGCCTTCCTCGTGACGGCGGCCATCTTCTACGCCGTCTTCGAGACCTTCACGGAGAATCTCCGCTATCTCACCGGCGGCGGGGCCGATGAGGAGACCCGTGCGCACATCGTCGCCGCGGCTGCGGCCGTGCCTGGGGTCGAGGGTATCCACCAGGTGCTCACGGAGTACGTGGGGCCGCGGCTTGCCGTCGATCTGCACATCGAGGTGGACGGCGAACTCTCCTTGCGGGAGGCGCACGCCATCGCCAACGAGGTGCAGCGGCAGGTCCTCGCCTTGCCGGAGGTGGATCGCGTCTACATCCATGTCGAGCCGGCCCTGCCCGTTGCCGACGGGATCGGCTGAGCGCGGCTACTTCATCTCCCGCAATTTCTCCAGCACCCGCTGTGCGTGCCGGACGACCTCGCCGTTCTTGCGCTTGACGCGGACGCGGACGTTGCGCCAGCGGTAGGCGATGACCCCGTCCGGCCTGATGAGGAAGGTCGAGCGGATGACGCCCTCGCTTTCCTTGCCGTACCGCTTCTTCATCCCCCAAGCCCCGTAGGCCCGCAGGACGCGCTTCTCCGCGTCGCTGAGCAGCGTGAGCTTGAGGGCATGCTTCTCGATGAAGCGGCGATGCGAGGCGGGGCTGTCCGGACTGACGCCGAGGATGACCGCTCCTTCCGCCTCGAAGTCGGGGCGGAGCGCCGTGAAGTCCTCGGCCTCCTTCGTGCAGCCGGAGGTGTTGTCGCGCGGGTAGAAGTAGAGCACGACCCAGCGCCCGCGGAACGCCTTCAGCGAGACCGGTCTTTCGTCCTGATCGGGCAGCGTGAATTCCGGAGCCATTTCGCCCACTTCGGCCATAGCAACCTCCTCAATCGGTTATCGTGATCCCGTTCCGGTGCGAGGCAGCGCCTCGTCCGTCCCTGCGTTGAGCACGGCGAGGTAACGTTCGTAGGAAAAGATACGCCCGCGCCTCCGCCCGGTGATCTCCCGGACGATGCCGAGTCGTTCCAGAACCTGCATGCCTGCGGCGACGGTTGGATAGGTCAACCCCGTCCGCTCTGCCGCTTTGCCGATCGTGGTCAGCGGGCGCTCGCAGAGGGCTTCCAGCAGGCGCAGCGTGGAACTCACCCGCTTCCCCGCCTTCTGCACCCGGCGCGTATCCTCGCGGCAGAGATCGACCAGCCGACGCGCCGTCTCCACCGCGTTCTGGGCGGTGAAGGCCACGCTTTCGAGGAAGAAGTCCAGCCACGCCTCCCAGTCTCCCTTCCCGCGCACGCGGTCGAGCAGGCGATAGTAGCGCTCGCGATGCTCCTTGAAGTAGAGGCTGAGGTAGAGCAAGGGACGCTGGAGCAGTTGATCGTGGTGCAGCATGAAGGCGATGAGCAATCGGCCCATACGGCCGTTCCCGTCGAGGAAGGGGTGGATCGTCTCGAACTGGACGTGGGCCAGCGCCGCGTTGATCAGGGCAGGATAGGCGGCCCCCTCGCCGTTGATGAACCGTTCGAGCTGCGCCATCGCCGTCTCCACCACATCGGGCGGCGGCGGGACGAAGTGGGCCTGGCCGGGTCGCGTCCCCCCGATCCAGTTCTGCGTGCGGCGGAAAGTTCCCGGCTGTTTCCCGCTCCCCCGTCCCCGCGAAAGGAGGACGGCGTGCATCTCGCGGATCAGCCGGTTGCAGAGCGGGAATCCGCTGCGCAGCTTTTCCAGGCCGTATTCCAGCGCGGCGACGTAGTTGGAGACCTCGACGACATCCTCCAGCGGCACGCCGGGCGTTTCCTCCATCTCGAAGAGCAGGAGGTCGGAGAAAGAGGACTGTGTCCCCTCGATTTGCGAGGAAAGGAGGGCCTCACGGCGGATGTAGGCGTAGAGGAAGATGTCGGCATCGGGCAGGAGGAGCGTGATGCTGTCCAGCCGCCCCAAGGCGAGCGTGGCCCGTTCGAGAAGGCGCTGCCGCTCCCGCGTCATCTCCAGCGGCGGCTGCGGCGGCAGCGGATGGGGGATGAAGGCGCGAATGGACTCGCCGCCCACCACCGTTACGCGATAAGTGCCCGTCGCTCCGCGTATCACCTCGCCTCCTTATTCAACGTCCGTGAATAACGGGGATTGTTATTAAACGAAACGCCACATTGCTTTAACAAGCATAGGCGGAGTTGGGGCTTTGTCAAGCGCTGCGGGGGGTCTCGACGGTTTCTCTCGATGGGCCTTGCCCTTTCCGCGCTCTTGTGCAATACTGTGATTGCTCTTTTAATGAAATGATGAAGCGGCATTGCTGAGTTCAGTGCTGTGATGTGGTTGCAGATGAGTTTGCTCTTTGTTCCCCTCTTTACCTTACTTCGGGATTGGTCCGTTGTTCAGGCGGACGTCTGAACAATCGTGTTAGGAGAACGGATATGAGAAAGTGGGTCGTGGTGCTTTCCCTTCTGGCGATGGCTGCAGTTGCAGGTGCGATCTGTTGGGGGTGGTGTGTCTCTGTGGCCTACAACGCGCCTCTTTCTCTCGATACCATATCGTCCGGCTCGTCCCAAAGCAGCAACGCTCTCTTTACCTTTGCCGTTACTGCTGATATGAGGAGTTACACTGGTCCGGGTCAGTACGATACAGCACGTTACTTCCGAGGCAGCGTGGATGCGATCGCGGCTTTAGGCAGCACCGCTTTCATCATTAGTCCGGGTGATCTCGATCCTCCCAGTAACGCATTGTGGACAATCACACGCACGCTGGGGATAAGCTATACTTGGTATCCGGGAGTGGGCAACCATGAGCTTCCTGGGGCCGGATATGAGGAACATCTTGGCGACAATGTGGAGTGGATGAACAGTTACGATTATGGAACTGTTCATCCTGGTCCAACGGGTTGCCCCACGACAACCTACTCGTTTGACTATCTCAACGCCCACTTTGTCATGCTGAACGAGTATTGCGACGTCGGCGGAGACGATGTCACCGACGGCGATATACCAGATCACCTGTACAATTGGCTGGTAACCGACCTGAATAGCACAAGCCAGGATTACATTTTTGTCTTTGGGCACGAGCCGGCCTACCCCCAGCCTGACGCCGACAACGGTCGGGTGCGCCATCTCGATGACAGTTTAAACGCCCATCCGGCTCACCGCGACCGGTTTTGGGCCTTGCTGCGACAACATGGCGTTACGGCATACATCTGCGGGCATACGCATAACTATAGCGCCGTGAGGATCAACGGCATGTGGCAACTGGATGCGGGACACGCTAGGGGCTTGGGAGACACGGGCGCACGCAGCACTTTTATCGTCATCCATGTTGAAGATCGAATGGTCAGGTTCGACGTCTACCGCGACGACGCTGCCGGTGGCCCATACAGCCTGATGCACACAGGGTACTTGGTTGCACCAGAGACGATCTATCTCCCTGTGGTAATGTCCCAGTGACGATGTCGAGCCGGACAACACATTGAACGGCCGTGGGGCTTCGGCTATGATTGGGTTCATCTTTCCGAACTGAGGATGCTCTATCATCGGCTGTTTGGTGGAGAGCCTTGCCTTTTCCGCGCTCTTGTGCAATACTGTGATTGCCCTTTCGGTGAAATGGCTATCTGGGCGTCCGCGACATCGCGGACGATCACGAGTGAGGCAATCATGGCGAACTGGAACCCCGAGCCTGCACGAGTCTTCCCGCCGGGCCGCGTGATCAAGCGGGAACTGGCCGCGCGTGGGTGGACGCAACAAGACCTGGCCCGCATTATGGGGCGTCCGCGGCGCTTCAGCCGTGGATCGATCCCACGCATCCCCTCGTCCGCCGCTGAGCCATCGTGAAGACGCTCATCCTGACGCACGAGAACGCCGACTTCGACGCGGTCGCTTCCCTGCTGGGGGCGCACAAACTGTACCCCCAGGCGGTGCCCGTGCTGCCCCGCCGCGTCAATCGCAACGTGCGGGCCTTCCTCAGCCTCTATGGCGGAGCTTTCCCCTTCGTCCACTCCCAGCACCTGCGACGCGGCGACCGCGTGCAGCGCGTGATCCTCGTCGATACGCAGCGGCTGACCTTCGTGCGCGGGATGGGGAAGCAGATGGGCGAGGTGCTCATCATCGACCATCACCGCCCCCCGGACCGGCTGCCGCCGGGCTGGCATTTCCGCGGAGAGCCGCTGGGGGCGACGACGACCCTGCTCGTCGAGGCCATCTCCAGCCGTCTCATCCCCGTGGCCCCGGCGGAGGCGACGCTCCTCCTCTTAGGCATCTATGAGGATACCGGCTCGCTGCTCTACGCTTCGACGACGCCCCGCGACGTCCGCGCTGCCGCCTGGCTCCTCGAGCGCGGCGCCGACCTGGAGACGGTCGCCGATTTCCTCCATCATCCGCTGACCCCGGCACAGCGGCAACTCTACGAGGCCCTCCTCGAACGGAGCGAGACGGTGGAGATCGAGGGGCACACGATCATCATCGCCTGGGCGGAGGCCCCTCCCGGCCTCGACGAGGAGATCTCCACACTGGCGCACAAGCTGCGCGATCTCTTCGATCCCTCGGCCCTCTTCGTCCTCGTCGGCCTGGACGGGAAGACGCAACTGGTCGCCCGCAGCACGACGGCGGATATCGACGTGGCCGAGGCCGTCGCCCCCTTCGGCGGCAAGGGGCACAGTCGCGCCGCCGCCGCCCTCATCCACGGACGACGCCCCCGCGAGGTGGCCGCCGCGCTGCGCGAGGCCATGCCGCGCTTCGTCAAGCCGCGGCTCACCGTGCGCGACCTGATGTCGCACGGCGTGCGCACCGTCCGCGCCGACGCTCCCATCGCCGAGCTTGCGGAGATGATGCGGCGAACGGGCCACGAGGGCTTCCCCGTCGTGGATGAGGCGGGCCGCCTGGTGGGACTGGTTACGCGCACCGCCGTTGACCGCGCCCTTCGGCACGGCCTGGACCATCAGCCGATCGCGCGCATCGTGGAGCCGGGGACCGTCGGCGTGAAGCCGCAGGACTCGGCCGAGCGGGTGCGCACGCTGATGATCCGCAGCGGCTGGGGGCAGATTCCCGTCATCGACGACGAGGGGCGGATCATCGGCGTCGTTACGCGCACCGACCTGATCCGCACCGAGCCGCAGCGGGACGATGGCCGTCGGCAGCGGATCGTGCGCCTCCTCGAACGGGCTTTCCCGCCCCCTCTGCTGACCCTCATCCGGCGCATCGGCGAGGTGGCGCGGGAAGAGTCGGCGCACCTCTACTTCGTCGGGGGCATCGTGCGCGATCTGCTCCTCGGACGCCCCACGCAGGATGTCGATCTCGTCGTCGAGGGAGACGCCATCGCCCTCTGCCGCCGCCTGGTGCGTGAATTCGGCGGCGAGATGCGCCAGCACCGGCGCTTCGGGACGGCCAAATGGCTGCTCGACGAGACGGTCTGGCAGCGGGTCGCTCCCGGCGAGGCGCATCGGGACCTACCGCCCTTCATCGACTTCGTCACCGCGCGCACGGAGTTCTACACGCGACCGACCGCGCTCCCCGTCGTCGAGCGCAGTTCGATCAAGCAGGACCTCCATCGCCGCGATTTCACCATCAACACCTTGGCCATCAGCCTCGACCCGGACCGCTGGGGCGAACTGCTCGACTTCTTCGGCGGTCAGGCCGACCTGGAGCGGGGGATCATCCGCGTGCTGCACAGCCTCAGCTTCGTGGAAGACCCCACGCGCATCCTGCGGGCGGCCCGTTTCGAGGCCCGCTTCGACTTTCGCGTGGAACCGCGCACGGAAGCCCTCATCGCCGAGGCCCTTCCGCTCCTGCGGCGGGTCAGCGGCAAGCGCTTGCGGCACGAACTCGACCTCATCTTCCGCGAGGCGGAGCCGGAGGCCGCCCTGGCCCGTCTGGAAAGCTGGGGCGCACTGGCCGCCATTCATCCGGCCCTGCGTTACGATGAGCAGGTTGCGGCCCGCTTCCGGCGGCTGCGGGCGCGGCTCGATCCGGCCTTCTGGAAGCTGGACGAGGAGGCGCAGATCATCCTGCACTGGGTGCTGCTCCTCTTCTCGCGGGAGGAGGCGGCGATCGAATCGCTCCTGCAACGGCTCCAGGCTCCGCACCGCCTGGCCGACCCGCTGCGGATGCTGCCCCGGCTGCGCGAAAGCCTGCGCCTCTTGCCCGCCCTCTCGCGCCCTTCCGAGGTCGTCGAGCGCTTGGAGGGCTTGCCGTCCCCGCTGCTGGCCGCGGCCCACGTTCTCTGCGAGGACGAGCACGCCCAGGAGCGGATCGCCGCCTACTGGCAGCGCTGGCGGCATCTGCAGGCCCCGCTGACCGGCGACGACTTGCGGGCGATGGGCATCCCGCCCGGCCCGATCTATCGCCGTATCCTCCGGGAGCTGCGCCGGGCACGCTTGGACGGGGAGATCGCCGATGCCGAGGCGGCGCGGGCACTGGCGCGGCAACTCTGGGAGGCGGCGTAGCCCCTCCGCTCAGTGGCCCTCCGGCACCCCGACCAGCACGTCGCCCCTCTCGCCGGTGATCTGCACCGCCGTGATGCGGTTGTGCAGGTCGGCTTCGACCTGCGCGACGACCTCCAGATAGGTGTCGCTCAGGCCGCGCCACAACCCCGCCGCGTTGCGCCGCTCCCAGAGGACGTCGAGTTTCCGCCCGATGAAGCGGCGGCGATAGGCGCGGGAGAGCCGTTCCCCCATCGCTCGAAGCCGCGCCGCCCGCTCGCGGCGGATGGCTTTGGGCACCGGGGCGGGCAGCCGGACGGCCGCCGTCCCCGCCCGCTCCGAGTAGGGGAAGACGTGCAGCCGCGCGAAGGCCATCGCCTCGACGAAGGCCAGCGTCCGCGCAAAGGCGGCCTCCGTCTCGCCGGGGAAACCGGCGATGAGGTCGGTGGTGATGGCGACATCGGGGGCGATCGAGCGTGCCCGCGCCACCAGCCGCGCGAAGGCCGCCGTCGTGATGCGGCGGCCCATCCGGCGCAGCGTCTCATCGTCGCCGGACTGGAGGGGGAGGTGCAGTTGACGGCAGAGGCGCGGTTCGCTCAGCAGGGCCAGCAGCGCCTCATCGACATCCCACGGTTCGACGGAGGAGAGCCGCAGCCGTGGCAGCGCCGTCCGGTGCAGGATGGCCTCGACGAGACGGGCCAGACCGCCCTCCATCTCCAGATCGAGGCCGTAAGCGCCCAGGCTGACGCCCGTCAGGACGATCTCCTGCACGCCCGCCTCGACCGCGCGGCGTACCGCTTCCACCACCTCGGCGAGCGGGCGGCTGCGGCTTGCCCCGCGGAGCAGCCGCGTGATGCAGTAGGTGCAGTGGTGATCGCACCCTTCCTGCACGGCGAGGAAGAGCCGCGTCTGCCCTGTCCGCTCCGCCGACCAGGGGGCGGGAGGTGGCATCCTCCCCAGCAGGTAGCGAACCGTTTCCGCCTTTTCGGCGTTGGGCACGACCCAGCGGACGCCCGGCTGTTCGGCGGCCAGGTGCGGCGATTCCGTAACCCAGCAGCCCAGCGCCGCGATGGCCGCTTGGGGGCTTCGCCGATGGAGGGTGCGCAGCCGATGGCGGCTCTTGCGGGCCGCTTGCGCTGTAACGGCGCAGGTATTCAGGAGGATGATCGCCGCTTCCTCGGGCCGCTCGACGCGGCGGCACCCCGCCGCATCGAGACGAAGGGCCAGTTCGCCGATCTCGGCGGCGTTGAGACGGCAGCCCAGCGCCTCGACGTAGAAGGTGCACTCGTCGCTCATGGGGCGATGGGACCGGCTCGCAGGTTGTCGAAGGCGACGAGGACCCCGCCCTCGTCGAAGGAACCGGCGTAGAGGCCGATCGTCCCTTCGGCAAGGGCCTCGTCGTGGAGGCGGAGCACCTCACAGTCGCCCACGGCGAGGGTGAAGTCGCCCTCGTCCACCGTGAGCACCAGGTGATTGGGCACGCCGATCCCCGTTGCGACGCAGGCCGTCGGCTCCCAGTCCCGCAGCGGTACCCACTCGCCTGCCTCGTAGCGTGCTGCATGGCCGTAGCCGTCGCTGCTGACGCCGAAGGCGTAGAAGGTCTCGTCATCGTGCACGTGGACCAGCAGCCCGAACTCGTTGTCCGCCGGGCCGTCGAGTGCCGTCGCCTCCACCTCCAGCATGCACCGTCCGCAGGCGTAATCCGTGGTAGCCCAGGCGATCTCCTGCGGTTGGCGGATGCGTATCGTCATCCGTCCCTCGTCCACGGCGATCTCGGCTCCGGCGTCGGAGGCGAAATGCCACGCCTCCCCCGTCTCGAAGCTCTCTTCCCACACCGGCTGGATGGTCGTCGGCTGACAGGCGGCCAGCATCAGCGCGGCCAGGAGGATCATCGGGAGCGGACGAAAGCGGAAGCGTGCGTGCATCATTCACCTCCCAAGGGCGTTGCTTCGAAATCGTCGAAGTAGATCGTGATGCTGCCCGGCTTCGCGTTCAGCCCCGCACCGAAGCCGACGAGGCCCTCGTCGAAGGCGGTGTCCTCCACCGGCTCGCCCGCCCGCTCGCCGTTGATGTAGAGGGCCAGTCTGTGGCCGTTGCACTCGGCCCGCAGGTGATTTTCGCCCGTCTCCAGCAGGGGGGTGAAGTGCATCCCCACGCCGTCGATGGCCGTCAGGTGCCCTTCGCGGTCGCTGCGGAAGATGCCGTAGTAGCCGTCGGCGCTGACCGCGAAGTAGTAAAAGCCCTCCTCATCGGCGCGGCAGATGAGGCCGTAATGGTTGTCGGGATTGCCGTCGGCGATGGCCGTGAGGCTCAAGCTGACGTCGCGGTAGCGCGTCGAATGGAGCGTCCAGACGAAGAGGCCGGGGGTATCCACCTCGATTTGGTAACGCCCGTTGACGTACCCTCGCGTGAACCCCGCCCCGCCGCCCGAACCCCATCCGCTGGCCGGATCGGAGAAGTCGTCGGTGAGCGGGGCCGGTCGGCGGCCGCAGCCGCTCCCCAGCACGGATGACAGGAGCACGAGTAGCAGCACCAGACGTGGTACATTCCTGCGCATAGGCCCTCCTCCCTTCTCGCCTTCTTCGGCAGCCCTATTCTACAGGAGAGGGCCGAAATTGCGACGGTCAGAGGCGGGTCAGTTGGACGACGAGGAGATCGAGGGCCGTTTCGAGGGAGAGTGTGCCGCTCTTGACGGCGCGGTCGTGTTCGAGCAGGAGCGTGTAGGCGCGGTGCAGTTGGTCGGCGGAAAAGAGGCCGCTCTGACGGCGCACCTTGTCCACGAGGAAGTCATAGTGCAGCCCAAGCTGCTCGCCGATGGCCGCCCCCTGGCCGTGGTCGAGCAGCCAGCGGGCCTGGACGAGCATGCGGAACTGGCGGATGATCATCGCCATCACCTGGCCGGGGTGCGGTGCGCTGGGCGCGTCGAGCATCCGATGGAGGAGGATCAGCGCCTGGCGGACGTTGCGCGCGCCGACGGCATCCACGACCTTGAAGATGAGGTCGCCGCCGAGGGTGTAGGGCACCAGCGCCGCCACATCGTCGCGCACGATGCGCCCCGTGCCGCCGCGGTAGGTCGCCAGCTTGCGCAGTTCCTGGTCGAGGGTGAGCGTGTCGTTGCCGATCTGCCGCGCGAGGAGGGCCGCTGCGGCGTTGTCGATCGTGACGCCGTAGCGCCCCGCCCGCTTCGCTATCCACGCCGGAAGCGCCCGCGGCTTGGGGCGGTCGAAGCGGCGGATGACGATACCCTCCCCTTGCCGCTCCCTCATCCAGCGGAGGAGGGGGTGAGCGGCGGGCAGAGGGGCGAACTCGACGAAGAGGAGGAAGGTCGAGGGGGGAAGCTCGGCGATGACGGGGAGGAGGCGCTGGCCCAGCGCCGTGCCGCCGCGACGCAGGGCATCGCGGACGACGATGGTGCGCCGTTCGCCGCCCATCAGGAAGGGGAGCGCCGCGCAGGCCTGGCGGAAGGCGGCGAGGTCCAGCGGCGCGTCGAAGCGCTCGCAGTTGAACGCGCCCGCCCCGCGACAGTCGGAGGTCGCCTCGTGCCAGGCTTCCTCGATCTCCAGGCGGTTGTCGCCGTGGAAGAGCGCGATCGGCATCAGGCCCCCTTCGTGCGCACGTGGATGAGGTTGAAGGAGCCGTACCGCCCCCCGACGATCGCCTGCACGCGCAGGTCGGAAAGATCGGCCTCCGTCGTCAGCTTCGCCTGGCTCAGCAGGCCCAGCGGGGCGGCCACGACGAGGGCGACCGTTTCCAGCAGGACGAGGCGGGTGAAGCGGTCGAACCGTGCCTCCGCCGAACGGTCCTCCGAAAGGCCGCGCAGCGTCGCCACGGCTACGGCGGAAACGAGCAGCGCCGTCGTCATCAGGTTGGTGCCGCAGTTGGGGTGCAGGCGGAGGTGGCTTTCGCCGCGCTTCAGCCGTTGCAGCGCCTCGTCCACCAGCGGATAGACGGCCTCCGGCTCCAGGTTGGTGATGAGGGTGAAGCCGGTGGGGTAGGACAGGCCGGCCACGCGGCTTTGCGGATGGGCGCGGCCGATCAGGTGGATGGTGGCATGCTCCAGAGCGTGATTCTGACGGGTGCGGCGGACGGGTGAAAACGACATAACGCC
The DNA here is from genome assembly GCA_026991395.1 of Anaerolineae bacterium. Lineage (GTDB taxonomy): Bacteria > Chloroflexota > Anaerolineae > B4-G1 > SLSP01 > JALXBP01. Next base: position 565 of record JALXBP010000091.1, on the reverse strand, counting down.
TCCTCAGGTGCCGGACTCCGTGTGGCAACCGTGCGGTGAGTATAGGAAGAAGCGCCGCGCTGTCAACGCCCCGTCGCTGCGGGACGTGCCACGACGATCAGCCGGTAGCGCGTGCTGCCGTAGGGGTGGCACGTTACCAGGGTGAGCCGCTCGTCCTCGGAGGCGGCGATGAGGGCGGCGTTCTGCTGACGGACGCCTAACGGCTGCCCGCCTTCCTCCAGGAGGTAGCGCTCCTCGACGCGGTAGGTGTAGGTGAGGCCGTTGGCCCCGGTAACGCTGATGAGGTCGCCGACCTGCACCTTGTAGAGATCGCGGAAGACCTCGCCGTAGCCGTAGTTGTGCCCGTTCAGGACGGTGTTGCCGCCCGCACCCAGGCAGGCCGAGGTGTCGTGCCAGCCGACGGCGCGATGATGGGGCACCTGCCAGACCCACCGGCCATCGTCCGTTGTCCAGTGCACCGGCTCGATCGGGGCATCCAGGCCGATGGCGGGGATGCGCAGATGGGCCGGTTCGCTCGGCGGGAGCGGGGTCGCCGTGGGGCGCGGGGTGGGAAGCGGGGCCGCCG
>JALXBP010000090.1 GCA_026991395.1 Anaerolineae bacterium | reverse complement strand
CTGATGCAGTACATCGCCGAACTGACCGGCGGCATCCACCGCCACGCCCCCCGTCCCGAACAGCTCGACCCCATCTTCGACGAACTCTTCCGCCGCATCTTCCTCCGTCTGGTGCAGTGAGCAGCGGGAAACACAACGAGGCCACGGCAAAAAGCGCCGTGGCCTCGTACTGTGTGGCGATTAGCCGAGGTGTCTCCCCTCGTCGGCGAGACTCCGACCGTAAGCCAGCAATGCCTGTACCTCCTCCGGAGAGCGGGCCTCTGCGTAGAGACGCAGCACCGGCTCCGTGCCGGAAGGACGGATGAGCAGCCAGCTATCGTCGGCGAGCAGGTACTTCACCCCGTCTAACGTGCTGACCTCCACGACGCTCTCGTTGGCCAGCCGAGGGGGATAGTCCCCGCTCAGGCGAGCGACCATCGCCGCTTTGGGCAACGGTCGGCGCAGAGGAATGTCCAGGCGGGCGTAGTGGGCCGGCCCCACCTCGGCCTGAAGTTGCTGCACCAGGTCGCGCAGCGAGGCACCGGCCTCGGCGACGATCTCCAAAAGCAGCATACCCATCAGGATGCCGTCGCCTTCGGGAATGTGCCCCTTGATCGAAAGGCCACCCGACTCCTCGCCGCCGATGAGCACGTCGCCGTGCAGCATGCGGTCGGCGATGTGGTTGAAGCCGACCGGCGTTTCGCGCAATGGCAGATCGTACCGCGCCGCCAGCCTGTCGATCATCCTCGTCGTGGAGATGGAGCGGACGACTTCGCCGCGCCAGCCGCGCTTTTCCACCAGGTAGCGCAGCGCCAGCGCGAAGATGTGATGAGGATCGACGAAGTTGCCCTCATCGTCCATCGCCCCGATGCGGTCGGCGTCGCCGTCGGTCGCCAGGCCGAGGTCGGCGTGATGGGCGCGGATGGCAGCGCTGAGCGCCTGGAGGTAGCGGGCGATCGGTTCCGGGTGGATGCCGCCGAACCCCGGATTCATCTCGCCGCGGATTTCGTGGTGATAGCAGCGCGTGCGTCCGAGCAGGTCGCGGAAGGAGCCGCGCCCCGAGCCGTACATCGCATCGGTGACGACGCGCAGTTCGCCCCGCGAGATGAGGTCGAGATCGACGAGGGTGGCGATGTGCTGGTAGTAGCTCCACGTCGGATCGAAGCGGCGGATGAGGCCGCTCTTCAGCGCGCGGCGGTATTCCATCAGATTGGGGCCGCGTCCCTCGCGCTGATTGCGGTCGAGGATGGCCTCCACGCGGCGGCCCTCCTGCGGCATAATCGAGCCGCCGAAGGCCGCCTTGAGCTTGAGGCCGTTGTAGCGGGGCGGATTGTGGCTGGCCGTGATCATCACCCCCGCCTCGGCGCTCCTGTCGACGACGGCGTAGGAGACGATGGGGGTCGCGGCGTCGGTGCGCGTCAGGTGGGCGACGATGCCGTTGGCCGCCATCACCCGCGCCACCTCGATGGCGTAGCGGTCGGAAAGGAAGCGGGTATCGAAGCCGACGACGATCTCCGGCTGCTCGCGTGAGGTGATCTCCCACACGTAGTCGGCCACGGCCTGGGCGACGAGGCGCAGGTTGTCGAAGGTGAAGGTATCGCTGATGACGGCACGCCAGCCGTCGGTACCGAAACGAATGGTCATCTCATCGCCTCTCGCTGACAATGACCCGCCGCTGGAGGACGTACCAGTCGGCGATGGAGCGGAAGCGGTCGCTGGGGCGCATCAGCGGCCCGATCTGCACATCGTGTACCCGCCGATCGACGGCGTAGTTGTAGATGGGGACGAAGAGCGGCAGCGCCGGGACCTCGTCCATAAAGCGCTGCTGGAATTCGTGGTAGAGTTCGCGGCGCTGCTGGCGGTCGGTGAGGCGGCGTGCCTGCTCGATGATCTCGCTGATGCGCCGGTGGCGGAAGCCGGTGTAGTTCTGGCCGGAAAGGGCCTCCGTTTCGTGCCACAGGGGGTAGGGGTCGGGATCGCCGGGGAGTGCCAGGCGTACCAGTGCCGCCTCGTAACTGCGCCCCTCCAAGGCCCCGCCCAAGGCCAGCGGCGGAACGGCATCGACCGTTACGGAGATGCCGATGGCTTCCCATTGCTGCGCGATGGCCTGGGCCAGCGAGCGGTCGGGTTCGCTGTCCACCGTCATCAGCGTGAAGGAAAGCGGCCTCCCGGCTTCGTCGTGCAGCGTCTCCGTCGGCGTCGTGCGCGTCCATCCCGCGATGGTCAGCAGCGCCTCGGCCTGCTGAGGGTCGTAGGCGTAGCGGCGCACGTCGCTGTCGTCGTAGGCCCAGGTGCCGGGAATGAGCGGGGTTTGCGGCACGAGGGCCTGCCCCTCCAGCACCTCGTTGATGAGCGCCTGCCGGTCGAGGGCGTAGAGGAGCGCGCGGCGCACCTCCATCTTGTCGAAGGGCAGCGTCTGCGTGAGGATTTCGTTGAGGTAGAGCATCCCCATCTCGGCGTAGGGCGCGGAGTAGAGGTTGAGCCGTTCGTCCTCCCAGACGCGCGGCAGGAGCGCGGGCGGAACGGCGGCGACACCTTCCGAGTTCCCCGCCTCGTAGGCCTCGAAGGCGGCCTGCTGCGTGGGGTAGAAGCGCAGGGTTACATTTTCCAGGTAGGGTTTGGGGCCGGGGTAGCGCGGGAAGCGCTTGAGCATCACCGCATTGATCTGCCCGTTATCGACGTCGATACCGGTGATGCGGAAAGGGCCACTGCCGATCGGCTGGCGGTCGAAGGCCAGGGCGGGCAGGTCGCCTGCGCGGATGCCGTCGAGGAGGTGTGCGGGCAGCAGGCCGATCGTCGTGTAGTCGAGGAAGGGGGCGTATGGCTCCTGGAGGGTGAAGCGAACGGTCAAGTCATCCACCTTCTCGACGTGGACCGAGCGCCAGAGCGCCCCGATGTCGGGCGGGCCGGGGTAGTCGGGGTCTTGCAGCAGGCCGACGGTGAAGAGCACGTCATCGGCGGAGACAGCGACGCCGTCGTGCCAGAGCGCCCGCGGGTTGATGTGGAAGGTGTAGGTGATGCCGCCGGGGTCGATCTCCCAGCCGAGCGCCAGGTCCGGTTCGATCGCGCCGTCCATCGTCCAGCGGGTCAGCCCGCTGAAGACGAGGGTCGTCACGTCGGCGTCGGCATCGTTGTAGAAGCTGAGGAGCGGATTGAGCGTCTGCGGATAGCCCCCCACGCTTTCCACGTAGGTGCCGCCGGGGGCCGGGCGGAAATCGGTGGTGTAGGTCGCTGCCAGGTGGACGAGCATACCCGCAGCGAAGAGGAAGCCGATGCCGACGAGAAGGCTTTGCCATCCGATGCGTCTGAACATAGCGTTGCTCGTGGCGCAGTCGCCGGAACAGAAAGGACGAAGGCGGTCGGCAAGACGCGGCCTTCGTCCTTCCCGGCAGGCGCTTAGCCGACGATCAGGACGTTGATAATCGCCGTAACGAAGAAGAGGATGGCCGTCGCGATGGCGAGGCGGAAGATCAGCAGCTCCACGCCGCGCCGTTTGCGGATCAAACTAGTCTGTGCGCCGCCGAAGACGCCGCCCAGCCCGCTGCTGCGCACCTCGAAGAGAATGAGGACGATGAGGGCGACGCCCAGGATAATCTGAACGATGTCCAGATAGGTCTTCATACCGATGTGCCTCCTTCGTGACCGTACTTCGTAACGGGGCGATTATAACACGCCTGCGTCGTGGCGAAAGTCTGCCTCGGCGGCGCGGATTCGTTCGATCGCCCAGCGGGCGTGCTCGCGCACGATGTCGCTCGGATGGAGACGGACGGCCCGTTCCAGATAGGGCAGGGCCGCCGGATCGCCGCGGTTGCCCAGGACGACGGCGGCGTTGCGCGCCAGTCCCGTCGGCGTCGCCCGCCAGATGGGGGAGCGGCGGAAGCGTGCGCGGAAGGTGGCCTCGTCGATGAGGAGGAGGTCGGGCAGGTAGAGCGTCGCGCCGGGTGGCGGCTCCTCCTCCACGTGGGCGGCCAGCGGGCGGCGGTTCCAGGGGCAGGCTTCCTGACAGAGGTCGCAGCCGAAGAGCCAGTCGCCGATGGCCGGGCGGAGCGCTTCGGGGATGGGGCCGCGGTGCTCGACGGTCAGGTAGGCGATGCAGCGCCGCGCGTCGAGGCGGTGAGGGGCGACGATGGCCCCCGTCGGACAGCGGTCGAGGCAGCGCGTGCACCTCCCGCATCCGCCGAGGCCCGGTGCCGGTGTCGCCGTCAGTTCGAGGCCGACGAGGGCGACGCCCAGGAAGAGGTAGGAGCCGAGGCGCGGATGGATGAGCATCGCATTCTTGCCCGCGAAGCCCAGGCCGGCCTGCAGGCCCCACGCCCGTTCGAGCACGGGGCCGGTGTCCACGTAGCAGCGGCAGGGGAAGTCGCCCGCCGTTTCCCGCAGGCGGGCGATGAGCCGCTCGAGCCGCTCGAGCAGCCAGCGATGGTAATCCTCGCCCCAGGCGTAGCGGGAGACGCGCCCGTGGAGCGGGGGCAGCGGAGGGTGGGGCGCACCGGCATAGCTCGAGGCCACGACGATCACGCTGCGGGCCTGCGGCAGAATCTCCCGCGGGTCGGCACGGCGACGCACGGCGTCGGGACGGCGGAGGTAGGCCATTCCCGCGTCGAAACCGTCGGCCAGCCAGCGCCGGTAGGCATCGTGGCCGGGCGTCGGTCCGACCTCGGCGACGCCGACGAGGTCAAGCCCGACTTCGGCGGCCAGGCGTCCCAGGTCGGGAGAGGGCATCGCTCAGCGGCGCGGTATGCGTGCCCGCACGGGCAGCCCTATGGCTTCGAGGTCCTCCTCATCGCGGATGAAGGGGTCGAGGGCGTGGGCGAGGAAGGCGAGGACGAGGCCGACGCCGAAGGCGACGGCGAGCTTCACCGTCGGGCCCAGGAGGCGTGCGCGCAGCGAGGGGGGGAGGGGGACGATGGTGGGGGTGTCGAGG
>JALXBP010000089.1 GCA_026991395.1 Anaerolineae bacterium | reverse complement strand
GTGAGGAGGAGGAGAAGGGGAGCATGGTGCTGCGCGAAACCTTCCACCTGCTCAAGGAGAGCGAACTGAACTTCGTGGGCAACGTCGAGCCGAAGGAAGTTACCAGGCACGTTGCCGATGTCGTCGTAACCGACGGCTTCACCGGCAACATTATGGTCAAGACGACGGAGGCGGTCGCCTCCTTTATGGCGCATTCGCTCAAGCAGGTGCTCACCGGCTCGACGCTTTCCAAGGCGGCGATGGTGTCGATGCTGCCGGGCTTGCTGCTCGCCGCGCCGGGTTGGGCGCTGCTTGCCCCCGCCGTCAGACGATTGGCGCACCATCTGGACTATGCCGAGTACGGGGGAGCGCTCCTTCTCGGTGTCAACGGGGTTGTCATTGTTGGACACGGGCGTTCCAATGCCAAAGCGGTGAAGAATGCCGTCCTGCGTGCTCGTGAGGCTGTCGAGGCCGGGGTCATTCCCACCATCAAGGAGGGCCTGGCCGCCAGGGCGGAGGGGAGCCGCAGCGCTCCGTGAGGTCGTTGAGGTATCTGTCGTTGTCGTCCGAATTTCGTGGTGCGTATGCCGCACTTCGTTATCCCACAGATCATAAGGAGTGAGCTGATGAAGAGAGTGGTCATCACCGGGTTGGGCGCTCTGACCCCGCTTGGGCTGACGGTCGAGGAGAGTTGGGAAGCTATGCTTGCGGGCAAGTCAGGGATCGGCCCTATCACGCAGTTCGATGCCAGCGATTTCCCCACCCGCATAGCCGGTGAACTGAAGGACTTCGACCCGACGAACTACCTGCCGCGCAAGGATGCCCGCCGTATGGCCCGCTGCTCGCAGGTGGCCGTCGCCGCCGTCCAGGAGGCGCTGCGTGATGCGGGCTTCGATGGAAAGGTGCCGGAGCCGGAGCGCACGGGGACGGTCATCGGTGTGGGAATGGGTGGCCTGGACTGGGCGCTCAAGCATTCGCGGAGCTTCTGGGCTCGCGGCTTCCGCGGGATGAACCCGTTCGCCGTGGCTTCGTCGCTGCCCAATATGCCCTCCTACCACGTGAGCCTCTACAGCGGTGCGCAGGGGCCGATCACGACGCCCGTCGCGGCCTGCGCCTCCGGCTCTCAGGCCATCGGCGAGGCGCTCGACCTCATCCGCCTGGGGCGTGCCGATGTGATGATCGCCGGTGGGGTGGAGGCACTCGTCCACGAAATCCCCATCGCCGGTTTTTCGGTGATGGGCGCTCTTTCCCGCCGCAATGACGAGCCGGAGAAGGCCAGCCGTCCCTTCGACAAGGATCGCGACGGTTTCGTCTTCTCCGAGGGGGCGGGCATCGTCATCCTGGAGACGCTGGAGCACGCGCTGGCCCGCGGTGCCCACATCTACGCCGAACTCATCGGCTATGCCACCTCCTCGGATGCCTACCACATCGCCCGCCCCGATCCGGAGGGCAAGGGGGCGCAGCGGGTGATGCGTTGGGCGCTGGAGGATGCCGGGCTTCAGCCGGAGGACGTGGACTACATCAACGCCCACGGTACGGCGACGCCGCTCAACGACGTTACGGAGACCTACGCGATCAAGCAGGTCTTCGGCGAACACGCCTATGCGCTGGCGGTCAGCTCGACGAAGTCGATGATCGGCCACACGATGGGGGCTGCCGGGGCCATCGAAACGATCGCGACGGTGCTGATGATGGAGAACAACGTCATCCTGCCGACGATCAACCTCGATGAGCCGGACCCACAGTGCGATCTGGATTACGTGCCCAACGAGCCTCGTCAGATGACCATTCGCATAGCGATGAAGAATGCCTTTGGCTTCGGCGGGCAGAACGCCTGCCTCGTCCTGAAACGCTGGGAAGGATCGTGAGGGCGAGGAGGCATCATGCGCATCATTGCTAATCGTCGCTTCATCGAACGCCGCGAGCAGATCGGGCAGTGGGTCCCCCTTGTCGCCTTGGCCCTGCTGTTCGGCGGCCTGGCGATGTCGTGGATCCGTCCGGCGGACTACCTGCTTTCCACCGGGATCATCCTCATCGGTTTCTTTCTCTCCATCCTCGCCAGTTACCTGACCGACCACTTTTCCGGGGAGATCGTCCCGCACAAGAAGCTGCCCGCGGCGCTCAAGGGGATGACGAACGAGTACCTGCTCGTGATGCACCGCAAGCCCGTGGCCTTCATACTCATCGAGCCGGGGGGGATTACCGTCATTCAGCCCAAGGGACAGGCCAACGTCATCCTCTACGACGGGAAAAGGTGGCACCACGTCGAAAAATGGCATTTCTTCCGCCAGTTGGGCGGACAGGAGCCGCTGGGCGATCCGGTGAAGCAGGCGGCGGACCTCGTCGAGCGCACCGAGGCTTACCTGGCGAAAGTCCTCCCCGACGCGGAGATACCGGTGCGGGCGGTTGTCGTCTTCATCCATCCGGAAGCGCGGCTCAAGCTGGCCTCGTCGCCGCCGATTCCCGTTCTCCCCTTGCCGAAGCTGAAGGGGTGGCTGCGCAGCCATCCGCTCCGTCCTGCGCTTTCGGCTGAGGCCCGTGCCCGGCTGCTCCGCGCGCTGGAGATCGAGGAGGCGTAGTGGAATCTGCAGGGAAGGGTTGGCATCGTTTCTGGCAGATCGTCGGTGTGCTCGTAGCGCTCTCGCTCGCTTGGAGTGCGCTCTACACGCTCTTCGCGCCCACGCCGTGGCTGCGCTCCCTTTCCGATGCCCTCTGTACCGCGGCACTGCTCATCGGGGCGGCGACGGCGGTGCCGATCCTCATCGAGATCGGGCGCAGCACGTGGCGTTTCAGCCGGGTGCGTGGCCGTGAGGCCGTCGAAAAGGCGATGGTGGAGGAGGCGGAGAGCCGTCGACGGTGGATGTGGGTTACCTTTGCGCTGGCGGCCACCTCCATCGCCCTCGCGCTCCTGGCGCTGGTCATCGGGGCCCTGGTGCCGTGAGTGAGGTGATCCCCTTCGAGCGCATTCGTGCCTACTTCTTCGACCTCGACGGCACGCTCATGGACACCGACGATGAGGCCGTGGCGAAGCTGGCCGCGAAGCTCCGCTTCTTGGGCGAGGCACGGGCGCGATCGCTGGCGCGGCGTGCGGTGATGGCCGCCGAGACGCCGCTGAACGGGCTGATTACTGCCCTCGACGTCGTCGGCCTCGATCCGCTGCTCTTCGCGCTGCGCCGTTTCGTTGCGCGGCACGATGAGGGAGGGCGGCTTTTCCCCATCATCCCCGGTGTGGAGCCGCTGTTGCGCACGCTGGCCGCCGGACATCGGTTGGCCATCGTCTCCACGCGGGACGAGGCAGCCGCCGAGGCTTTCCTCCGTCAGTACGGCCTGCGCGATCTCTTCTCGCTCATCGTAACACAGCGGAGCACGCTGCGTCTCAAGCCGCATCCCGATCCCGTGCGCTTCGCCGCCGCCCGTTTCGGCCTGCCGCCTTCGGCCTGTGTGATGGTCGGCGATACGCCGGTGGACATCCTCGCGGCGCGGCGTGCCGGTGCATGGGCGGTCGGGGTGCTCTGCGGCTTCGGTGAGGAGGAGGAGTTGTGGCGGGCGGGGGCGCACCTGGTACTCCCCTCGACCGCCGACCTGCTCCATCACCTGGCGGGGACTTCGTCGGCTCGGGCTATTTGACCCGCACGCGCCAACCGGCCTGGAGATAATCGGGGTCGCGGGGCAGGCCGCGGCTTTCCCACAGGTGGGCGTTCCATTCCCAGAACTGCTGGCGCGTCATCCCGTAGCGGTCGATGAGGCTCCAGACGGTATCGTTGGACTTGACGACGATGTACACCGGCTGGGTGATGAGGATTTCCCCCTCCTTTTCCTCGACGTGCAAGGTGCCCTCCATCTCCTGGCAGGGCAGTTCGACGGCCTGGATGATGGGCCACATCGCTTTGACGCTTCCCTCGGCATCGAAGACGCTGAAGAAATTGACGCTGTGCTCGGCGATGGCTTGCATCCAGGGGATGATCGCTTCCGGCAGGAGTTGCTGTCCCTCCGCATCGCGGACGGCGAGGACGGGATAGAGCGGTCGGGCCTCCGTCCAGACGAGGCTGAGGTCGCCCAGCGAGCGGAAGGCCAGTTCGAGCGACGCCTCCACCGTCCGTTGGCCGTCGGCGCGACAGAAAGGCATCCAGCCTGCGGGGCAGAGCATGGTCATCCGCTTGACGGCCTCCGGTTCGGCGGCGACGGGAAGCGGCGAGGAGGCGAGGAAGAGGCGGCTGCGATCGATGTTCAGGGCGTGCAGCCGCTCGTCCAGCGCCTCGATGGCCTCCGGCTCGAAGCCGGGACGGTCGGGCAGGTGCAGGACGAGGGCGACCAGATCGTGGGCAAGGGCGCGTTGCACGACGATGGCGCTCTCCGGGAGCAGGGTCGGCGTCAATTCGATCCACCCGATGGGGAGAAAGCCCACTGCCCGCACACGGGCGGTCAGGTGGCGTGTCGTTTCGGGGAAGTAGTAGGGGCCGTGCCCTACTTTGATGAGGATGTGCGTGCTCGCTGTTGCTGCGGCCATCTCCACGCCACGTTGCAGGTGGTAGGAGTAGGCCATCCATACCCCCTTGCCACAGAGCTTCACCTCTCACCTCCCCCCTCGAATGTACATTGCAGGGCATTATAGCCGAGAGCGCAGGCGTTACAACTTCGTGGCAAGAAAAGAGGATGCGGCTTTCGGCCGCATCCTCTTGCGAGTCTCTGCTTCAGGCTGTGCGCAGTCGCCGTATGAGCACGATCAGTCCAACGAGGAGCAATGCGCCGCCGAGAAGGAGCACTTCGCCGAGCCCTGTGTTCGGTGTCGTGCCACTCGCGCTGACCTGGGTGGACTTGGGCGTCGGCGTCGGGGTGGGGCGCGGCGTGCGGGTGGGGGGGGTTTCTGGGGGGTCGGGCGCCAAAAGGTCGGCCTGGCTCGGCGGGGCCGGGACCGGGGGTGGGG
>JALXBP010000088.1 GCA_026991395.1 Anaerolineae bacterium | reverse complement strand
CGCTGGCGCTGGCGCTGACGCGCAAGCAGTGGCACTGGCTGGCCCGCCTGGGGATGTTGCTGCTCGTGCTCGGCTGGGGGATTCACGTCTTCATTTTCCAGTTCGAATGGGTGTCCGCCTGGTTCCCTGCGCTGCTGGCGATGGGGCTGATCGGGCTGCTGAAGTCGCGCAAGCTGCTGCTCCTCATCATCGTCCTCATCGTGATCTACGCCGCGTTCAATACGGCGACCATCCGGGAAAAGCTGGCCTTCGAGTCGGTGAACAGCGGCGAAACACGGCTGGACGCCTGGCGGCACAACTGGCGGATCACGAGCAAGCACTGGCTCTTCGGCGTGGGGCCGGCGGGCTACGCGGTCTACTATATGAGCTATTTTCCGATGGAGGCGATGGCGACGCACAGCACCTACCTGGACATTCTTTCGCAGACGGGGGTGGTGGGCTTCGCCTTTTTCCTCTGGTTCTGGGGCGCGGTGGGCGTGATGCTGTGGCGCTTGTGGCGTCGGGTGAAGGGGCGCAACGACTGGACGACCTCCTTTGCGCTGGCGGCGACGGGGGGCTACGTCGGCGCGCTGGCGGCGATGGCCTTGGGGGACTGGATCGTCCCCTTCGTGTACACGCAGCAGATCGGCGGCTTCGACTACGCCGTCTACACCTGGATGATGTTGGGCGCGGCAGAGGCGCTCTGGCATCTGGAGCGGGAGGCGGTCGATGGCTGAACCGCTCGTTTCGGCGATCATCGTCAGTTGGAATACGCGCGAACTTCTGGCGGCGGCGGTGCGTTCGCTGCTCGCCGCCACGCCGCAGCCGGAGGTGATCGTGGTGGACAACGGCTCGCGGGACGGGAGTGTGGCGATGGTGCGGCGCGAGTTTCCCCAGGTGCGGCTGCTCGTCAACGAGGTGAACCGCGGCTTTGCGGCGGCCAACAATCAGGGGATGGCGGCGGCGCGCGGGCGCTACTTCCTGCTCCTCAACAGCGATGCCGCCCTGCGGCGCGGCGCGTTGCGGACGATGGTGGCTTACGCCGAGGCTCATCCCCGCGTGGGGGTGGTCGGAGCGCGGCTGCTCTTCCCCGATGGCCGCTGGCAGGCGGAGGGATCGCCTTTCCCCTCGCTGCGCGATGAGTTCCTGCGTATGCTGGGGCTGGATCGGCTGTGGGCGGTGGGCGTGGAGCGCGGCGACCGCCCTTACGAGACGGACTGGGTGCAGGGGGCGGCGATGCTCGTGCGCCGCGAGGTGTGGGAGGAGACGGGCGGCTTCGACGAGAGCTTCTTTATGTACGGCGAAGAGGTGGAATGGTGTGCCCGCATCAAGGCGGCGGGGTGGTCGGTCGTCGTCGTCCCCCAGGCGGAGATCATCCACCACGGCGGGGCGAGCGTGGGCAGGGTGCCGCTGGCCAAGCGGACGCTGGTCTACAGGGGCAAGCGGCATTTCTTTCGGCGGCATCGCGGGCGGGGGACGGCGGCGCTCTTCTGGGGCCTGGTGGTGATCACGGCCTTGCCCAAGGCGCTCTTCTGGGGAGGGCGTGCGCTCCTTTCCCGCGGCGAAGGGCGCGAGCACGCCCGGCGCGAGGTGCGAAGTTACCGCCAGCTCATTGTGGGCGGATGAGGGGGTAGAGGTGAAAGTTCTCTTCTTGACGCAGGTCTTTCCCTATCCACCGGACAGCGGCCCGAAGGTGAAGGCGTGGCACACGCTGCGCTATCTGGCCGAGCGGGGGGATGAGGTTACGCTGGTCTCGTTCGTGCGCGGCGACAAACGCGAGGCCATCGCCGCGGCGGAGCAACTTTGCGCCCGCGTGGAGGCGGTGCCGATAGCGCGTCCGATGTGGCGAGAGTTTGCCGCGCTGGCGCAGAGCTTCTTCACCCGCGAGCCGTGGATCATCCGCCGCGATGAACGGGCGGTGATGCACGCGCTCCTGGAGCAACTCGTGGCGCACGGCAACTACGACCTCGTCCACGCCGACCAGATGAATATGGCGCAGTATGCGCTGCCGCTGGCGGTGCCCGCCAAGGTGCTCGACACGCACAACGCGCTGTGGCTGCTCTACAAGCGCCTGGCTTCGATCTTGCCGCGCTCCTCCTACCGCCTGCTGCTGGAGCGCGACTGGCGGCTGCTGCGCCGCTACGAGGGGCGGATGGTGCGCCGTTTCGACGGGGTGATCGCGGTGAGCGAGCCGGATCGGCGGGCGCTGGAGGAGGCGGCGGGCGAGGCGGTGCCGATGACGATCATCCCCATCGCCGTGGACGCGGAGCGCTACCCGATGCGTGCCGCCCAGCCGCAGGGAGCACGGCTGCTCTACGTGGGGACGATGTACTGGCCGCCGAACATCGACGGCGTGCTCTGGTTCACGCGGGAGGTCTTCCCGCGCATCCTGGCCGCCCGTCCCGATGCCCGTTTCGAGATCGTCGGGGCGCGCCCCCCGGCGGAGGTGCGGGCCTTGGACGACGGGGAGCACGTGCGCGTGCTGGGTTACGTGGACGACCTGACGCCCTACTTCGAGCAGGCGGCGGTGATGGTGGTGCCGCTGCGCGTGGGGAGCGGGATGCGCGTCAAGATTCTGGAAGGGCTGGCGCGGGGCATTCCGATGGTCTCGACGACGATCGGCTGCGAGGGGATCGAGGCAGAGGACGGGCGCGAAATTCTCCTCGCCGACGAGGCGGCCTCCTTCGCTGAGGCGGTGCTGCGCCTGCTCGACGATCCGCAGGCGGCGCGGCAGGTGGCGGAGCGCGGGCGGGCGCTGCTGGAGCGGCGCTACGACTTCCGCGTCGCCTGTCGCCCGCTCGACGCGCTCTACGCCGGGCTGAAGGAGGGGGTCGATGGCCGCTGAACGTCGCCGCACGGGGGTGATCGTCCTCCTGCTGCTCTTCTGCTACGCCTACTTCCTGCCGCGCTGGGCGGAGTGGAACCAGAACTCGCGCATCGATCTGACGATGGCGCTGGTGGAGGAGGGACGCTTCGCCATCGACAGCTTCTATCAGAACACGGGCGATTTTTCCGAATACGGCGGCCACATCTACACCGACAAAGCGCCGGGAACCTCGCTCGCCGGGGTGCCCGCCTACGCCGCTTTCCGCCTCATCGAGCGGCTGCCGCCCGTCGAGCGCCTGATGGTGCGGGCGGCGCACAGTTCCGCCTTCCGGGAGACGCTGCGCGAGGGCGGGACGGGGCTGCTGGCGGAGAAGATCCGCTTCGCGGCGATGCTCGCCTTCGTCGTCTTCTTCACGATCAACCTGCCCTCGGCGCTGCTCGGCGGGCTGCTCTACCGCTTCCTGGCGGAGATCGTCGCCGACTGGCGCTTGCGCTTCGCCCTCGTGCTGGGCTACGGGGTGGGAAGCGTCGTCTGGCCCTACTCGACGGTCTTCTACGGCCATCAACTGGCGGCGGCGATGCTCTTCGCGGCGGTGGTGCTGGCCCGCTCGGTGCGGCGGGGGCGGCGCAGTGAGCGGTGGCTCTGGGCGGCGGGCGCGCTGCTGGGGATGACGGTCCTCGTCGAGTTCACGGCGCTGCCCGCCGTGGCGATGGTCGTCCTCTACGCGGGGAGCGGGGTGGATTGGCGGGTGCGGCTGGGACGATGGCTGCGCCTCGGCCTGGCGGCGCTGCCCTTCGCGCTCTTCCTCGGCTACTACAACGCCACCTGCTTCGGCTCGCCCTTCAGTTCCGGCTACAAGTACCTGGCGACCTTCCACGTCATCTCGGAGTACGGCTGGTCGGGTTTCGGCCTGCCGCGATGGGAGGCGGTGTGGGGCGTAACCTTCAGTCCCTACCGGGGGCTTTTCTACCTCTCGCCCTTCTTCCTCCTGGCGCTGCCGGGATGGTGGGCCTGGTGGCAGGCGCGAGAATGGCGGGCGGAGTTCTGGCTGCTGGGGGGGATGGCGGCGATGCAACTGCTCATCGTCGCCTGCTGGTACGACTGGATGGGCGGCTTCGCCATCGGGCCGCGCAATCTCATCTTGACCTTGCCCGCCTGGGTGGTGGCGGTCGCCTTCTTCCTGCGGCGCTGGGGGGCGCGTCCGTGGGCGCGATGGCTCTTCGCAGCGCTGGTCGTGCTCTCGCTGGGGATGACGGGCGTGGCGATGACCGGCGGCCAACTCTTCCCCGAGGTCACGATCCGCCGCCCGTGGACGGAGTACTGGTGGCCCAACTTCGTGCAGGGCGACATCGCCCGCAACTGGGGGATGGCGGTGGGCCTGCGGCGCTGGTGGTCGCTGCTGCCGCTGCCGATGGCGATGGCGCTGGCCTGGTGGGTCGCCTCTGCTGCCCCTCACTTCCTCCCGCCGAGAGGGAAGGGCGGAGGAGAGGCGGCAAGCCTCCGGTGATCCGGACGATATCGGGAAAAAGGAGGGGTATGGACGATCGTCGTTTCTTTCGCATCATCCTGCTGGCCTTGCTCATCGTAACCTCGCTACCGACGGCCTACGGCTACCTTTCCACACCGCCCGATCGCTGGTTCAGCGGGGTGGTTTACAATATGCACGATACGGCGCAGTACCTCACCTGGACGCGGGAGGCGGCGCACGGGCTTTTCGCGCGCGATATGCTCACGCCGGAGCCGAGCGCGGCCATCTTCTGCAACCTCCACTGGTGGCTGGTGGGGAAGGTGATGGCGCTGACCGGTCTGGGCTTCCGCCCCGTCTATGCGCTCTTCCGCCTGGTGGCGGTGGCGCTGCTCGTCTGGGTGAGTTGGGCCTGGATGGGGGTGCTCTTCCCGCGAGGGGGGGAGCGGCGGCGGGTGGCCTTCCTCCTCTCGCTCATCGGCGGGGGGCTGGGCTGGATTTGGGTGGTGGTGAAGTACCTCACGCCCGACCACCAACTCCTCTTCCCGCGCGATCTCTACACGACGCCGGGCAATCACTTCTGGGTGATGGTTGCCTCGCCGCACCTCACCCTCGCCGCTGCGCTGACGCTGGCCGTCCTCTTCTGGGGACTGCGGGCGG
>JALXBP010000087.1 GCA_026991395.1 Anaerolineae bacterium | reverse complement strand
GCAACGGCGGTTACCACGCCGTGATGGAGGCCGTCAGCCGTGGCGCGGCGGAAGCGGGCGGCTACGTCATCGGCTACACGACCGACGAATTCCCCGAGGCGGTGCCCAACCGCTGGCTGAGCGAGGAACGGCGCACCGCCGATCTCCACCTGCGCATCCGGCGGATGATGGAGGAGGGGGATGCCTTCATCGCCACCTGGGGCGGCATCGGCACGCTGACGGAGGTCATCGTAACCTGGAACGTCGCCCAGGTCGCGCCCTACCAGCACAAGCCGGTCAAGCCGCTCTACCTCGTCGGCGAGCACTGGCCTCCCATCGTGGAGACGCTGGGGCGCTACAGCGAGATGGGCTCGGGCGTGCGCGCCTACCCCACCCTGACGGCGACCGTCGATGAGACCGTCGCCATGCTCAAGGGGCACTTCGCCGTTACGCCGTAGCCGCGAGCCTCCTCCATCCCCCACCCCAGGCGGGGGGCAACGATGCGATGGCACAACCCAACGGCAGAGCTTTTCATCCCGGACGGGACGGCGGCAGAGGTGGCCCTGGCCCGCACGACCCATCTGGCAGTGGCCGCTCACCCCGACGACATCGAGATCATGGCCGCCGACGGCATCCTGCGCTGCTTCCGACGACGCGATCGCTGGTTCACCGGCGTGATCGTAACCGACGGCAGTGGCTCGCCGCGCACCGGCCTCTACGCCGACTACAGCGACGCGGCGATGCGGGCCGTCCGCCGCCTGGAGCAAAAGAAGGCCGCCGTCGTCGGGGAGTACAGCGCCCAACTCTTCCTCGACTATCCCAGTGCGGCGGTCAGGGCGACGGGGCGGGAGGCCGTGGTGGACGATCTGCGTGCCGTCGTGGAGGCCACGCAGCCGGAGATCATCTACACGCACAACCCCGCCGACAAGCACGCCACCCACGTCGCCGTGGCGCTGCGCCTCATCGAGGCACTCCGCAGGTTACCGGCGGAGAAGCGCCCGCGCCATCTCTACGGCTGCGAGGTCTGGCGTGATCTGGACTGGCTCGGCGACGAGGAGAAGGTCGTCTTCGATGTCTCCGCCCACGAGAACCTGCAGGCCGCGCTCCTGGGACTTTTCGATTCGCAGCTTTCCGGCGGGAAACGCTACGATCTGGCGACGATGGGACGACGCCGGGCGCACGCCACCTACTTCGCCTCCCACGACGTGGACGCGGCGACCGGCCTCACCTTCGCGATGGAGCTGACGCCGCTCATCGAAGACCCCACGCTTTCCATCGAGACCTTCGTGCTGGACTTCATCCGGCGCTTCGCCGACGAGGTCAGCCGTCAGCTTGCCGCACTCGGAGCGCGATGAGCACGGACGCAGAAGCGATCATCGGCCAGAAGCTCCTCCTCGCCTTCGAGGGGACGAAGGCCCCCTCTTCCGCCATCGTCTCCGCCATCCACGCGCGGCGGCTGGCCGGGGTAACCCTCTTCCGGGGGATGAATGCGCAAAGCCCCGCCCAGGTGCGCGAACTGACCTCGGCGCTGCAGCGCGAGGCGGAAGCGGCGGGGATCGCGCCGCTCCTCATCGCCGCCGACCAGGAGGGCGGTCAGCTCATCGCCATCGGCGGGACGACGCCCTTTCCCGGCAACATGGCGCTGGGCGCGACGCGCTCGGAGGCGCTGGCCCGCGAAACGGGACGCGCCATCGCGCTGGAACTGGCGGCGATGGGCATCAACGTCAACTACGCCCCGGTCTGCGACGTGAACAGCAACCCCGACAACCCCGTCATCGGCATCCGCGCTTTCGGCGAGGACCCGGCCCTCGTCGGTCGGCTCTGCGCCGCGATGATCGAGGGGATGCAGTCGGTCGGCATCGCCGCGACCGCCAAGCACTTCCCCGGCCACGGCGACACGACCGGCGACTCCCATCTGGAGCTTCCCATCGTCCGCCACGGGCGCGAGTTGCTGGAGCAGGTGGACCTGCCGCCCTTCCGCGCCGCCATCGAGGCGGGCGTCGCGCTGGTGATGAGCGCCCACGTCGTCTATCCGGCCCTGGACGCAGCCGACCGGCCCGCCACGCTCTCCCGCGCCATCCTCACCGGCCTGCTGCGCGGGCGGATGGGCTTCCGGGGCGTCGTCGTCAGCGACGCGATGAATATGCAGGCCATCCGCCAGGGCGAAGCGCTCTGGGTGGAGCTAATCGCCGCCGTCCGTGCCGGTGTGGACCTCCTGCTCCTCCTCCACGACGAGGAGACGCAGCGGGCCGCCCACACGATCCTGACGCAGGCGCTGCGCCGCGGCCTCCTCGACGCGGCGGAGGTCGCCCGCTCGGCGGCGCGGATCGACGCGCTGCGGCGGAAGCTGGCGCGATTGCCGCAGCCGCCGCTTTCCGTCATCGGCAGCCCGGCCCACCGCGAGATTGCCCGCCGCACAGCGGAGGCGGCGCTGACCCTGGTCCGCGACGAGGCCGGTCTCCTGCCGCTGCGCCTCTCGCCCGACGCCACGCTGCTCCTCATCCTGCCGCAGCCGCGCGACCTGACGCCTGCCGACACCTCCTCCTACGAGCGGATCGAGCTGGCCGAGGCGTTGCGCCGCTACCACCCGCGCGTGGAGGCGATCACCGTCCCCTTCGCGCCCGACGATGCGGAGATCGCCGCCGTGCGCGAGCGAGCGCGTGCCTACGATACCGTCATCGTCGGCACGATCAACGCCGTCGGCGAACCCCGACAAGCCGCCTTGGTGCGCAGCCTGCTGCGCAGCCATCCCGCGACGATCGTCGTCGCCCTGCGGCTGCCCTACGACCTCCGCGCCTTCCCCGAAGCGCCGACCTACCTCTGCACCTACAGCCTCCAGCCGCCCGCGATGGCGGCGCTTGCCAAGGGACTTTTCGGCGCGATCCCCTTCGCTGGCAAGCTCCCTCTTTCCATCGCCTGAGCCTGCGCCTTGCCCAAGCCGCCGCGGAAGGTACAATCGAGGCAAACTCACGACGAAGGAGCGACGATGCTCAAGGCAACCTTTCACTTTCCGCCCGATTTCATCTGGGGCGTTTCCACCTCATCCCACCAGGTGGAAGGCGGCAACGAGAACAATCAGTGGTGGGATTGGGAGGCGGAGGAAGGGCACATCAAGGGCGGGGACCGCTCCGGCGCGGCCTGCGACTGGTGGCACCGCGCCGAGGAGGATTTCGACCGCGCCGCCGAGATGGGGCTGAAGAGCCTGCGCCTCTCCATCGAATGGAGCCGCGTGGAGCCGGAACCGGGCCGGTTCGACGATGCCGCGCTGGAACGCTATCGCTCGATGCTGGAGGGGTTGCGGCAGCGCGGCCTGGAGCCGATGGTCACGCTGCACCACTTCACCAATCCCCGCTGGCTGGAAAAGCAGGGGGCCTGGATCAACGAGGGCACGATCGCCTACTTCGCCCGCTACGTCGAGCGGGTGGTGCAAGCCTTGGGGCACGAAGCGAGGCTGTGGTGTACGATCAACGAGCCGAATGTCTACGCCTCGCTCGGCTACCTCATCGGCGACTTTCCGCCGGGCCACCACGATCTGAAGGAGGGCCTCCTCGTCCTGCGCCACCTGCTGGAAGGCCACGCCGCCGCCTACCACACCATCCACCGCCTGCAGCCGACGGCGCAGGTCGGGCTGGCCCACAACTTCCTCGTCGTCGAGCCGGCCAACCCCCGTGCCTTCCTCGACCGCACCGCCGCCCGTCTGAGCGACTGGGCCTACAACGGGATGCTCCTCACCGCCCTGCAGAAGGGGCTGCTTCTCCCGCCGATGGGCACAGCTTACCTGCCGCACCTGCGCCGCACGCTCGACTGGATCGGGCTCAACTACTACAGCCGCATCCACCTCGCCTTCGACCGCCATGCGCCGGAGATGCTCTACACGCGCATCGTCGCGGACGAGAAGGCGGAGATGATGGACGGCAACTACGGCGAACTCTACCCCAAAGGGCTGTACCGGGCGCTGAAGCGGCTCGCCCGCCTGAACCTGCCCATCTACATCACCGAAAACGGCATCCCCGACGCCGACGACGACAGGCGTCCGCGCGCCCTCCTCCTCCACCTGCGCCAGCTCTGGTGGGCCTTGCAGGAAAACCTGCCCATCCGCGCCTACTACCACTGGACGCTGGTGGACAACTTCGAGTGGATCGACGGCTGGTCGCTGCGCTTCGGCCTCTTCGAACTCGATCCGGCCACGCAGGCGAGGAAGCGGCGTCCCAGCGCCGACCTCTACGCCGCCATCGCGCAGGGCAACGCCATCACGCCCGACCTGGTGGAAGCCTACGCCCCGGAGGCGTGGGAGCACCTCTACCCCGATGCCGGTGCCCCGCCCGCCGAGGAAGCCGCGCTATGAAGAAGCTGCGGCTCGACCGCCTGCTCGTCGAACGCGGACTGGTGGGAAGCCGCTCGCAGGCCCAACGGCTCATCCGTGCCGGTGAGGTGTACGTGGAAGGACGGCTGATCGACAAGCCGGGGACGCCGGTCGCGGCGGAGGCGGAAGTCCGCCTCAAGGCACGCCCGCGCTTCGTCAGCCGCGGCGGGGAGAAGCTCGCCGCGGCGCTCGACCGCTTCCAACTCCCCGTCGCCGACATCGTCGCAGCGGACATCGGCGCTTCGACCGGCGGCTTCACCGACTGCCTGCTCCAGCACGGCGCGGCGAAGGTCTATGCCATCGACGTGGGCTACGGCCAACTGGCGTGGAAACTGCGCCGCGATCCGCGCGTCGTCGTGATGGAGCGCACCAACGCCCGCTACCTGCAGGCCCTGCCGGAGCGCGTGGGCCTCATCGTCTCCGACCTCTCCTTCATCTCCCTGCGCCTGGTCTACGCGACGACGGTCGGCTGGCTGGCGAGCGGGGGGCAGGTCATCTCGCTCATCAAGCCGCAGTTCGAGGCCGGACGGACGCAGGTCGGCAAAGGCGGCGTCGTGCGCGATGCCCGCGTCCATCGGCAGGTGCTGGAAACGATCGCCGGGGCGATGGCCCGGCTCGGGCTGGGGCTGCGCGGGCTGATGGCCTCGCCGCTGCTCGGCCCGGCAGGGAACGTGGAGTTCCTGGGCTGGTGGCAACTCGGCGCGGAAGGGGTGCCCCTCGCCCCGCAGATCGAAGCGGCGATGGCGGAGGCGGAAGCGCTGCGCCGGAGGAAGCGACGATGAAGCGCCCCTGGGGATGGTGGCCCTTCCTCGTCATCGATGCCCTCCTGCTCGTCCTGCTGCCCGCCCTCAGCCCGATGCCGCAGGCGGAGCCGCTGCGCTTCGTGCTCTTCGCCGCGCCCGCCTTCGTCGCGCTCGTCGCACTGGCCCGGCGACGGGCGTGGGGCGCGCCGCTGCTCCTGTGGACGGTAACGGCCAAGTACCTGCTCGCGCCGATCGCCCTCTTCCGCCTTCTGCGGGCGAGCGCCATCACGTGGCAGGAGGCGGCCTATCCCCTCCTCCACGCCCTGGCCTTCATCGCCATCCACTGGGTCTATCTTCGCAGCGCCGCCGTCCGCGCCTACCTGAGGCAGCGGGCGTAGATCGCCGCCGTGCGCTCCGCGGTCGTCTCCCAGGAAAAGCGGCCCGCTTCCCGCAAGGCCGCCGCCCGCATCCGCGCGTGGAACGCCTCCTCGATGCAAAGCTGGATCATCGCCCCGGCCATGCCCTCGACGTCATCGGGCGAGGTCAGCACCCCGCCCGACCCGATCACCTCCGGCAGGCTGGCGGCATCGCTGCCGACGACGGGTAGGCCGCAGGCCATCGCCTCCAGCGGCGGCAGGCCGAAGCCCTCGTAACGCGAGGGGTAGACGAAGAGCCGCGCCCCGCGGTAGAGCGCGGGCTTCTCCTCCTCCGCGACGAAGCCGAGGAAGTGGACGGCCTCCGCCTCCACCCCGGCCTCGCGCATCAGGCGGCGGGGATGGGGCGCGAAAGCGGAGTCCCGTCGCGGCAGCCTCCCGGCGACGACGAGCCGGGTCTCCGGCAGCGCCTCGTGGACGATGGCGAAGGCGGCGAAGAGCGTCGCCAGATTCTTGCGCCGGTCGAAGCCGCCCAGGTAGAGCAGATAGTCCTCCCCCACACCCAAGCGCCGACGGATGGCCGCATCTTCCGGCGCACCGTCGGGGGTGTAGCGGCTGCGATCCACCGCCAGCGGCACCGCCGTAACCCGCTGCGGCGGGAGGTGCAGACGGGCGATGATGTCGCGGCGGGAGGCTTCGGAGTCGGTGAGGAGGTGCGCCGCCCCTCGCGAGGCGGCGGCGACCATCGCCGTGTAGAGCCGCACCGCCGCCGAGCCACGGTAATCGCGCAGGAGCAGCGGGATGATGTCGTGGATGGTTACCACGAGGGGCAACGGGCTGCGCATCGGCGGTGCCCAGTAGGGCACGTGGAGCAGATCGGCCCCCAGACGCGCCGCCGCCCGCGGGAAGAGGCGCTGCTCCCACCAGACCTTGGCCGCTGCCGCAGGGAGCGGGGGCAGGGGCAGAGGATGGAAGGCCACACCTTCGGGCAACGTCCCCGCGCCGACGGAGCCGGGCGGGGCGCAGAGGGTGAGGCGCAGATCGGGGGCGACGCGGCGCAGCGCGGCGACCAGATGACGCAGGTACTGGCCGCTTCCCGTCTCCGGACGCGACCAGAACCAGCCGTTGAGGGCAACGTTCACTCGCGCTCGTGGACGTTGTACGCCTGCGGGCCGCGCTCCGTCTTCTTCACCTCGTACCAGACGGGGGCCTTTTCCTGCAGGACACGTTCGGGATCACCGGTTACACCGCTGCGATGGAAGAAGACCTCGGTGCCGTCATCCTGGATGAGGAAACCGTAGCCCTTCTCCTCGCTGTACCACTTGACAACGCCGGGGTGCAGCCCCGGACGAGGCTCCGCTTCCCGCCGACAGGTCGGACAGAGGGTCGGGGGAATCAGCGGCAGCCCAAGCTCGGCCTGCCGCCGCTGTTCTTCCACGGTGTAGACGAAACGCTTGCCGCATTGTTCACAGGTAACGAGTTGGTCCTTGTAGTTCATCGTGCCTCCATTTTCGAACATCTCGCTCTCACCGCCGCCGCTCAGGGCAGGAGCAGCACCGAGGCCAGGCGATCGCGCTTGCGCAACGCCATCATAGGCTTGCCGGAGGCCGCCCGTCCGGCTTCGGGCAGCGAGGCGGCGGTGAGATGCTTGGTCGCTCCCTTCGCCGAAACGAGCAGGAGCCGCGCCTTGCTCCCCACGGTGGCCAGCGCCGTCAGCGCCGCCCCTTCCGGCGGGCGCATCAGGATGACGCCCTTGCCGCCGCGTCGCTGCAGGGGGATACGGGCAAAGTCGAGCCGTTTGCCGCGGGCAGCCGAGTCGAAGACGGCCAGCCGCGCTCTGCGTGCGACGAGCGCTGCCGCGACGGCCCGCTCACCGGCGGCCAGGCGGATACCGGCCACGCCTCCCGCCGTCGTTCCCGTCGGCCTCACGTCGGCGACGGCGAAGCGAATGCCCAGTCCGCCGGACGAAGCGACGACGGCCTCATCCTCCGCACCGCAGCGCAGGACGGCGGTCAGCTTCTCGCCCCGCTCCAGGCGGATGACGCGCCTCATCCCCTGCCCGACGGGCGGCAACAGGGCCTGCTCCATCCGCTTCACCATGCCGCCGGAGGTGAGGAAGAGGAGCATCCCCTCCTCGTCCGGCGCGAGGAGCAGTGCCGCGGCCACGGCCCCCCTGGCGCGGGGGAGCACCTGCGCCCACGAGGTTCCTTCTCCCGCCCAGGCCGCGCCTCCCGGCACCTGGTGGACGGGGAGCGCCGCCGCCTCTCCTCCCTCGGTGAAGAGGTAAAGCCGCATGCGCGTCGAGCCTTCCGCGATGAAGAGGGGGGCTTCCGCCGGACGGGAGGGCAGGCGGAGCGACTTGTCGGGCGGCGTGATGCGGCCTATCCGTCCCGTCCGCGTTACGCCCACGATCACCGTCTCGTCGGGGATCAGGTCCTCGAGCGAGGCACGCTCGCTGCGCCGGTCGGCGATGTGCGTGCGGCGGGCGTCGCCGTAACGCGCCTTCAGGTCGAGCAGGTCGGCGCGGATGGCCGCCCGCTGCTTGCGCGGCGTCTTCAGCAGGCTCTCCAGCCCGCGGATGGTGTGCAGGAGCGCGGCGTGCTCGTCCTTGAGCTTGCGCCGCTCTAACGCCGCCAGCCGCTTGAGCGGCATATCGAGGATGGCCTGCGCCTGCACCTCGGTGAGCGAGAATTTGCGCTGCAGGTTGCGCCGCGCCGTCTCCGTGGTGCGGGAGCGGCGGATGGTGGCAATGACCTCATCCAGGTTGTCCAGGGCCACCAGCAAGCCCGCTACGATGTGCTCACGGTGGCGAGCCTGCCGCAATTCGTAGCGCGACCGGCGCTGGAGCAGGGTCAGGCGGTGATCGAGGAAGAGGAGCAGCGCCTTGCGCAACGAGAGATGGCGCGGCTGCCCATCGACGAGGGCGAGGAGGATGAGGCTGTAGCGGCTCTCCAGCGCCGTGTGTTTGCAGAGGGCGGCGAAGACGGCGTCGGCATCGGCGTTGCGCGCCAAATCGATGACCAGCCGCATCCCCTGCCGATCCGATTCGTCGCGCAGGTCGGCGATCCCCTCCAGCTTGCCGCTGCGTACCAGTTCGGCGATCGTGCCCACGAGCTGCGCCTTGTTGACCTGATACGGCAGCTCCGTGACGACCAGCCGACGACGACCGCCGCGCATCATCTCCGTGTGGACGCGGGCGCGGACGATGACCTGTCCCCGTCCGTTGGCGTAGGCCCGAAGCAGGCCGTCGTCCCCATCCTCCGCGGTGCGGCGGTAGAGCAGGCCGCCGGTGGGGAAGTCGGGGCCGGGGATGAAGCGCATCAACTCCTCCACACCCACCTTCTCGCGCCGACGCCAGTTATCCAGGAGGAAGACGAGCGCGTCCACCACCTCGGCGAGGTTGTGCGGCGGGATGTTGGTGGACATGCCCACGGCGATGCCGGAAGCGCCGTTGAGGAGGAGGAGCGGCAATCGGGCGGGAAGGACGGTCGGCTCCTTCAGCGAGCCGTCGAAGTTGTCCACCCAGTCCACCGTCTCCTTCTCGATGTCGGCCAGCATCTCCATCGCCAGCGGGGCCAGCCTCGCCTCCGTGTAGCGCATCGCCGCCGGGGGATCGCCGTCCACCGAGCCGAAGTTGCCCTGTCCGTCAACGAGGGGGTAGCGGAGCGAGAAGTCCTGCGCCATCCGCGCCATCGCCTCATAGACGGCACTGTCCCCGTGGGGATGGTACTTGCCCAGCACCTCACCGACGATGCGCGCCGATTTCTTGTAGGGCGTATCGGGACGGAGTCCCATATCGTACATCGCGTAGAGGATGCGCCGCTGTACCGGCTTGAGGCCGTCGCGCGCGTCGGGCAGCGCACGGGCGACGATGACGCTCATCGCGTAGTCCAGGTAGGCTCGCTGCGCCTCCTCGACGATATCGACCGATCGAACCTGTTCAGGCATACCCATCCTTTCCATCCAAGGCTGGGTTAACTATACGCGCTCGGCGCAGAGAGGCAAGAACGGAAGACGGAGTACGGAACACGCAATACGGAGTACGTGATGCGTGTTTCGTGTTGCGTGTTGCGTACCCTCGCGCGACCTACGCAAAACGGCCCCCTCCGCCGCGCGAAGAGGGCCGCAGTGTTCACGGGCCGGACTACGTCCCTTCCTCCCAGGAGGCGAGGTAACGCTTCTGCTCCTCGGTCAGTTCGTCGATCTTCACCCCCATCGCGGCCAGCTTCAACTCGGCGATGGCGAGGTCGATCTGCTCCGGTACGGCGTAGACCGTCTTCTCCAGCTCCTCGGCGTGGTGGAGGAGGTACTCGGCGCTGAGCGCCTGGTTGGCGAAGGACATATCCATCACCGCGCTGGGGTGTCCCTCCGCGGCGGAGAGGTTGACGAGGCGGCCTTCGGCGAGGATGTGGATGCGGCGGCCATCGGGGAGCGTGTATTCGTCCACGAAGGGGCGGACACGGCGCGGCGGGGCGACGGCCATCTCGGCCAGCGCGGGGATGTTCAACTCGACGTTGAAGTGGCCGGCATTGGCGACGATGGCCCCGTCCTTCATCACCTCGAAGTGGTGCCGGTCGATGACGTTGATGTCGCCGGTCGAGGTGAGGAAGATGTCGCCGATGGGCGCGGCCTCGATCATCGGCATCACGCGGTAGCCGTCCATCACCGCCTCCAGCGCCTTGAGGGGATCGACCTCGGTCACGATCACGTTCGCCCCCATCCCGTGCGCCCGCATGGCGATGCCGCGGCTGCACCAGCCGTATCCGGCGACGACGACCGTCTTCCCGGCGATGAGGACGTTGGTCGCGCGGATGACGCCGTCCATCGTCGATTGGCCGGTGCCGTAGCGGTTGTCGAAGAGGTGCTTGGTGAGCGCATCGTTGACGGCGATGATCGGATAGGCCAGCGCGCCCTCCTTCGCCATCGCCCGCAGGCGGATGACGCCGGTCGTCGTCTCCTCCGTCCCGCCGATGATCTGCTCCAGCGCCTCGCGGCGACTCTTGTGGATGGTGCTCACGAGATCGGCTCCATCGTCCATCGTGATGTGCGGTTTGTGGTCGATGGCGGCGTGGATGTGCTCGTAGTAGGTCGCATCATCCTCCCCCTTGATGGCGTAGACGGGGATTTCGTCATAGGCGACGAGCGCGGCGGCCACGTCGTCCTGGGTGCTCAGCGGGTTACTGGCGACGAGGACGATATCCGCGCCACCGGCGTGCAGTGTGCGCATCAGGTTGGCCGTCTCCGTGGTTACGTGGAGACAGGCGGAGAGGCGAACGCCCGCGAAGGGCTTCTCGTCGGCGAACCGCTTGCGGATTTGACGCAGGACGGGCATTTCGCGCTCCGCCCATTCGATGCGCAATCGCCCGGCGGGGGCGAGATCGAGGTCTTTGACATGGTACTTCATAACGTTTACGACTCCTTTCGTGGATTCAGGCTTGCATCGCCTCGGTGAAGGCATCCTCACCGAAGGTCTCTCGGTAACGCCGGACGAATTCGTCCAGGGTGTAATGGTGGCTCTGCGGGCCGGGCTTTTCGATGACGTAAGCGGCGGCCAGCGCCCCGATGCGCCCGCAGACGGGCCAGGGCAATCCCAGCGCCAATCCCTTGAGGAGGCCGGCACGGTAGGCATCGCCGACACCGGTCGGATCGACCTCCGCCTTCGGCACAGCAACGGGCAGGTCCCAGCGCCGCCCCTCCGCCCAGATGGTCGAGCCGTCGGGGCCGCGCGTGACGATCAGCGCCTGCCTGACCTCCGCCCGCAGGGTTTCGTCGTCGAGGCCGGTCTTCTTCTTCAGCAATTCGTACTCGTAATCGTTGACGATGAGGATGTCGGCTCCGTGCAGGCCGTCGAGAAGCGCCTCGGCTTCCATTCGCGCGATCTGCTGGCTGGGATCGTAGATGTAGTGAATGCCCAGTTCCCGGCATTCGCGCGGGTAGCGGAGCATCGCCCGCGGGTCATTCGGCGAGATGATCGCCCATTCGGGCCTGTCGGCGAGGTCGTGGAAGGAGAGGTCGCCCGCATAGGCCATCGCGCCGGCGTAGAAGGTGGCGATCTGGTTCTGCTCGATGTCGGTGCTGACGAAGAAGGAGGCGGTATAGACGCCGTCGATGCTCTTCAGCGCCGAGGTATCCACACCGCTCGCTTCGAGGAAGCGGCGATAGTCGGCGAAGTCCTCCCCTGCTGTCGCCATAATGCGCGGGCGTTCGCCGAGGAGGGCCAGCGAATAGGCGATGTTCGCCGCCGTTCCTCCACGCACACGGTGCATCTCGTCCACGAGGAAGCTGAGGCTGATCTTGTCCTCGTTCGCCAGGATGTAATCGCGGAAGCGTCCGGGGAAGCTCATAATGTAGTCCACGGCAATCGAGCCGGTAACGACGATCTCCATAAGCCATCTACCTCCTTTGCCATCCGGTCAAGGGACGTCGGCGTAACTGTACCATAAAGGGGGTGGCTGTCCACCAAAAAAAGAGCGTGGCTCGCGCCACGCTTCTGCGGGAGTGATTTACGATTCAGGGGATACGTCCGGGGGGACGGAGAAGATTTCCCCCTTGCGAGGGGGCGCACTCAGCAGTTGCCGTGCTTCCTCCGCCCACTCCGAGGGGACGAGAATCTCCACGCGCCCCAGCCCATCGACGGTGATGCCCAACGTGGGGCCTAACGACTCGTACTTCAGCATCACGGGAATGCCGGCACTTTCCAACGCGCCACGGATGACCATCGCCCGCAGCATGCCGTGAGCGACGTAAACGACCGTCAATCCAGTGCTTTCCTTGGTCTGTTGCATCATGACGCACCTCCTCATCCACAGTCAGTGTGCTACATTTTAGTCAATTTGTCAAACAGGTTCCTTCCACGCTCCGGCATCGCCACGTGCCGCCCCACAGATTGAAACACAGTGGTTACTCAAACGTTGCGTTCCACAGTGGACGAAAAATCAAGAGTATGTTAGAATATTCACAATTCATCAAACCAGGCCACGAGGGAGTTGCCGTGTTCAGGAAACCTCACCCGAAGAGGTCAGAGCACCTTAGCAGTTCCTTCGACGAGCGACAGGACCTGCGCAATACGCTGCTCGCCGGAGGCATCCTCACCGCCGGGCTGGGGGCGATGGCTATCGCCTCCACCTCACAGACGCTCGCGCTGCAAATTCCCTCACGCGCGACGATCATCCTCACCATCGTCTCGCTGCTGATCACCTTCAGCGGCCTCCTGGCATTGCGCAGCGCCATTCCCGCGCGCCCGCTCGCCTACGGGACGCTGATCGCCTACACGGCCATCATCACTATTCTCGTCCACCTGACCGGTGGTCCGCTGACGCCGGTTCCTGCTCTCTACCTCGTCGTCGTCGTTGCGGCCTCCTTCCTGCTCGGTATCCAGGGGGCTTTCTTCACCGCCGTGCTCAGCATCATCGGCTATGCTTTCATCCTCTATCTGGAGTACCGCGGCGTCCTGGCGATGGTCCCCATCTGGGAGCTTTCCTTTTCCCCGGAAGAGCGCGGGCCGCTCCTCGTCGTCAACTGGCTGACGCTCTCCCTTCCCACGCTGACGACCGCTTTCCTCGCCGGGACGCTGGCCGAACGGTGGCAACGGACCAACCAACACTTGCGCGAATCGGAACGGCTGAGGGCGGGACTGACCGATATGCTCATCC
The DNA here is from genome assembly GCA_026991395.1 of Anaerolineae bacterium. GTDB lineage: Bacteria > Chloroflexota > Anaerolineae > B4-G1 > SLSP01 > JALXBP01. The sequence continues at coordinate 39,461 of JALXBP010000087.1, read as the reverse complement.
ACGACCTGCGCAATCCCCTCTCCTCGCTGATGGGGGCGCTGGAACTGCTGGAGCTTACCGACCGGGCCGACAGTGCAGAAGGAGCCGCGGAAGAGCGGGAAGAACTCCTGAGCTACGCGCGCGAAGGCAGCGAACGCCTGCTGCAGCTCATCAACACGATGCTCGATCTGTCGAAGATGGAGGCCGGGCGCTTCGAGCCGACGTGGGAGAAGGTCGAGGTCGCCCCGCTGGTGCGCGAGGTCGCCAAGGAGGCAAGTCTTTCGGCCAGCCTGGCCGAGCAACAGATCGAGCTTCGACTGGAGGAGCCTCTCCCCACGCTCGAATGCGACAGCCAACTGCTGCGCCGCATCCTGGACAACCTCCTCTCCAACGCCATCAAATATACCCCGCCCGGCAGCACGATCCTCATCCACGTTCACAAGGCCGGCCATCACATCCGCTTCAACGTCATCGACCAAGGGCCGGGCATTCCCAAAGCCTATCAGGAGGCCATCTTCGACAAGTTTTCCCAAGTGAGACGCAGCGACATCCGACGCGGCACGGGATTGGGCCTCGCCTTCTGCAAGATGGCCGTCGAAGCCCAGGGCGGTCTCATCTGGGTGGAAAGCGAGGAGGGAAAGGGGAGCACCTTCTCCTTCATCCTGCCGATCCATCACCGCGAAGAAGGGGGCGACTGATCCGCACCGCAGGCGCTCCCTTGCTCCAAAACACACGCCGCCGCCCCCTCGAGACCGAAAGGAGGCCGCATGGGCAGTCCGTGGGAGGACAAACGATTTGCCGAGGAGTCGCTGAAGCACATCGACGCCGCCTTTCTACCGCACACCCCTCAGGAGGTGGACTTCATCGAGCGCGCCTTGGGCGTCAAGCCAGCGGCCCGCATCCTGGATTTGGGATGCGGCGCGGGCCGCCACGCCATCGAATTGGCCTTGCGCGGCTACCGGGTTACCGGCATCGACATTTCCCCCTGGCTCCTCGAGGTCGCGCGACAACGCGCCGCAGAGGCCGGTGTGGACGTTGCCTTCGTGCAGGGCAGCCTGGCCGATCTGCCGAAGCTGCTGGATGCCGCCGTCGCCTTCGACGGAGCCATAGCCATCTGCGAGTCGGGCCTGGGCGTGCTGGGCGGATGGCGGGCGGATTTGGCCTTCCTCCAAGCGGTCAAGAAGGCGCTGAAGCCGGAAGGCAAGCTCATCCTGACGACGTTCAACGGGCTGAGACGCTATCGCCGATGGAAGGAAGGCGATGAGCGCTTTCGCTTCGTGGACGGCCTGCAGCACTGGGAGACGCCCCCAGAATGGGAGGGGGAGCCGCTGCAGGAAGAGATGCGGCTGTACATCCCCTCGGAAGCACGTATGCTGTTCGAGATGGCGGGGTTCAAAGCGGTGCAGGTCTGCGGCTGCGCCCCCGGCCACTTCGAGGGACAAGCACTGCAGATAGAGGACATCGAGATGATGATCACAGGCAGCGCGTAAGCCCCGCTACTCGGCGCTTCCCAAACGATGATCGCATGGAGGGTACGATGAATCTCTACACACACCGCATAGCCCATCCCCTGGTCTCCGCCGCCATCGCCGTGCACACAGGGTGGAGACACGAACCGCCCCACCTGAGGGGACTATGCCATTTTCTGGAACACGCGCACTACTTGGGCTCGCTGCACTATCCCGACATCGACGGCGAGACCGCCCGCCTGGGGGTCCAAATCGACGGCCCGACATTGGCGGAGGATACCATATTTGCCTTCACCGCCCTGCGGGAGGATTTCGAGCCTTTGCTCTCCGTCCTCATCGATATGGTCTTCCATCCGCGTATGGAGGCGGCGGCCATAGAGCGCGAGCGCCGCGACATCATCGCCACCGTTGCCAGTCCGGCGGATTACACGGCGTGGGAATGGGTGCGCCTCAAAGTGGACGATATGATCTTCCAGACGGACGAACTGCACAGCCTGGGGGAGAGGGCTACCGTGGAACGGATTCGACGGCAGGACCTGCTCGCCTGGCAAGCACGGTACTACCATCCGGGGAATGCGCACCTGATCGTCGTCGGCGACATCGACGAGGCTGCGATTCGCGCCCGGATCGAGGCGCTCGACCACTTGCCGGGAGGCGAGCATCCCTTCCCCGTCGAGCACCGCCACGATCGACAGAGCTTCTACGAAAAGAGGACAAACATCCAGCCGGAGATGTACATCGGCTTTCGCTTCCCGCCGGAGGAAGACCCGCTCCTGCTGGAACTCCTGAGCATCGTATTCGGCAATTACGGGAATTCCCTCCTCTACAAAGCCCTGGAACGAGACGAGATGCTGGCCTATATGGTCGAAAGCAAGGTCCGCTTCCTCTCCGACGCCGGACGATTCGGGATCTACGTGGGGGTGATCGGTGCAGGTCAGGAACGAGCAGCCTGGGATGCCCTGGTCGAGTTGCTGCGGCGAGTGCGCGAGGCCGGTATCCCGGAGCAGGAACTGGCGTGGGCCAAGCGCGTATTCCGCTTCCGTCTGCTCAAACAGGCCTACGATCCGGAGCGGGCGATGTGGTTCCTCACGAAATGGGGGCCTTGGCAAGAGAGCTTTCCGGGATTCGCCGCCCTGGAACAGCGTGTGCAACGAGTTACGGCGGAGCATCTGCGACAACTGAGCCGCAGGTTATTCCGAGCGGAGAACTGCTTCATCGCGGTCGTCGGCCCGACGAGACCGCCCCACCTGGAGCGGTGGCGAGAGGCTCTGGCCGATACGCGAGGCCACGAAGGGGGGTAAATCACAGATGACAGGCATTTCCGAGAGCCAGAGAAGGCTGATCATCTCCATGCTCCAAGAAGGAGACGATCGTTGGAAGATCGCCGAAGAGGTTGGAGTTTCGCCTCAAACGGTCAGCGCCATCAAAGCTCACTTGACGATGGGGACTTACAGGGAGATCCCTTCCCCTGCCACCGATGAACTCATCGATGCGGAGGAAACAACGTTCGGCCTCGAGCGCGATCTGCAGATTGCGTTACGTTCGAACATCCAACAACTCGAAGAGGGGCTGGTCGTCATCGATGGAGGCAAAGAGTTCGTGACGGAGGCCGGGCGAATCGACATCCTCGCCAAGGACGCAGCCGGTACTATCGTCGTCATCGAACTAAAAGCAGGAAAAGCCTCTCCACAAGCTCTGACTCAACTTCTGGCCTACATAGGAGTCATCGGAGAGCGAGGAGATGAGAACGTGCGAGGTATTTTGGTCGCCGCCGATTTCCACCCGCGCATTGTCTTCGCGGTAAAAGCGATTCCGAGTGTACAATTGCGCCGCTACCGTTTTCGATTCACCTTCGAGCCGGTGGGAGAATCCTGACACCTCCGCCGATCACCTGAGCAGGATGCACCATCCCGGCAGGCGAAAGGGCGGCGCGGTTGCCCTTTGGCTGCTCTTCGGTATACTGAAAACAGATCAACCAACAACGAGGAGGCGGGGATGAAACTCTCGTGCTTGCAGGAAAACCTGGCGCGTGGCTTGGGGATCGTGGGGCGAGCCGTCCCTTCTCGGACGACGATGCCCATCCTGGGCAACGTCCTGCTCGCCACCGATGAAGGACGGCTCAAGCTGGCTTCCACGAACCTGGAACTGAGCATCGTCCACTGGGTGGGCGCGATGATCGAAGAGGAAGGCGGGATCACCGTTCCGGCACGAGACCTCAGCGACTGGATCAACTCGCTCCCCGCGGAGCAGGTTACGATGATGCTGGAGCCCCAGTCGCTCACGCTCCACCTCGCCAGCGGGGAAAACAGCGCCGCCTTCCGCGGCTTGCCGGTCGATGAGTTCCCCCCGATCCCGGAAAGCGACGGTTCCGGCGCTATCGCCGTCGAGGCGGGAGCATTGCGCGAAGCGCTGGAACAGGTCATCTTCGCCGCCTCGACCGACGAGAGCCATCCCGTGCTGACCGGCGTCCTGGCCGAGTTCGAGCAGGAGACCCTCACCCTCGCCGCCGCCGACGGGTTTCGGCTGGCCGTCCGTCACCTGCCGCTCATCACCCCCGTGAGCGAGCCGTTCTCCGTCATCGTCCCCGCACGGGCCTTGGGCGAGTTGATGCGCATCCTCAGCGGGCACGAGGAGCCGGTCCAGATCGAGACAACACCATTGCACAACCAGGTCCTCTTCCGCATGCCCGATACGGTGCTGAACACCCAGCTCATCGAGGGCAACTTCCCCGACTACCGCCGCATCATCCCGCAGAGCCACAAGACGCGCCTCGTCGTGGGTCGCGCAGAGATGCTGATGGCCTGCAAGCGGGCCGCCATCGTCGCCCGCACCATCTCCAACATCGTCAAGCTGGAGATCGGCCAAGGCGAGGTTACCATCTCGGCGACCTCCAACGAAGTCGGCGAGGTGAAGACCCGCCTCGCCGCCGAAGTGGAAGGGGAGCCTCTGACTATCGCCTTCAACGTCCGCTTCCTGATGGATGCCCTCAGCGCCCTCGACGTGCCGCAAGTCGCCCTCTCGATGACCACGCCGACCGCTCCCGGCGTCATCCGCGCCGTGGGTATGGAGGACAGCTTCGTCTACGTCGTGATGCCGATGCACTTGGGGCGCTAAGCTCGAGCGAGACGACAAGGGGCCTCATCGCAGCGATGAGGCCCTTTGCCATACCCCCGGCAGGACTCGAACCTGCAACTCTCTGATCCGAAGTCAGATGCTCTGTCCAATTGAGCCACGGGGGCTAAAAAAGAAGGCCGAACATGTCGGCCTTGGGGTGGACGGTGGGACTCGAACCCACAGTTGCCTGAGCCACAGTCAGGAGCCTTAACCATTAGGCCACGCCCACCATGCTGCACGCATTCTACCATAAGCGCCGGATTTGACAACCGCGAGCAGAAAGCTGCGCGGCATCGGATGAGGTAGTGAGACCCTTGTGCGCAACGGGCAACCACCCTCTCAAACAGCGGTCATTCACCCTCTTCCGGTCGGCCAAGCCACAATTCCTCGTAGATGCGCCATTCGCCTTCATCGGTTTCCCAGTAGGGATAGATGGCCACCCCCGCGACGGCCGCCGGGCGCGAATCGCCGTCGTTGAGTCCGTCTATGACACCTCTCAGCCCACTGTTCATATTCTCGGCCTCAGGGTGGTGCGTCCATGTCTCTTCCTCGGACGTCGGGACGCCAAAGAACAACTGCACGTCCGTTCCCTCCACCGCGCGGCTGATCTCGATCATCTGGAACCGTGTCCAATGCCGGTACAGGCAGGCCAGTGGCATAGCGCTGTCATAGGTCATCACGGCGACCTGATCGACGCGGGAGGCCACTTCACGATAGTAGTGTGCATGCCAGGCCACCCGTCCGACAAGCGGCCATTGCACGCTCGGAAAGACGGGCCATATTCGACGCGCAGCTATCGAGAGGGTGAACGCCGGGCCAAGAGCGTCTCGAACCTCATCGAGCAAGGCCAAGACATTCGAGTCGTCGCTGAAGATCGGCTCCGGGTCGAGGTGGATTCCATCGAATCCCTCTTCTCGCACCAGGCCCGCACAGAACTCGACGATTTTCCCGCGCACGGCGCTATCACCCAGATCGACGTATTCGAGAGGCAATCCGATCCACGCCTGTACGTTCAGGTCAGGCTCTGCGGCCTTGAGCATCTGTATGAATTGACCGGCATACGGGGCAGTGGGGTTGAACCGACCATCGGGCTTGAGATAACTCGTGTAAACAAACACGTAGCGTATCTGCCGCTCGGCCAGCGCATCGGCCAAGGCGGCAATTTCTTCGGGATCGTGCGGTTCATTCACCCATTCGACCCCCAACCACGCCGCGTTGATCCCCCGATTGAAGTGCGCACCAGGGTAACTCGTCGCCGGCCTGAAGACACACGCTCGGCCCACGCTGACGAGGAGTATCAGCACGAGCCACAAGCGGGGATTGGAAAGAGGACGACGCTTTTGTTTGACCGGCATCACCGATTCCTCCAAGGGTGCGTGAAGGTTAGCGCAGCAGAAAGTGTGAGGGACAGATCGCCCTTGCCCGCCAATAGTCTTCCTTGCTCGATCACGAGTGGAGCCGGAGGACCTCTCCCACGAGGGCAACGCACACGCACTCACCGCCGCCGATTCCGGCTGCACGCTATGCCCATCATCCCCCATCGTTACGGCGCTGAAACCTCCAATTCGCCATACCCCGGCCAAGGCCGTGTGAGCTTGGGATCAAGCGCGTAATCCCTGGATTGATAAACCACTGCGTATACCCTGCTGTCCGGCTCCAAAACCGGCTTGTAATCCGGCAGTACCTCGACCCTGCAAATGAGACCATACTGAGGATAGAAGAAGTTCACCGCCCCAGAACCCGGCTTGGGCGTACCTGTGACGACCGGCCCAATAGCCTCCGGCACGCCGTATTCGTCGATCAGATCGGCTACGGTCAGCTCAAAATCCACGCTCAATGTAATGGCATTGAGCAGACCCGTATTGCTCAAGTAGATGCTGTTGTAACCGGACCAGGGCGTCTTCCAGAACCAATGGATGACCACTCCGCCCGTACCGGCCTGTAACTCTCTCTCCCAGACCTCACCCACACCGGGCATGCGGCGAAGTTTCCGAATTACAGCCTCCTTTTCCACTACAGTTCCCGGAGAAAACCCTTGCCAGCAAGGTGGCGCACAGGGATCCCCGGTCAGCAACCCGCGTGTCATTCCCTCGCGGCGTGCATGCCACTGCTGCCAAAGATGATGCCCCAATCCGAGAACGACAATGCCGACCAGGCAAACGAGCAACAGAGGCGCGATCTTGCGATTCAGATTTCCCTCGATCACCGGCAAGCCCCTTTCCTCGTGTCGGGTCGTCGCGTCCCCCAAGCGATCCCCGTGCGGGAAGTACGGTGTACCTCCGGCCCGCGCACGCTTCCAAGCCAACGGGATACGCCGATGAAGCCAATACCTCACGGCATCGGCGGGCGGGACGGGCGACTTACCAGGCGACGGGGACCTTGCGAATGCGGTAACGACGGTCGAAGTACTGGACGTAGCGGTAGCGTTTGCCGAATTCGTAAACGCGGCGCGTAACCTCGACGTCCTGCTCGCAGTACTTGAAGATCTCCTCGATGCGGCCCTCGTGCCACCACTGCACGGCCTGGAGGCCGTCGGCACTCTTGCCGACTTTGAGCGTGGCCGAGGCGACGGAGTCCAGTTTGGGACGGAAGCCGAGCCGCTTCTGCAGTTCGACCATCATATCCACGGTGGGGAGTTCGGCCAGGGTGAGGGCATCGGTGTACTGCTGGAGCACGGGATAGTCGAAGCCGTAGAGGTTGTAGCCGACGACGAGATCGGCCTGCTCCAACTCCTCGAAAAGCTCGGCGAGGTTCGCTTCGGTGTAACGGTGGAAGGCACGATCGGCGGTGTTGTAGGTTACGGCTACGGAGACCCGCAGTCGCTCAGGATAGTGCCCGCCCACCTCCCGGAAGGTATTCTGTGTCTCGACATCGAGAAAGACGGTCATCGTTCCTCCTACTTCCGCAGGCCCAGAACCTCGTAGATCGGCTCCGGATGGCGCTGTCCCTTGATCTTCACGGGGGGCAGTTCTTTGACCTTGACGTAAGGCTTGACCTGCTCGTAAGTTGCACGGCAGATGAGCAGCTTGCCCGGCGGGGCCATCTCCTGCAGGGCGTGGGCCTTGTTGACCGTGTGGCCGACGACGGTGAAGTTGACGAGGTTGGGCGTGCCGATATTGCCGACGATGGCATCGCCGGTGCTGATGCCGATGCCGTAGTAGAGCCGCTGATTGAGCGGCAACTGACGATGAATATCCAACATTCGCTCCAGGATTTTCAGACCGGTGCGCACCGCCCGCAGCGCGTAGTCCTTCTGCGGCAAGGGGGCGTTGAAGAAGGCCATCACCTCATCGCCCATAAACTTGTCCAGTGTCCCTTCCATCTGGAGGACGGCATCGGCGGCGGCGGCGATGTGCCGGTTCAGGACAGCGATCAGCGTTTCCGGCGAGGTGCGGGCGCTGAAGGTGGTGAAGCCGCGCAGGTCGGCGAAGAGAATGGAGATCGTCTGGCGCTGCCCGCCCGGACGGACGCTCTGCGGCTGCCTCAGGAGGCGTTCGACGACCGGCGGCGCGACATAGTGCTCGAAGAGCGCCTGGATTTCGCGCTTTTCCCGCTGGCGGCGCTCCTCCACCTCGGCCAGGAGGGCGTTGTTCTCGATGGCAATGGCGGCGTAGTCGGCCAGCATACGCAGCAACTGCTGATCGTGCTCGTCGAGCGGCTTGCGATTGCGTTTGTTGCTCACCGTCAAGGCCCCTAACGTCTTGTTGCCCACCTGGAGGGGGACGGCCATCATCAGCCCCTGCGACTGGGTTACGATATTCTGATCCTCTCCCGCAGGCGTAACGTAACTCTGCCCACGCCGCGTGCGATTCACACGCACGACCGGCGTCCCGCTCTGCGGGTCCATCAGGATCAAAACGCCGTCCTGAGCGCCGGTGAGGTAGAGCGCGGCATCGACGATACGCTCCAGCAACTGCTCGTTCTCACGCAGCGTCGTTACGGACTTGCTCACGTGGTAGAGGATGTCCAGTTCACGCACGCGACGGGCCAGCGCCGCGTTGAGCGTCTGCAGCTTGCGGATGAGCAGCGCCCGCTCCCGCTCCAAGTGGACGAGGTGCAAGACGCGCTCGATGGCCCGCAGCAACTCCTCGACGGTGAAGGGTTTGGGGACGTAATCCCGCACACCCAGGCGAAAGACCTCGACGGCGACCGATTCCGAGCCGTAGGAGGTAACGAGGATGACGGGGAAGTTCATTTCCCGCCGCTGCAGTTCGCGCAGAAACTCGATGCCGTTCATACCGGGCATCTCGTAGTCCAGCAGGATGAGATCGGGCTTCTCGTCCGCGGCCACCTGCAGCCCTGTCCAGCCATCCCCCGCCGTCAGCACCTCGTAGCCCTGGGGGACGAGCACCGAATCGCGCAGGAAGGTACATACCTCCTCGCTGTCGTCGATAACCAAAATCCTGGCCCGCACCTGATTCTCGTGTGTTTTTGCCGTCATAGCATCCGCCTCATAGCGGCGGCGGAATGATCGCTCCGCTCCGCCCCATCACGCCTCCTCCCTCTTGACGGCGCGGAGGGGCTCCTTGCGGAAACCATCGATCCAGTGCTGGAGGCTGAGGATCGGATGGTGCCAGGCCATCGCCGGCCCCGTCTTGCGCATCACCAGGCGAATCTGGGCCCGCCGATCGGGCTTGTAGCAGTGGACGGGGCAGCGGGCGCACGTCGTCTTTCCCTCCTGAAAGGGACAGCGCTCCAAACGCAGGAGGACGTAATCGAGGAGGGCCGAGCACTCCGGGCATAGCTCCCCCTTCGGCGTGTGATGTTCCCGCTCGCAGTAGAGATGGAGCATCGCCGTAACCGTCTTCGCCTCCCGTGCCATTCGTCCGCCTTTCTCCTTCACCATACTATCGCCTCCTAACGCAATTCCGTTTGCCATCCCACAACATCGACTTCGGCAGCATACCGTTCCACCCAATGCACGGCCTCTTCCATCAGCGCATAGAGCGACCTGTCGTCCGTCGAAACGCCGACCAGCGCGATCTCCGCCCGTTGCCAGCGTTCGTGGGCACCAACTTCGGCGGCGGCGACACGGAATCGCTGCCGCACCCGATGAAGGAGCGGCTTCAGACGCCGCCGCTTCTCCTTCAGAGAGCGAGCGCCGGGCAGGTACAGGTCGAGCCGACAGAGCAGGACGACCATCTCAGCGCGTCGTTCGCAGCAGCTTGGCGTAGAGGTCCATCGAGCGCTCGATCTCGGCCAGCGCCTGCTCGCGCCCTTCCCAGCGCAGAGGCTCGACCTTCATATGCTGAAGGTCCTTGTAAACGGAGAAGAAGTGCGCCACCTCCTGCAGAAAGTGCTGGGGGACGTCCGGCAGATCGTGGTAGCCGTCGAAGAGGGGGTCGGTGGCGGGCACGGCGAGGATTTTGTCGTCGTGGACGCCCCGATCGAGCATACGGAAGATGCCCACAGGCCGCGCCTCGATGACGCAGCCGGGGAAGGTCGGCTCGTTGGTCATCACCAGCACATCCAGCGGATCGCCGTCGTCGTAATGGGTGCGGGGGATGAAGCCGTAGTCGCCGGGGTAGTGGAGCGAGGAGTAGAGGACGCGATCCAGCTTGATGAAGCCGCCCTTCTTGTCGTATTCGAATTTATTGCGGGAACGCTTGGGAATTTCGACCACGACATACACGATCTCCGGTACACCCTCGGGGCCGGGGGGCAGTTCGTGCCACAAGTTCGCCATACGGGCCTCCTCATATCGATTGGCTTACAACGTGATACTATCACCACGCTGCGGTACATCAACCCTCTCGTATCCCAGCTTGCGCAGCCCCTGGGCCAGGGCATGCGCAGGCTGCGGATCGCCGTGGATGACGAAGGCATGGCGGATGCGCTCCGCTCCCGGCGCGGCCCAGTTGAGCAGGTCATCGCGGTCGCCGTGAGCACTGTAGCCGTACAGCGTGTACACCTCCGCCCGCAACGGGAACTGCTCGCCGAAGATTTTGACGTAGGGCTGCTTTTCGGCGATGCGGCGGCCCAGGGTATTCGGTGCTTGCCAGCCAGTGATGATCACCGCATTGCGCGGGTCAGTGATTGCGTGTTTCAGGTGATGTTGCACCCGCCCCGCCTCGGCCATGCCCGAAGCGCTGATGATGATCAGGGGGTTGGGGGCATCGTTCAGCGCCTTGGACTCCTCCACGCTGTGGGTGTAGCGGAGGAGGGAGAAGGAAAGCGGATCGCGCTTGTGCTCCTCGTGGAGGAAGTCCCACGTCTCGGCATCGTAGCATTCGGGGTGCAGGCGGAAGACCTGCGTAACATCCGTCGCCAGCGGACTATCGACGTACACCGGCAGCGGCGGAATGCGCCCTTCGGCGTGGAGTTGGTGCAGGTCGTAGACGATGTCCTGTGTGCGCCCGACGGCAAAGGCCGGAATGACGATCCGCCCTTTCCGTTCGACGACGCGGTCGATGATCGCGGCCAGTTCCCCCTTCATCCGCTCCAGGGGGGGATGGAGCCGATCCCCGTAGGTGCTCTCGATCATCAGGTAGTCGGCCTCTGGCATCGGCGTCGGATCACGGATGATGGGCAGGTCGGGCTGCCCCAGGTCGCCGCTGAAAAGGAGGCGCTTGGTCTTCCCCTCCTCCCTCACCTCCAGGAGCACCATCGCCGAGCCCAAGATGTGCCCGGCATCGTAGAAGGTCAGCTTCACGTCTCGCGAAAGGCGCAGCGCCTGCCCGTAGTTCAGGCCGACGAAGAAACGCATCGCACGGATGGCGTCGGCCTCCGTGTAGAGCGGCTCCATCGGCGGCAGTCCCTGGCGGGCGCGCTTCTTGTTCACGTAGGCCACATCCTGCTCGTGGATGCGTCCGGAATCCGGCAGCATCGACGCGCACAGGTCGCGGGTTGCATCGGTGGCGTAGATGGGGCCGTCATAACCTCGGGCCGTCAGGTTGGGGATGTTGCCCGAATGGTCGATGTGCGCGTGGGAAAGGACGACGGCATCGATGTGCCGCAGGTCGAAGGGAAACTGACGGTTGCGCGCGTACGTCTCCTTCCGCTTTCCCTGGTAGAGGCCGCATTCGAGCACAAGCTGCGTCCTGCCTGCGCGGATGTGGTACATCGAACCGGTTACCGTCTGCGCCCCACCCCAAAACGTGATCTTCATCGTTCCCCCCTTTCCGGCGGCGGGCTATCCCGCCAAAAGACGGAGCAACATCGGGCCGTAATGCTTGCGCCGCCACGGGCCGAACCCCGGACGTTCCTGGAGATCGGCCAGACGACGCGGCGGCTCCCACGCCAGGTTCCAGAGCGAGGCGTTGGGCAGGATGACGTCCGGCTCCACCCCTCGCCGCTGCGCCAGGCGCTTGCGCCAGCGCTTGAGCCGCTGATACCGCTGGAGTACCGCTTCCGGCGGGCGCGGCTCACAGGCGGGCGAGGGCGGCAACGACAGCGGCCCCGCCTTGAGCAGATAGACCAGCCGCTTGCCGTAGCGCTCCGCCTGCTTCACCGTGAGTATCCCCTCCTCGACCATCGCCTCCACCGAGGTTGGCCGCACGGTCGCCAGCCGCACCAGCCGACGGTCATCCAGCACCTTGAAGGGGGGAAGATCGCGGCGTTCCGCCATCATCTCCCGCCAAAGGTGAAGGCGATAGAGTACCCCCTGTTCCTCTTCCGAAAGCTCCTGCCGCCCCTTGATGCGCCAGAACGTCCGATCCGGATGGTGGGGACGCGGCGTCGGGACGTAGCGGCACAGGTAGTCGAAGACCTCCCGCGCCTCCTCCCAGCGCCCCTGGTGGCGCAAAGCCTCGGCCTGGATATCGCGCAAGGTGAGCAGGTAGTGCGTATCCATCCGCGCGTAGGCCAGGACCTCCGGCTTCAGCGGGCGTCGTCCCCAGTTGTACCGCTGGTACTTTTTCTGCGGGTGGACGCCGAAGAAATCCTCCAGCAGATAGCCGAGTCCGGCGTGCGCCCAGCCGAGTATCCGTGCCGCCCACATCGTATCGAAGAGATTGCGGCAGCGGAAGCCGTAATCACGCTGCAGCACGATCAGATCGTAATTGGCCGCGTGGAAGACCTTTTCGATCTTCGGGTCGGCCAGGATCGGCCCAAGAGGGCTGAGATCGGCCACCGCCAGAGGGTCGATGATGTAATCCCCTGCCGGAATGGTGATCTGGACCAGACAAACACGCTCGCGATAAGCGTGCAGGCTGTTCGACTCCGTATCGATAGCGATGCGTTCCGCCTCGGCCAACCGTCCCACGAGCGCATCCAACGCCTCCTGGGTTTCGACGAGGGCCCATCCGTTGCCATCCTGCATGCCGCTATTATCCCCGCCTGAAGGTCTCAGTCAAGCCCGAACGCCTCACGTTGCCTTCTTCCTTTTCCGTTGTATTATGGCTCAGCTATGAGCCGACTGCAGATTGCGCCCTCCGTGCTGGCGGCGGACTTCGCCGCATTAGGCGAGGCGGTACGACAGGCCGAGGAGGCCGGTGCCGACCTCATCCACGTGGACGTGATGGACGGGCGATTCGTGCCCAACATCACCATCGGGATACCGGTGGTCGCCGCCCTGCGGCGGGTGACGACCCTGCCGCTCGACGTCCACCTGATGATCGTCGAACCGGAACGCTACCTGGACGCCTTCGTCGAGGCGGGGGCCTCCATCCTCACCGTCCACCCGGAGGCGACGATCCACCTGCACCGCACGCTGGACCGCATCCGTGCGCTGGGGGCCAAGGCCGGCGTCGCGCTCGACCCCTCCACATCGGAGGAGAGCCTGCGCTACGTGCTGGCGCTGACCGATCTGGTGCTGGTGATGTCGGTCAATCCGGGATTCGGCGGCCAGCGCTTCATTCCCGCGGTCCTGCCGAAGATCACACGGGTGCGGGCGATGCTGGACGAGGCCGGGCGAGAGGCAGCCTGGCTGGCAGTTGACGGCGGGATCACCGCGGAGACGGCCCCTGCCGTCGTCCGGGCGGGTGCCGACGTGCTCGTTGCCGGTTCGGCCATCTTCCGCGCGCCGGAGGGTGTTCGCGCTGCCATTCGCCGCTTGCGGGGGGCTGTCGGTTGAACAAAGCAACCGCCCCCTCTGACTCTGGCGAGCAGCGGGGGCGTGCTTCCTGCGAAAAAGGGAGGGATTAGCCCTGTTTTTTGGTCAACGTCCGGAGACAACGGGTGCAGATGTACATACGCTTCCACTGTCCATCGATCATCACGCGCTTGCGATGGACATTGGGGCGGAACATCCGCCTCGTCGCCACCTTGGAGTGGCTGACATTGTGCCCAAAGGACGGACCCTTGCCACAGATTTCACATTTTGCCATAGTCTCACCTCTGCATTTACGATGACGGCGACATCATACCACGGAAGATAGAGGATGCAAGGCGGCATCACGGTCGGCGCAGAGCGGGGTTTTACCATCAGGGAGGACGAACGAAGATGAACGGAAAAGTTTTGCAAGCCAGCCAGGAAGAAGTCCCCGTGCGGGGCAAGATCGAGGTCTCGCCGACGGCCATCGCCTCCATCGTCAACGAGGCGGTGCAGACCTGTTACGGCGTCGTGGGCACCGTGCCCAAGAATTTCGCCTCCGGGATCGCCGAGATGCTCTCCTCCGAGCGGAAGCGCGGCGTCGAGGTGCATGTGCGCGACGGCAAGATCACCATCGATCTCTACGTCGTGGTAGAATACGGGACACGCATCGCTGCAGTAGCCCAAAGCGTCAAGCACGTCGTGCGCTACCAGGTCGAAAAGGCGCTGGAGATGCCGGTCGAGGCCGTCAACGTCCACGTACAGGCGCTGCGCATTAGCAACGAAGATTAGGCAGACGAGGGGGAGATAGCGTGAGCAAGGAGATACGCACGATCAACGGACGACGGTTCAAGCGGATGGTGCAGGCCGCGCTGGCCTGGCTCAAGAAACACCAGGAGACCATCAACGCCCTCAACGTCTTCCCCGTGCCCGACGGGGACACGGGCACCAACATGATGCTGACGATGACCTCCGCCTGGAAGGAGATCGCCGAGCTCGACGAACCGCACATCGGAAAACTCGCCGCGCAGGTGGCCCACGGGGCACTGATGGGGGCACGCGGCAACTCCGGCGTCATCCTTTCGCAGATTTGGCGCGGCTTCGCCCGCGGCCTCGACGGCCACGAGGAGATGGACGCCACCCGCCTCGTGGCGGCGATGGAGACGGCGGCGGAGACGGCCTACAAGGGCGTCGTCCGTCCGGTCGAAGGGACCATCCTGACCGTCGTGCGCGAGAGCGCGGAGGAGGTCAAGACGGCGGCGGAGGAAAGCGACGACCTGCTCGCCCTCTTCGAGCGGATGCTGGAGCGGGCGCGTCTGGCCGAATCGCGTACCCCCACCCTCCTCGCCGTCCTGCGCGAGGCCGGTGTAACCGACTCCGGCGGCCAGGGCTTCGTCGTCATCCTCGAAGGTATGGTGCGCGAACTGAAGGGGCTCCCCGTCGAGGCAGGCGAGGGCGCGGCGGAAACCCTCGACCTGACGGCGGTCATGCCGCCGCACGGGGACGAGATCGAATTCGACGAGAACTACCCCTACGATGTGCAGTTCATCATCGTCGGGGAGGGGATGGACGTCGAGAGCATCCGTCAGACCATCGAGGCGATGGGCGACTGCCCGCTGGTCGTCGGCGATGACAAGACGATCAAAGTCCACGTCCACGTGGCCGATCCGGGCATCCCCATCAGCTTCGGAGCCAGGATGGGCTCCCTCCGCGATGTCGTCGTCGAAGATATGCAGGCCCAGTACCACGAGTTCATGGCCGCCCGCCGGCAGGAAGAGAAGGCGATCGAGCGCCCCGCCACACCGCCCGCCGCACACGCCCCGCAGGAAGTCCCGCCCATCGGCGTCGTCGCCGTCGTCGCAGGCGACGGCCTCGCCGCCGTCTTCCGCAGCCTGGGGGCCGGTGCCGTCATCGAAGGCGGCCAGACGATGAACCCGAGCACCGCCGACATCCTGGAGGCCGTCGAAGCGCTGCCCTCGGAGCAGGTCATCATCCTCCCCAACAACAAGAACATCATCATGGCGGCCCAGCAGGCCGCGGAGATGAGCCGCAAAGCCGTCGCCGTCGTCCCCACACGCAGTGTACCGCAGGGCATCGCCGCCTTCCTCCTCCTCGACCAGACCCTCCCGCTGGAGGAAAATGCCGCCGCCATGCTGGAAGCCGCCCGGGCCATCGAAAGCGGAGAGGTAACCTACGCCGTGCGCGATGTCCAGCTCAACGGCGTAACCGTCCACAAGGGCGACGCCATCGGCCTGCTGAACGGGCAACTCGTCGTCTCCGGCAAGAACTACGATGAGGTCGTCGAACGGCTGCTGGGGAAGGTTGACCTGGACGACCGCGAATTGGTAACGCTCTACTACGGCGAGGGGGTCAACGAAACGGCTGCGCAGTCGCTGGCCGACCGCTTGAGCGAACATTACCCCGACCTCGAACTGGAAGTCGTGCGCGGCGGACAGCCGCATTATCCCTATCTCCTAGCCATCGAGTAGAAACTTTCGCAGAGAGGAAACCCATGCTGCAGAGGAAACCCACCCGCGTTCAACTGATCACCGACGGCACGGCCATCATCTCCCCCTTGCGCCTGCGGGAACTGAACATCATCAGCCTGCCTATCGAGGCCCGCATAGGCAATCGGAGCTACTTCTACGATCAGCGGACACCCGGCCACATCGACCTGCTGCGAGATGCCGCCAAGAGCCGCGAACCCGTCGAGATCATCGCCCCTTCCGCCGACGACTTCCGCGCCGTCTTCCATCGCGTGCTCTACCGCACCAACAAGATGCTCGTCATCCTCTCCTCGCGCCACCTCAGCCCCGCGGTGGAAAATGCCCACCTTGCCGCCCTCGACTTTATGGGCCGCTGCGACATTATGATCCTCGATTCCCAGACGATCTCCGTCGGCTTAGGGTTGATGGTGGAGTACGCGGGGCAGTTGCTGCAGTCGGATGACCTCCCGCTTTCCGAGGTGGTCCGCCGCGTGCGCGGGATGATCCCCCACACCTACGTGGTGATGATCACCCACACGCTGGATTACCTCTACCGCAGCCGCAAATTGAGCGCAATGCAGGCCATCTTAGGCTCGATGCTCAACATCCATCCCTTCCTGGAGATCGAAGAGGGGCAGATTCTGCCTCTGGAAAAGAGCCGCACGCCGGAGAAAGCCGTGGACAAGCTGCTGGAATTCGCCGGTGAGTTTATGCACATTCAAACGCTTTCCATTTTGCAGAACAGCGACGAGCCGACGAAGGAGGCACTCTCCCTGCAATCGCGCCTGCAATCCATCTTTCCGACAATCGCCTGTCCCATCGTTACCTACGATCCCATCATCACCTCCCACATCGGCCCGGAAGGACTTGGCCTGGTCATCTACGAGGGTCTCAAGTAGATGAACGACCTCCGCATCGTCACGGACGCCGTCGCCGACCTGCCGCCCGAACTGGTTGCACGCTGGTCGATCACCGTCGCGCCCGTCCACATCACCCTCGACGGCACGACGCACACCGTTACGGAAACGGCCTCGCACGACTGGCTCTACAATGCGCTGACGATGCAGGACGAAATTCGCCCGCAGACCTCCGCGCCCGCCGTCGCCGACTTCGTCGCCCTCTTCCGCCGCCTGGCCGACGAGGGCGCGAAGCAGATCGTCGGCCTCTTCACCGCCTCGACGGTGAGCAGCACCGCCGACCACGCCCGTCTGGCCGCCCGCGAACTCCACGGCGTCGAGGTACACATCATCGAGACGGCGCAGGTCTCGCTGGGCGAGGGCCTGCTCGTCCTGGAGGCCGCGCAAGCCGCCGCGGCTGGAGCCTCGCCGCAGGAGATCGCGGCGCAGATCGCCCGCCTCCGCCAACAGACGCTGATCCTCGGCGTCCTGCCCTCCCTGACCTACCTCAGGCGGGGCGGACGGGTCAACGGCGTCCTCGGGCTGCTCGGCGACCTCTTCCGCATCAAACCGATCATCTTCTTCTACGAAGGGAAGGCCGGCCTCTGGAGCAAGGTACGCACCTACCGGCGGGCGATGGAGATGCTCGCGCCGATGGTCCATCCCCACCGCCTGCGCCGACTGGCCGTTCTCCACACCCGTGCGCCGCAGCAACAGGTCGCCGAGTTCCACCGACGCATCGTCGAGCGCTTCGGCGATCCCGCCGTCCCCCTCCTCGAGGCCGGGCCGGTCTTCGCCGCCCACATCGGGCCGGGCGCGCTGGGTCTGGTCTTCATCGGCAACGAGCGACTGACAGAACGCTACCCGAAGCTGGCCGCAGCGACCGCCGCTTCGGATGACCCGCAAGGAGCACTATGAATCGACCACTGGAAACGCTGAAAAAGATTCTGAGCCTGGAAAAGGAGGACTACGGCTACCGCGACCGTGCTGTCGCAGGCGGACTGAAACGTTACGCCGACACGTGGACGCACCAGGCAGAGGCCAACTACGGCCAGGAAGCCAAAGCGTGGATCGACGAGATCGCCACGCTGCTGCGCCGCTATAGCGACGCCTCCATCGATGAGCGTCCGGCGCTCTTCGAACAACTCTGGCAGCAGGTCAACAACCCGCCCGCCCCCACCTCGGAGGCCGCGCCTCCGACCGCCCGTCCCCGCACGGGCGGAGGGCCGGGCGTCAACGCTCCCGTCGCCGTCCTCAGCGGCGTCGGCCCCAAGCGTGCCGAACTGCTCGCCAGGCTCGGCGTGAAGAGCATCGCCGACCTGCTCCACCTCTATCCACGCCGCTACGACGACTTCTCCCAACTGAAGACGATCGACCAACTCACCTACGGCGAAACCGTAACGGTCATCGGCACCGTCTGGGAGGCCGGCGGGCACCGCACGCGCAGCGGACGCTACCTCTTCCGCGCCATTCTCTCCGACGAGACGGGGACGCTGGTGCTCACCTGGTTCAACCAGCCCTACCTGGAAGGGCGCATCAAGGCCGGGATGCAACTGGTCGTCCGCGGCAAGGTAGACGAGTACCTGGGCCGCCTGACGATCAATGTGCCCGAATGGGAGGTGCTTGGGCGTGGCGACCTGCGCCCCGCCATCCTCCCCGTCTACCCCCTGACCGAGGGGCTGACGCAGAAGCAGATGCGCCAGATGGTCAAGCGGGCGCTCAGCGCCTGGGCCGGACGCCTGCCCGATCCCCTCCCTGCCGAACTGCGCGAGGCACACGACCTGCTCCCCCTGAGCCGCGCCCTCTGGGGCATCCACTTCCCCGAAAGCCGGGAGCACCTGGAAGCCGCTCGCCGTCGGCTGGCCTTCGAGGAAGCGCTCTACCTGCAGCTCGGCCTGCTGCGCCAAAAGCTGAGCTGGAAGGCCGTCCCCGGCAAACGCATCGCCCCCGCCACCGAGCGCGTGGAGAGCCTGCTCGCCGCCCTGCCCTACACCCTCACCGCCGCCCAGCGCCGCTCCCTGGAGGAGATGCTGCGCGATCTGGCCTCCGGCGAGCCGATGAACCGCCTCCTGCAAGGGGATGTCGGCTCCGGCAAGACGGTCGTCGCCGCCATCCTGATGGCGCTGGTCGCCGAGGCGGGCTACCAGGCCGCGCTGATGGCCCCCACGGAGATCCTCGCCGAGCAGCACGCCAAGAGCCTGGAGCGCCTCTTCGCCGACTTCCCCCCGCCACGTCCGCGCCTGCAACTCCTGACGGGGAGCACACCGGCTGCGGACAAGGAGACCATCCGCGCCGCCCTGGCCGAGGGCGAGATCGATGTCGTCGTGGGGACGCACGCCCTCATCCAGAGCAGCGTCGAATTCCACAACCTCGCCCTCGTCGTCATCGACGAACAGCACCGCTTCGGCGTCGAGCAGCGCAGCGCCCTGCGTCAGAAGGGCTACAATCCCCACCTGCTGGTGATGACCGCCACCCCCATCCCCCGCTCCCTGGAACTGACCCTCTGGGGACACCTCGACCTCTCCATCCTCGACGAGATGCCGCCGGGGCGGAAGCCGGTGGAAACGCGCGTCCTCGCGCCGCGAGAGCGCGAGCGGGCCTACGCCTTCATCCGCGCCCAGGTCGCCCAGGGACGGCAAGCCTTCATCATCTATCCCTTGGTCGAGCTTTCGCAGAAGGTGCAGGCCCCTTCCGCCGTCGAAGCCTACGAGCACCTGCAGCGGGCCGTCTTCCCCGACCTGCGCGTCGGCCTGCTCCACGGGAGGATGAAGGCAGAGGAGAAAGAGGCGGTGATGAGCGCCTTCGCCCGCGGCGAGATCGACATCCTCGTCGCCACCGCCGTCGTCGAGGTGGGCATCGACGTCCCCAACGCCTCCGTCATCCTCATCGAGGGAGCCGACCGCTTCGGCCTGGCCCAACTGCACCAGTTCCGCGGGCGCGTAGGACGCGGCGATCACCAATCCTACTGCCTGCTGCTGGCCGATTCCCCCTCGGAGGAGGCGCGGCGGCGGCTGAGCGTGATGGAGCAGACCAGCGACGGCTTCCGCCTGGCCCAGATCGACCTGGAGATGCGCGGCCCCGGCGAATTCCTCGGCACGCGGCAGAGCGGCCTGCCGGAGATGCCGCTCCTGGACCTGCTCGACACGCGGCTGCTCCACGAGGTCCGCGAGGCCGCAGAGGCCCTGCTGGCCGAAGACCCCGACCTAAGCCGGGAAGCCCACCGCCCGCTTGCCCGTCAGGTCGCCGACTTCTGGCAGCGGAAGGGGGAGTTGAGCTGATGCTGAAAGCCGTCTATCCCGGCTCCTTCGATCCCATCCACTGCGGGCACGTGGACATTGCCCGCCGCGCCGCACGGCTCTTCGACCATCTCGTCGTCGGGGTCTACGCCTTCCCGCGCAAGCACCTGCTCTTCACCGTCGAGGAGCGGGTCGCCCTGGTCCGCGAGGCCCTGCGCGACCTTCCCAACGTCGAAGTGATGGCCTACGAGGGGCTGACCGCGCACTTCGCCCGCCGCGTCGGGGCCGAGGTCATCGTCCGCGGCCTGCGCGTCCTTTCCGATTTCGAGCTGGAATACCAGATGGCCCTGACCAATCGGGAACTGGACGGCACTCTGGAATCGGTTTGCCTGATGACACGTAAGGAGTATGCTTTCCTCACCGCCTCCATCGTCAAGGAAGTCGCCATGCTCGGCGGTGATGTTTCGGCGATGGTTTTGCCGCACGTCGAGGCGGCACTGCGAGCCAAGCGGGAAGCGATGGGCGAGGCCGCCCGCGGCGTGCGCATCGTCTCCCTGCGGGATTAGAGGCAGGAAGGGAAGAAGCGATGGACATCGAATTCCTCTTGGAGAGATTGGAGCAGGAGATTCTGGAAAAGGCTCCCAAGGTACCTTTCACCGGCAGCCGTCTGGTGGGGGAGGAGGCCCTCCGCGGCCTCCTGCAGCAGGCCAGGGAGACCATCCCCAAGGAAGTGCAGGAAGCCCGCCGTCTCCTCGCCGAGCGCGACGCCGTCCTGGAACAGGCCCATCGGCAGGCGCAGCAGATCATCGCCGATGCGGAACAGGAGGCCGCCCGCCTCGTCAACGAGCACCGGCTGCTCCAGGAAGCCCGACAACAGGCAGCACAATTGCGGCACCAGGCCGCGGAAGAAGCCTCGCGGCTCCGCGCCGATGCCGACGAGTACGTCTTCGACAGCCTCAGCAAGCTCCAGGAGGAACTGGTGCGGATGATGCACGTCGTCGAAAACGGCCTGCGCAAGCTCGAAGCGGAACGCGAACAGCGGCTGCGCAAAAAGTAGCCGCGTGCCCGCCGCCACCACAACCGCCCGGCGTTCGACGTCGGGCGGTTTTCCCGTGCTCAGGCCGCCTCGCCCTGCCCCGTCTCCACAGGGCGCACGCGCACGAAAAGCCCGCCCAGCACCATCAGGCCGCCGAAGATCGCCAGCGCAACGCCCACGCCGAAGCGGTCGGCCAGCGCCCCCAGGATCGGCGCGAAGACGGCCATCATCAGCGTACTGGCCTCCGATTCGACGGAGAGGCCGGAGGCCATCACCCGCGAGGCAATGCGGTCGCTGATGTAGGAGACCATCATCGGACGGCGCAGGTTCTGCAGCACGTAGAAGCCCAGGTAGATGAGGATAGAGGCGATCGCCACCTGCTGCCAAGTCGCAATCCCCGCCAGGAGGAGGAAGCTCGCCCCCAGGAAGTAGGTGAAGTTGATCGCCGCTGCCAAGTCGGAAAAGCGGCGGCTCACCCGCGCAGCCCGGCGCGAAGCCTCGCTGCTCAACAGGTAGATGAAGAAATAGACGACGCCGATGACCACCGAAGCCCGCCGCGTCTCATCCAGCGCGAGGAAGAAGGGGAGTGTCAGCGCGAAGCTCTTCACGATCGGCTGGAGGTAGTCCTTGGTGGACTTGAAGGCGGCGGTGAAACCGGCGCTGTTGAGCAGCGCCCGCCGCATCTCCCCGTCGGTGAGCATCCGCCAGAAGTCGCGCAGCGTCTGCCGCGCCTGTTCCTTCGTGTTGCGCTGCGCCTTGGGCGTGATCTCCCCGTCCAGTTCCGGCGGGTAGGTCGCCAGGTTGATCAGGTCGAGCACGTAGGGCAGCATACTGGCGAGGAAGACGTAGCGGTAGTTGCCGCTGTAGAAAACGAGCGCCGCCGCGAGCAGCGAGTTGAGCGCCGACCCAAGCTGCGAAGCGCCGCGCGTGTGGCCGTAGTACTCCACCTTGAGATGGCTCATCCCGTGCTGCTTGAGGTACTCCAGGATCAACGCCTTGTGCGTCCCGCTGCGGAACGCCTCGCCGAAGGCGTAGAGGATCATCGCACCAACGTAGGCGTAGAAGTTGGGGAAGAGGTAGAAGACGATGAAGGCAATGATGTAGGAGAGGAACGACATCACCATCGACTTGCGCCGCCCGTAGATGTCGGCGAAGACGCCCGTCGGCACCTCTAGGATATTCGTCGCAATGTCGCGCACCGAGTAGAGCAGGCCGATCTGGAAATAGTTCAGCCCGCCATCCAGGAAGATGAGGATGAGGAACGGCTCGAAGAGCCGCAGGTTCTTCAGGAAGCCGTAGAGCGAGAAGCGGTAGAACATCAGGTCCTTCTTGATCGTCTCACGTCGTTGTCCGTGGCTCTCGTCGTTCATTGCAACCTCGGTTCTCCGTCTGAAAAGGGGCGACTTTCCGCCGCCCCTCCTTTTTTCCTGGGATGATGGATACTCGCTCCTGCCGGGCTACGCCAGCATCGCGCGGAGTTCTTCCTTCGCGGCGGCCAGCGCCTCGTCCAGACGGGAGGCATCCCGTCCGCCCGCCTGCGCCATCGAGGGACGACCGCCGCCTCCGCCGCCGACGATCCGCGCCAGCGCCTTGACGAGCTTTCCGGCGTGGACGCCGCGCTCGACCATCGCCTCCGTCGTCGCCGCGATGAGGAGCGGCTTGCCGTTGACCACCGTCCCCAGGACGACGACGCCGTCGCCGACCTTGTCGCGGAACCAGTCCGCCATCTCGCGCAGCCGCTCCGCGTCGGGGACATCCACCCGCGCGGCGAGGAGCGGCACGCCCTCCACCGCCTCCACGCGGCCCAGCAGCGCCTCGAACTCGGCGCGGGCCAGCCTGCGCGTCAGCCTGTCGCGCTCGCGGCGCAGATCGCGCATCTCCTCCTTCAGGCGCTGGAGCCGCTCGACCAGCCTCTCCGGCGTCGCCTCGACCAGCCGCGCCGCCTCCTCCTGGCGGGCACGCATCGCCTGGAGCCAGGCAATCGCCCCGCGTCCCGTCATTGCCTCGATGCGGCGCAGCCCGGCCCCGATGCCGCTCTCCTCGACGATGACGAAGGTGCCGATCTGCCCCGTCCGCTCGACGTGCGTCCCGCCGCACAACTCCTGGCTGAAGGGCGCATCCGCCGGGCCGATGCGCAGCACGCGCACCACCTCGCCGTACTTCTCCTCGAAGAGCGCGATGACGCCCTGCGCCAGCGCGTCGCGGTAGTGCTCCTGCCGGGGGACGACCTCGTAGTCGGCGCGGATGGCGGCGTTGACGATGCGCTCGATGGCGTCGCGCTCCTCCGGGGTGAGCGGGCGCTCGTGGTTGAAGTCGAAGCGCAGCCGGTCGGGTGCGACGAGCGAACCGGCCTGCGCCACGTGGCTGCCGAGCACCTCGCGCAGCGCCTTGTGGAGCAGGTGCGTCGCGGTGTGATTGCGCATGATGTCCCGGCGGCGCGCCGCATCGACCTCCGCCGTCCCCTCGTCGCCGAAGCGCACCCGCCCGCGCTCGACCTTCCCCACGTGGACGACCATCCCCTCGATGGGACGGCGCACATCCTCCACGGCGATCTCCCAGCCCTCGCCGACGATGCGCCCCGTGTCGGAGACCTGCCCGCCCGATTCGACGTAGAAGTTCGTCGCCGAGAGGACGACCTCCACCGCGTCGCCCGCCTCCGCCTCCTCTGCAAGCGCGTCGCCGCGCAGCAGGCCGACGATGCGCGTGGGCACCGTCAGCGGCCCGTAAGGGTCATAGCGCAGCGGCTCGCCGCCGTTCGCCGCCTGTGCCTGCTCCAGCAGCAGCGGGTAGAGGTAGGCGTGGCCGTCCGCCTCCATCCTGAACTCGCCCGCCGCGCGGGCACGGGCACGCTGCGCCTCGCGGGCCGCGTGGTAGCCCGCCTCGTCCACGCGCAGACCGTGCTCCTCCGCCACGTCGCGGGTAACCTCCAGCGGCAGCCCGAAGGTGTCGTGGAGGAAGAAGGCCGCTTCGCCGGGGATGGTCTCGCCGCCCGCCGCCCGCACCTGCGCGATGACCTCCTCCAGCTTCTCCAGCCCCTGGTCGAGCGTGCGGAAAAAGCGCCGCTCCTCGGCGGTGATCGTCGCCTTGATGAAGTCGGCGCGCTGCGGCAGTTCCGGGAAGACGCCGCCCATCATCTCGATAACGCGCTGCGCCAGCGGGGCGAGGAAGGGTTCGGTGAAGCCCAGCTTCCGCCCGAAGCGCACCGCACGCCGCAGGATCATCCGCAGGACGTAGCCCCGCCCCTCGTTGGCAGGGAGGACGCCGTCGCCGATGAGGAAGGTTACCGCGCGGATGTGGTCGGCGATGACGCGGTAGCCGACGATATTCGCCTCGCGCTCCGCCTCGCTCTGCCCGGCCATCGCCTGCGTCTGGAGGATGATCGGCCAGAAGAGGTCGGTGCGGTAGTTGGAAAGCGTCCCCTGGAGGACGGCCGTCAGCCGCTCAAGCCCCATCCCCGTATCGACGTGGCGGGCGGGCAGCGGGTCCAGCGTGCCGTCCTCGTGGCGGTTGTACTGGATGAAGACGAGGTTCCACAGCTCGATGAAGCGCTGGCAATCGCCGTTGACGCGGCAGACGTGGCCGGGCACGTCCTGCTTGTCGCAGGCTTCCGGCCCGCGGTCGAGGTGGATTTCGCTGCACGGCCCGCAGGGGCCGGTCTCCCCCATCTCCCAGAAGTTGTCCTTGCGCCCGAAGAAGGTGATGTGCTCCGGATCGATCGTCGTCTCGGTGCGCCAGAAGGTCGCCGTCTCCTCATCGCGGCCCAGGTCGCCCTCGTCGTCCTCGAAGACGCTGACCCAGAGCCGCTCGGCGGGCAGGCCGTACACCTGCGTCAGGAGTTCCCACGCCCAGGCGATGGCCTCCTTTTTGTAGTAGTCGCCGAAGGACCAGTTGCCTAACATCTCGAAGAGGGTGTGGTGCGTGCCGTCGCGCCCCACGTCCTCCAGGTCGTTGTGCTTGCCCGCGACGCGCATGCACTTCTGCGTATCCGCCGCCCGCGTGTAGGGGCGCGTCCCCGTGCCTAAGAAGACATCCTTGAACTGGTTCATCCCCGCATTGGTGAAGAGGAGCGTCGGGTCGTTCTGCGGCACGAGGCTCGCGCTGGGGACGATGGTGTGCCCCCGCGCGGCGAAGAAGTCCAGGAAAGCCTGTCGTATCTCGGCGCTGGTCGGCTTCTTTTTCATCGGTTGACCTCCGTGAGCGCCGCGGTGATGCCTGCTGCCGCGGCGGAATCGCTTGCCAGGATGCCGAGATTGTACCGAACTGAGCGGCGTTGTCAAAGAATCCCCGTCCGCCGCCGGTGGCGAGAGGAAAGCAACCCGTGGTATAATCGGAGCCTATGAGGAAGATGGCTCGTGTGCTGATCGCCCTGCTCACTATGGGCATCGGGCTGGCGTTGACGCTCCACCATCTCGACTTCGCCGCGCTGGGAGCGGCCCTGCGCCGTGCTCGCTGGGGCTGGGTGGCGGCGGCGACGGTGGCGGCCACATTGGGCCTGATGGCACGGGGCTACCGCTGGCGGCTGCTCACCGGCGGGCATCTGCCCTGGCGCGAGGCGACGGGCATCATCGGCATCGGCTACCTGGTGAGCAACCTCATCCCGCTGCGGCTGGGCGATGTGGCCAAGGCGCTCGTAACCTCGTGGCGCTCCCCCTTCTCGGCGACGGCGGCGCTCTCGGCGATGGTCGTCGAACGGTCGTTGGACCTGCTCGCGGTGGCCCTGCTCCTGCTGGCGACGCTCCCCTTCATCCCCGCGCTCGCCTCGGCGCGGAATGCCGGGCTACTGGCCGCCGTGGGGACGGTGGGGCTGCTGGCGGCCTTCGTCGCCCTGGTGCGCCTCGACCTGCGGCGATGGGCGATCCCACCGAAGCTGCGCCCGTTGGTCGAGCGGCTGCTCGCGCTCCAGGGCGAACTGGCAGCGATGGGGTCGTGGCGGCGCTGGCCGCCTATCCTCCTCTGGACGGCGCTGACGTGGGGCGGCGTGGCGCTCTCCTTCGCGCTCGCCCTGCGGGCCTTCGGCCTTTCGGCCCGACTCGGCGGCGCGGTGGTAACCTGGGCGACGGCCTTCGGGATGGCCCTGCCCGCGCCCGGCGGTATCGGCACCTTCCACGAAGCGATCCGCCTCGTGCTCACCCGGGGCTACGGCATCGACGACGGGAGCGCGATCGCCTATGCCATCGTCGCCCATCTGATCAACTATCTGCTCGGCTCGCTGCTGGGGATTGCGGCGCTTTCCGCTTGGGGCCTCTCCTTGGGGAAGATCACCTCCGCAGCAGCGGGCGTCGAACATTAGGAGGGACTATGCGTTACCTGATCACCGGTGGTGCCGGATTCATCGGCTCGAACTATGCGCATCGGCTCATCGCCCGCGGCGAGGACGTCGTCATCTACGACAACCTCTCCCGCCGCGGCGCGGTGCTCAACCTGGCCTGGCTGCGTGCCGAGTTCGGGGAGACGGGGTTCACCTTCGTGGAAGGCGACGTGCGCGATGCGGCCCTGCTCACCGCGACGGCGGGCTCCGCCGACGTCATCGTCCACCTGGCGGGACAGGTGGCGGTAACGACCTCGGTGCTCCATCCCCGCGCCGACTTCGAGGCGAATGCGCTGGGCACCTTCAACGTGCTGGAGGCCGCCCGCTTGGCCGCACTGCGACGCGATACGCCCCCCGTCGTCCTCTACGCTTCGACGAACAAGGTGTACGGGGAGATGAAAGGGGTCGCCGTTGTCGAGGAGGCGACGCGCTACGCCTACCGCGACTTCCCCCACGGCATCGCGGAGGACTTCCCGCTCGACTTCCACTCGCCCTACGGCTGCTCCAAGGGGACGGGCGACCAGTACGTGCGCGACTACGCCCGCATCTACGGCCTGCCGACGGTCGTCTTCCGCCAAAGCTGCATCTACGGCACGCGCCAGTTCGGCATCGAGGATCAGGGCTGGGTGGCCTGGTTCGTCATCGCCGCCGTGACGGGACGGCCGCTGACCATCTACGGCGACGGCAAGCAGGTGCGCGATCTCCTCTTCGTCGAGGACCTGCTCGACGCCTACGATGCCGCCATCGCCCGCATCGACCGCGTGGCGGGGGAGGTCTTCAACGTCGGCGGCGGGCCGGACAATCAGCTTTCGGTCTGGCGGGAGTTCGGGCCGCTGCTGGAGCAACTGACCGGCCATCCCGTCCCCGTCGCCTACGGCCCGTGGCGTCCCGGCGACCAGCGCATCTACGTCTCCGACATCCGCAAGGCGGCACGGCTGCTCGACTGGCGACCGCGCGTCGGCGTCGAAAGAGGGATCGAGCGGCTGTACGAGTGGGTCGTCGCCCACCGGGAACTCTTCGCGGACTGAGGCAGGAGGTCGTCGGCGTGCGCATCCTCATCATGCTGACCTACTACCGGCCTCACACCAGCGGGCTGACGATCTACGCCGAGCGTATGGCGCGGGGCCTGGCCAGGCGCGGGCACGAGGTTACCATCCTCACCTCTCACTTCCGCCGCGACCTGCCCTACGAGGAACGGATGGACGGCGTGCGCGTGGTGCGCGTCCCCGTCCTCTTCCGCATCAGCAAGGGGGTCATCATGCCGACGTTAGGCCTGCACGCCTGGCGCTGGGCGCTGTGGAGCGACGTGATCAGCCTCCACCTGCCGCAGTTCGACGCGGCGGGGGTGGCGCTGCGCGGGCGGCTCCTCGACAAGCCGACCGTCCTCACCTACCACTGCGATCTCAAGCTGCCGATGGGGCCGTTCAACGCCCTCGTCAACCACGTCGTGAACCTGATGAACGATCTCGCCGGGCGGGCTTCCCATCGCGTCGTGGCCTACACGCAGGACTTCGCCGACCATTCGCCCTACCTGCGCCGCTTCGCCGACAAGCTGACCATCATCCCCCCGCCGGTCGAGATGCCCGCCGCCCCGCCGGAGGCCATCGCCGCCTTCCGCGCGCAGCACAATCCGCAGGGGAAGGGGCCGATCATCGGGATGGCCGCCCGTTTCGCCGCCGAGAAGGGCGTGGAGGTGCTCCTGGAAGCGCTCCCCCTCATCCTCGAACGCCATCCGCAGGCGCAGGTCTGGTTCGCCGGGCAGTACGAGCACGTCGTCGGCGAGGGGGCCTACGCCCGCCGCCTGATGCCCGTCATCCGCCGCTACGAAGCGGCGGGCCACTGGCGCTTCTTCGGCGTCCTCTCGCCGCAGGAGATGGCGGCCTTCTACCCCAACCTCGATGTGCTGACGGTGCCCAGCCTCAACTCGACGGAATCCTTCGGGCTGGTGCAGGTGGAGGCGATGCTCTGCGGGACCCCCTCCGTCGCCAGCGACCTGCCCGGCGTGCGCCAGCCGGTGCTCCAGACGGGGATGGGGGAGATCGCCCCGGTGGGCGACGGACGCGGCCTTGCCGAGGCAATCCTCCGCGTCCTGGCCGACCGCGAGCGTTACCGCCGTCCCCGCGCCGAGATCGAGGCGCTCTTTTCCACCGAAAAGACGGTGTCGCACTACGAGGCCCTCTTCGAGCGGATGCTGGCACGGCGGCAATGAGCACCTCGTGACGACGAAAGGGGCGCAACGATGCGCCCCTTCTGCGATCGCCTCTCTGCGCCACGCGGGCGCGCTCACGGCTGCGGGCGAGCGCCCAACGTCAGCGAGACCGTCTGCTCCTTGCCGTCGCGGAGGATGGTCAGCTCGATGGTGTCGCCGACGTGAGTGTGCAACTCCAGGTAGGTATTCAGGTCGCGCCAGGAGGCGACCTCGTGGCCGTTGATGGCGGTGATGATGTCGCCGCCGACGGGGAAGCGCCGCGCCCCGCCGAAGGTGATGGTGTGATCACCGCCGCGCAGGCCCGCCTTCTCCGCCGGGGAGTTCGGCTCGACCTCCAGGATGAGCAGCCCCTTCGTCGGCACGTCCACCCCGGCGCGGCGGAGCATGTCGCCGTAGCGGCTCAGGTCGAAGAGCTGGACGCCCATGTAGGGATGATCGTAGTGCCCGTTGGCGATCAGTTCCGGCACGACGCGCTTCACCGTGTTGACGGGGATGGCGAAGCCGATGCCCGCGCTCGCACGGCTGGGACTGACGATCTGCGCGTTGACGCCGAGGACGCGCCCCTCCAGGTCGAGCAGCGGTCCGCCGGAGTTGCCGGGGTTGATCGCCGCGTCGGTCTGGATGGCGTCGCCGATGAAGTAGCCCTCCTCCGGGCTTTCGATGATCCGCCCTAAGCTGCTGATGACGCCGAAGGTCAGCGTGCGCTCCAGCCCGAAGGGGTTGCCGATGGCGACGACGAACTGCCCCACGTGCAGGTCATCCGAATCGCCCAACGTCAGCGGCGGGACGTGAACCTGGTCTGCGTCCACCTGGATGACGGCCAGATCGTTCATCTGATCGACGCCGACGACCTTCGCCGGCAGGTTGGTGCCGTCGGCAAAGGCGACGTTGATCTCCTGCGCTCCGGCGACGACGTGATAGTTGGTCACGATGTGGCCCTTGTCATCGTAAACGAAGCCGGAGCCGGTGCCCTCCTGCGGGATGGGGCGCATGAAGAAATCGTAGGCCATGCTGGTTACCGAGATATTGACCACGGAATCGCCCACCGCCTGATAGACCGCCTCCACCTCCGACTGGAGGTCGCTCAAGGCGGTGTCGCCCTCCACGACGACGGGGGGCCGGGTGGGTACGGCAGCCTCCCCGCCCTGCGAGGGGGTGGGGACGGTGGCCTCCGGTGCCCGCGTCTCCAGCGCGACGCAGGCCAGACTGCTGGCAAGCAGGGCCAGCACGATGGTCAAGGTTACGATCCACTTTTTCATCGTTTCCCTCCTTGCGAAAATCGTCAGCCGCGCACGGCCTGTGCGCGGCTGGGTGGATTGTAGGACGCCTCCGCTACGGGACAAGGAGGACGGGGCAGTGCGCGTAGCGCAAGACCTCGGCGCTCACATCGCCCAGCAGCAACTCCTTCACGCTGGAAGGGCCGCGCGTGCCCAGGACGATGAGCGCCACCTCCTCCCGACGGGCGATCTCCACGATCTGACGGGCCGGGTCGCCCGTCGTGACGATGCCCCGCGCCTCGATGCCCTCGCGCTGCAACTCGGTGGTGGCGTCGTTGACGACCTCCTGCGCGACCGCCTCCAGCGCGGCGACGAGGGCCTCGTAGCCGTGGGTCGCCACGTAGTTGTCCGGCTTCTGGTAGACGTGCAGGACGATGACCTCCGCCTCCTCCACCCGCGCCAGGTGCTCCACGTAGAGCAGGGCACGCTCGGCGGCGGGCGTTGCGTTGTGCGCGAAGAGTATGCGCTTGAACATCTCTCACCTCCTCGGTCCTCAGAAGCGCAGCAGTGCCCCGATCGGCCCCTCCTCCAGCAGACGGTCGCGCTCCTCGCCGCGCACCACCTCCAGGATGGCCTCCTGATCCACCGCCCGCTGCATCAGCAGGTCGATGATGTCCTCATCGTGGTCGAGCGGCGCACCGCAGTAGGGGCAGGTGGTGGATTCGGGATGATCCACCTCGGAAACCAGCCCCGGGCACTGTGTGCAGTGCCAGCCCGGCGTGTGGAAGTCGGCGGGGACGAGGAGCATGTAGAGCCGGTACTGCTGCGTCGCGTCGAGGACGGGCGTCAGACCCAGCACGGCGCGTTCGCCCTTGCGGGCGCGGGTGATGAGCGCTTCGACGCGCTCCTTTTCCACCTCGCGCTCGCGCTGCGCTTCGATCTCCAGCACGCGGTCGCGTACCAGGTTGAAGTTGGCGTCGATGGGCGCGTTGAAGCGACCGGCGATGATCTCCTGCATCGCCTTCGGCAGCAGGCTCTCCATCCGGCGGATATTCTCGTCCGTTCCGGCGAGGACGAGCCGCTCCCAGCCGTCCATCTCCGCCAGCTTGCGGGCGACATTCACCACGTTCTTGAAGTGCTTCTTGGCAAGCTCCTCCACCTTGCGCTGGTAGTTGGCCTCCGACCAGCCGCTGCCGGCCCGCTTGGGCAGCGCCTCGCCCTCCACTTTGATGTCGTACTCGGCGACCTCGCCGAGGTAGGAGAGGAAGAAGCGGGCCTTCTCGCGGTCGGCGAGGATGACGCCGTAAGGCTCGAACTCGTCCATCAGGAGGAGCATCGGGCGCAGGTAGGGGCGCTCCTCCCAGGCGATGCGCGTCTCGAAGGGGACGGGCAGCCGATAGGCCCGCCAGAGCTTCTCCTCCGGCACGTAGATGAGCACCATCCCGCGACCGGGGAGGACGCCGCTCTGGAGGTAGTCCACCATCTCCGCGCCCGCGTTCTCGAAGAGGCGACGCTCCTTCTTGTTCTCGATCGTCGCGCTCTTTTCCTTGATGAGGTTCTTGAGTTCGACGCGCGTCTTGCCGGCGGCCAACGCCGTCGGCGTGATGTCGAGGTAGGCGGTGAGGACACCGGTGTGGTCGAGTTTCACCGCCTCCATCTCCTTCACGTCATCGATGCGCACGAAGTCGAAACCGCGCTCGTCATCTCCGATCAGGTTGACCCGTTCCATACGTTCCAAATCCAATGCATTCATCTGCGTAACCTCCGTTCAGGTGATCTGGTCTGGGCGCGGCTACGATTGCCGCATCATCAGCGTGGTGTAGAGGGGCGGCGTCGGGAACCGGTCCTCCGGCACGACCTTCAGTTCGTTGACGACGGTGACGACGCCGGGGACGGCGCGGGCGATGGCTTCCGCCGCCTCCCGGTGCTCCGCCGTGGGGACCTCGCCCCGCAGGGTAACGATGCCGCGATCGACGGCGACCTCGATGGACAGGAGCGAGGTGCGCTCGTCCTGCGCCAGCGCGGTGACGATGCGGGCCGTCAGTTCGGTGTCGCTGGTCAGCGCATTGCGCACGCCGACGACGCCCTGAACACCCCGCGCCAGACGCTCGGCGTGGCGCTTGGCGGCGATGGTCGCCACGTTGCCGCGCAGCGTGATCTCGCCGTGCTGCGCCTCCACCGTTACGCCGCTGAAGTCGAACGCTTCCGCTTCGTTCAGGCGGCGTTCCACCGCGCGGCGGATGGCCTCGTCGTCGCGCTCCTTGTAGTGCCGCATCGCCTGTACCTCCTCCAGCGTGGCGTTGAGGTAGATCCCCTCATCGTCCATCGAGTCGATGATCTCCACGGGGATGAGGCGGCTGTGGCGCAGGAGCAGCCCCTTGCGTACCGCCAGGTAGGCGATCCGCCCCGTCTCCCGCTCGACGACGAGGTGATCCAGCACGCCGAGCTTGCGCCCGTCCTTGAGGAAGATGGGCAGACCGCGCCGCAGTACGGGATGATCCTGCGGCACGCCTTCCTTCACACGCTCGCGCGTCATCAGCACGTAGTCCTCGCGCGGCAGGCTCTGGTAGTAGGTCTGCCAGTAGAGCGCCCCGCCCTGGGCGTAGGGCGCGGGGATGAGGTCATCCCTCACCGGCACGGTGAATTCGATCTCACGGTATTCGCGGCATTGTGCCAGTTCCTCCAGCCCGATCTTCAGATGGACGTTGCCCGCTTCGTCCAGATGGTCAACGAGCGAGACGGGCACGACACGATCCTTCTTCATTAGCAGCCCCTTGCGGACGATGAGGTCCGTAACCTCCATCGTCTCCGGGTCGAGCACAACCCGGTAGAGTTCACCGGCCTTCTTCCCTTCTTTGGAAAAAACCTCGGCTCCGATGCGTAGTTCCTTCATCCCTTCACCTCCTGCGTGGTTTGATGTGGCTTGACTTCAGCCCCCACGGGAAGCGGACGAGCGGGCCGTCCGCCTCTCGTGGGGGAGGGACGCGCGTTGCGTCCCTCCCGCCCAGCCTACGATTCGACGGGCACGATGCCGAAGCTGGTGAAGGCGGGCGGCATGTGCGGCTCGTGCGCCTTCGGGTCGATCTCCAGGTGCGCTT
This sequence comes from Anaerolineae bacterium, assembly GCA_026991395.1. Lineage (GTDB taxonomy): Bacteria > Chloroflexota > Anaerolineae > B4-G1 > SLSP01 > JALXBP01. The sequence continues at coordinate 6,442 of JALXBP010000087.1, read as the reverse complement.
CGACGGCGACGACGCCGGGCACGTGGCGCACCACCTCCAGCACGGCCTCCTTGTGCGCCTCCGAGGGGACGACGCCGCGCAGCGTGATCTTGCCCAGCGAGCACTCGACCTCCACGTCGAGCAAGGCCGTGCGCGGATCGGCGGCCAGCGCGGTGATGACGCGGGCCTTCAGGTCGCCGTCGGTGATGAGGTGGTTGCTGACGCCGACGACGCCCAAGATGCCCCGCGCCAGCGCCTCCGCCCGCCGCTTGGCCTTGATGGAGGGGACGTGGCCGGTCAGCGTTACGTGCCCCTTGTCCACGCCGACGTGGACGGCGGAGAAGTCGAACTCATCCTCCTCGTCCAGCAGGCGGCGCAGCTCCTGCGCGATGGCAGCATCGCTGCGGCTGGTGAAGTGCGGCAGCTTGCAGATCTCCTCCAGCGAGAGCTTGAGGGAGACGCCCTCGTCGGTTACCTTCGCCACCGCCTCGGCGGGGATGAGGCGGCTGTGGCGCAGGAGCAGCCCCTTGCGCACCGCCAGGTAGGCAATCCGCCCGCTCTCCCGCTCCACCAGCAGGTGGTCGAGCGTGCCGATCTTCCTGCCATCGGCGGTGAAGACGGGCAGGCCACGCCGCAGGACGGGACGGTCGGCGGGGACGCCCTCCTTCACCCGCTCCCAGACGACGGGGATGTAGAACTGCGGCGGCAGCGTCTGATAGACGGTGCCCCACATCACCGCCTCCTCCTCGGCGTAGCCGAGGCTCTCCGTCGCCGGGACGAACTCCTCCTCGCGGTACTCGCGGCAGCGGAGGAAGGTCTCGCGGTCGATCTTCAGCCTGACCTGCTCGTCGTCCCAGTCGGCCACCTCGTCCATCGGGACGACGCGGGCCGGGGCGTCGAGGCCCTCCTCGCGCACGATGAGATCGGTAACTTCCAGCGTCTCCGGGTCGAGCACGACGCGGTAGAGTTCACCGACTTTGCCGTCGGTGCAGAAAACGGCCGATCCGATCTTCAGTTCCTTCATCGCTCACCTCCATTGAAAGGGTTCAGATTCAGTCGAACTGCATCAGCGCCCTTGGCGCAGCCGACGCAGTTCCTCGAACAGCTTCCGCTCCTTCGGCGTCAGGTGCTGCGGAAGCTGCACCTTCACCGTGGCGTAGAGATCGCCGCGCAGGTCGGGACGGTTCAGGTGCGGCATGCCCTTGCCGCGCAGGCGGAAGGTGCGCCCGTTCTGCGTCTCCGGCGGGATGCGCAGCATCACGGTGCGCCCGTTGGGCAGCGGGACGGCGACCTCGCCGCCGAGGATGGCCGTGTAGAGATCGACGAGGACCTCGGTGTGCAGGTCGTCCCCCTCGCGGCGGAAGCGCGGGTCGGGGATGACGTTGACGACGAGGTAGAGATCGCCCCTCGGCCCCCCACGGTAGCCCGGCCCACCGGCTCCGGCGATGCGCACGCGCGTGCCGTTGTCGGCGCCGGCGGGAATCTTCACCTCCAGGCGGCGGTCTTCAAGCTGGAGCAGGCGCTTGGTGCCGTCGTAGGCCTCCGCCAGGGTGATCTCGACCGGCTGCTCGTAGTCCTGCCCCTTGCGCGGACGTGCCGCCGTGCGGCGTGTGCCGGTGTAGCCGCCGAAGATGTCCTCCATCCCGCCGCCGCGCACGCCGCCGAAGCCGCCGAAGAGTTGCTGGAAGAAGTCGGAGAAGGGGCTACCTTCGCCGAAGAGGTCTTCCGCCGTGCCGTACTGGACGTGGACGCGCGGCCCGCCGCCCTGTTGCTGCGCCCACTGCTTCCAGAAGTCGTCCGCCTGGCCGCCTGCGTGCTGCCACTGCTGCCATTGCGCCCCGAACTGGTCGTAGAGCTTGCGCTTTTCGGGGTCGGAAAGCACCTCGTAGGCTTCGTTGATCTCCTTGAACTTCTCCTCGGCCTCCTTGCTCTTGTTGACGTCGGGGTGATACTTGCGCGCCAGCCGCCGGAAGGCCTGCTTGATGGCCTTCTCGTCTGCGTTGCGCGGGACACCGAGAATCTTGTAGTAGTCCTTGTATTCCATCTACGCCTCCACGTCGGCCCTTCGGCTATGATTTGACGCTCACGACGACCCGCGCCGGACGCAACACCTTCTCACCCCGACGATAGCCCTTCCGCTCCACGGCGACGACGGTCTCGTCCGCCTCCTGGCCCTCCTGGGCGGGGACTTTGGCGACCGCTTCGTGCCAGTTCGGGTCGAAGGGGCGGCCTTCCGCCTCGATGGCCTCGACGCCTTCCTGCCGCAGGAAGTTGAGGAGGCCGTCGTAGGTGATCTTCACGCCCCGATAGAGCGGGTCGTCGCGGTCGGCGTTGGCCAGCGCCTTCTCCAAGTTGTCGGCTACTTCCAGCATCGCCCGCAGGAGCCGCTCGCGCTCGCTTTCGATGCGGTTTTCGGCGTGGCGCTCCTGCCGCTTGCGGAAGTTGATCATCTCGGCCTGGAGGCGCAGCGCTTTGTCGCGCCACTCGTCGCGCTCGGCGGCGAGGCGATCGCGCTCTTCCTCGGCGCGGGCCTGTGCCGCCTGCGCTGCTTCCACGGCCTCATCCGCCGCCACCTGCTCTTCGACCTCTCCGACCTCCACGATGGGGTCTTCCCCATCGCCCTCACGCTTCACCGGAATGCGGACTTTCTTCTCTTTCTCTTCCTTGACCATCACTCACCTCCCCTTTCGCATCCCACAGCAGCGCTTCCAGCAAGGAAGGGGGCGGTACAACCCACCCCCTTCCCACTGCCGGACACGTCGTCCGAACTCAGCGCCGCTTAGACCTCGCGATATTCGCCGTCCACGACGTCGGGGCCGCTCGGCCCTTCGCCCGTCTGCGGGCCGGGCGCAGCCCCCGGCCCGACGTTCGGCCCCATCGGCCCCTGGGGACCGGTCTGGCCGCCGTACATCGTCTGCCCGATCTTCATCGCCGCCTGGCGCAGTTCGTCCATCGCGCGGCGGATGGCGGTGGCATCGTCGCCGTCCTTCACCTGCTTGACGGCCTCGATCTTCGCCTCGACCTCGCTGCGCACGTCGGCGGGAACCTTCTCGCCCTCGTCGCGCAGCAGCTTCTCCATCTGGTAGATGAGCGCGTCGGCTTCATTGCGGGCATCCACCAGTTCGCGCTTGCGGCGATCCTCGGCCTCGTGGCGCTTGGCCTCCTCGACCAGGCGCTCGACCTCATCCTTGCTCAGGTTGGTGGAGGCGGTGATGGTGATCTTCTGCTCGCGCCCGGTCGCCTTGTCCTTCGCCGAGACGTTGAGGATGCCGTTGGCGTCGATGTCGAAGGAGACTTCGATCTGCGGCACACCGCGCGGCGCGGGCGGGATGCCGTCCAGCCGGAACTGGCCGAGCAGCATGTTGTCCGCCGCCATCGGGCGCTCGCCCTGATAGACCTTGATGTCCACCGCCGTCTGACCGTCGGTCGCCGTGGTGAAGATCTCCGACTTGCGCACCGGAATGGTCGTGTTGCGCGGGATGAGGACGGTCATCCGGCCTCCGAGCGTCTCCACGCCGAGCGAAAGCGGCGTAACGTCGAGCAGGAGGATGTCCTTGACCTCGCCCGCGAGGACGCCGCCCTGGATGGCCGCGCCGACGGCGACGACCTCATCCGGGTTGACGCCCTTGTGCGGCTCCTTGCCGCCGGTCAGTTCGCGCACCAACTGCTGGATCATCGGCATACGGGTCGCGCCACCGACGAGGACGATCTCGTCGAGATCGGCGGGCGTCAGCTTGGCATCGGCCAGCGCCTTCTCGAAGGGAACGCGGCAGCGCTCCACCAGGTCCTTCGTCAACTGCTCGAACTTGGCGCGCGTCAGGCGCATCTGCAGGTGCTTCGGCCCGGAGGCGTCGGCGGTGATGAAGGGCAGGTTGATCTCCGTCTCCATCATCGTGGAGAGTTCGATCTTCGCCTTCTCCGCTGCCTCGCGCAGCCGCTGCATCGCCTGGCGATCCTGGCTCAGGTCGATGCCGTACTCCTTCTTGAACTCGTCGAGCATCCAGTGGACGATGCGCTCGTCCCAGTCGTCGCCACCCAGGTGGGTGTCGCCATTGGTCGCCCGCACCTCGATCATCCCCTCGCTCACTTCGAGGATGGAGACGTCGAAGGTGCCGCCACCCAGGTCGAAGACGAGGATGGTCTCGTCCGTCTTCTTGTCCAGCCCGTAGGCCAGCGCCGCTGCCGTCGGTTCGTTGATGATGCGCAGCACTTCCAGCCCGGCGATCTGCCCCGCGTCCTTCGTCGCCTGTCGCTGGCTATCGTTGAAGTACGCCGGTACGGTGATAACCGCCTGCGTAACCGGCTCGCCTAAGTAGGCCTCGGCGTCCTTCTTCAGCTTCTGCAAGATCATCGCCGAGATCTCCTGCGGCGTGTAGACCTTGTTGACGACCGGCACGCGCACGCGGGCGTCGCCCTGCGGGCCAGGTACGATCTCGTAAGAAACCATCTTCTTGGTGATCTCGACTTCCGGATCGTCGTAGCGGCGTCCCATCAGCCGCTTGACCGAGTAGATGGTGTTTTCGGCGTTGACGACCGCCTGCCGCTTGGCGGGCACGCCGACCAGACGCTCCCCATTCTTCGTGAAAGCCACCACGGAGGGGCACAGTCGGCCACCTTCCGCCGTGGGGATGACCGTAACCTGGCCGCCCTCCATGACGGCGATAACCGAGTTGGTCGTTCCCAAGTCGATCCCTACGATCTTGCTCATCTCAACCTCCCTTGTCTCTGATGATACCTCCGGGGATTCTCCCCAAATGCACCCGCAGTATACGCGGGGAAAATAAGAACGGGATTAACGGCGGATAAGAGTTCGTTTATGGAGGCCAAAGTCAGGAAGAGGCCGGCAGTGCCCAGAGAGGATACTGCCGGCCTCTTGTGATACGCTCGCTACCGCGTTCGCGTAACCTTCCGCAGACCGCGGGGGCGCTCCGTGTCCAGACCGCGGGCGACCGTCAGGGAGAAGGTGAAAAGCTGGGCGGGAATGATGCTCATCAGCGGGGAGACCCACTCCGGCACGGCGGGCATAGGCAGGGGAGTCGTGGCCGTGGCGAGGGCGGCCTCCTCGTCGGAGACGACGACCAACTCGGCGCGCCGCTCCTCCGCCAGTTCGCGGAGGAGCGCCAGGAGATCGTCGAAGACAGCGCCGTGCGGCGCGACGGCCATCACGGGGAAGCCGCGCTCGACGACGGCGATGGGGCCGTGGCGGAAGTCGGCGGAGGAGTAGGGCTGCGCAACGGTGTAGGTCAACTCCTTCATCTTCAAGGCCCACTCGAAGGCGGTCGCGTAGTTGTAGCCCCGCCCGAGGATCACGCACTGCTCCATATAGCGATAACGGGCGGCCATCGGCTCGATGGTCTCTGCCCGCTCCAGAATCTCCGCTACGCGATCGGGCACGCTGCGCAACACCTCGAGCCGTTCCGCCGAGCCTTCCAGCGCAACGGAGAGCATGGCGACGGCGAGGAGTTGGGCCGTGTAGCTCTTCGTCGCCGCGACGGCCAACTCGGCACCGGCGTGGACGTCGATGACGAAGTCGGCGGCCTGCGCCAGCGGCGAATCCGGCGCATTGGTGATCGCCAGAGTGGGCGCGCCCTGACGCCGTCCCTCCTCCAGCACGCTGACGATGTCCGGCGATTGGCCAGACTGCGAGATGCCGATCACCAGCGCTCCTTCCACCCGCGGCGGCTGCCGGTAGATGGTGAAGAGCGACGGCGCGGCCAGGGCGACGGGCAGCCCGTTGCAGGCCCCGAAGAGATACTTGGCGTACAGCGCGGCATTGTCGGACGTTCCGCGCGCCGCGATGAAGAGGAAGCGCACATCCGCATCGCGCAGCCGGGCGGCGATGCGTTCGATGTGCGCGTACTCGGCCCTCATCGCCTCGCGGAGCACCGCCGGTTGCGAGAAAATCTCATCGATGAGGCTCATCTCGGCTCCTTTCGGGAAGATGGCAGGGCAAAGCTCAGTCCGATTCCGGCCAGATGCGGCGCTCGATGCGGCCGTCATCCCGCACGTGGACGACCTCGAAGCGGACACGACCGGAGGCGACCGCCTCGGCGATGAGCCGCTGACCACGGCTGAGCCGCGCCTGCCCCTGCTTCACGTCGAGGATCACGATCTCGACGGAGGCGCAATCGCCTCCGTCCTTGCAGGCACTGTACCCGTCGAAGACGACGTAGTCCACGGGATCGCCGAGGAAGCGGGCATCGGCGGGGAGGTAGTCGAAACCGGGGAGGAGGGGAGCCATCTGTTCGGCCATCTTCCCCTTGAGGACGGCGCGGCTACCGGCGACGCTTTCGCGGCGGGCCGCGGCCAGGGCGCGACGGTGCGCCTCCTCCTGCGCCTGCAGGCGGGCTTCGTACTCGGCACGCAGGCGGATCAGGTCATCGGCACTGAGCGCCTGCGCCTTCGCCTCCATCGTCGCCCGCAGGATGCGCCGATCCGTCTCCAGTTCGCGCAGCCGCCGGAT